>QMMC01000166.1 GCA_003647065.1 Deltaproteobacteria bacterium | reverse complement strand
TGGGATTCTCACCCACTGACTCACTTCATGAAGTTTCCGCTTTGAACTATTTCATCGCTTCCTCCTCATCCTGGCTTCCTGGCGCACACCTGGGTCGGATCTTTACTCCTGTTACGCGGATACTTTGATCTGCGCGATAACGTAGGCGTGGTCGGAGGCTTTGCAGGTGTCTGCGCCGGGTTTGACTCCGGTAAGTTCGTTGCCGTGGAGGATCTGATAGCTGACCCGTCCTTCTTCATGGGCACTGCGCTGGACCACACCATGCATCAACACTTGAAGTTGTCCTCGGTGGTTGTAGTCGAAGCGTTCGTTCGGCTCTAGTGCTTCCACCATGTTGAAGCCGTCCTCGCCGCAAAGAGCACGCAGAGTAGGGCTGAACTCGAAGTCGTTGAAGTCTCCCGTGACGTAGTAATCAACGGAGTCTTGTCGATCCTCGAGGGCCCGACGAATCAGCTGGGCTTGAGCGATCCGAACGGGTTCACGTGGGTCAAACCCAGGTTGCTCGGGTGAAAAGATGCTCTTCTGGTGACGCTTCGAAGCCAGGTGTACGTTGACCAGATCAAGGAAGGCCCCGGAGGAGAGCACCTTGAATCGCGCCATGAGAGGCTTTCGAGATCCGTCGAAAGCTTCGCTATTGTCTCCGAGCCGTCGAAGAGAGCCGGCTTCAATCGCGACGCGGGTGGGATTGTAGAGAAAGCCATTTCGGATGTTCCCCCCCGGCTGACCTCCATCCGCTCCGCGTGCTGGCGGAATGTCGGCCCAAGCGTACTCGGGTCCACCGAGAAACAAGATGTCTTTGGCAAGCTGCTTGTACGTGTCGGTGGCATCAACGACGTCCGTGATTTCCGCGCCGTCGTTGTCTTGGATCTCCTGCAGCGCGATGATGTCCGGTGAGTCCGCTTGCTCTACGATCGCCTTCGCCAGCAGCTCGAATCGACCGTAACGAACATCGTCGTCCACATCGCGGCGAGATTCGACCAAGCTGAGGTCTTCGAGGTGTGCATCCAGGTTGAAGCCGTTGAGCGTAAGAATCGTCGTAGCGTGCTCACGTGCCTCAAAAGACACTTGGCTGTAAGGAACCTGCGCGTTCTCGAATTTCACGGCGGAGCGCGCGACGATTTGAAAGGCATCCGCACGGTAGTTGAGAGGACCGGTGACCGGCTGCAGTAACGTCGCACCCACGTTGAGTTTTGGTGCGGCGCTGCGGTTGACGATTCGAAATCCAGGGAACCAGCGACTTGGGTGTTCTGGGTCTACCAGAATGCCGCCGTTGCTCGCCCTTGCTGCGACAACGTCTTTGGGAACGCAGACATAGTCGCCATAAGGATTGCTCGGCGCCGTGAACACCGCTCCCGCTTCGATGCCGACGAGCATGCCCTCCAGGCCGTTGAGTGTTTGAGCGAGTTTCGTCGCGTCGCTTGGAAGAAGGGCATTATTTAGCCAAATGGGCGACACTTCGGGGCCCGTTTCTTCAAGGATGATCGCCTCGAACAGCTTTAGCTGAGTGGTCGGTCTGCCGCCTTCGTCTCTGACATAGTCCAGCACTCGGCCGGTGAGTTCGACGAAGGATCCGACCTTGGCTTTCCGCCGCGGGCTAAAGACAAAGATCGCGTCCGAGCAGCGAGGGTTCGTGTTTCGCTCTTCGGATTGTACGAAGTAGCCCTTACGGCCTCGGCCGGTGACCACCCCTCGCACTTTCACCGTCTTCCCCGCGAAAGGCGAAAAGGCGCTCTCACCTTGAATGACATGAATAGGCGTCAGCGGTGCGTCGTGGTCCATTCGGCGACTATACGCTGGCTCGACCCCTTACAAGAAGGCGCCGCGTAGGCGGCCCGAGGCGGGAGCGCGCCGGAGGCGTGCAGAGCCGACAGGCCGACCGTAGCGGCGCCGGTAGTGCCGTGCCGCTCGCCAGCTGGGATCGTCGCCGCGGCGGCGGGGTTGTTGACTGGCATCCGGGCTGCGCCCGGACGCGTCCACAAGTCTGTCCCCGTGCAGCTCCACGGACTTCGACAGCGAAGCCATGCACGGCGACAGCCGTGTTCCCGTTCGCATCGCCATCCGCCTAGCCCAACTCAATCACCCCAGTCTTCAAATGCGCCCCCTCCCCCGGCGGGGGCGGGAAATCGTCGGGCGGGTCATAGAGGCGCACCCGGCCTCGGCGGCCGTCGGCGGCGAGGGCCGCTTCGAGGTGACCGCGAAATACTCTCTGGGTCATCCGGCGGTCGTTGCTGCACGCGAGCAGCTTGCCGCCATCCGCGAGGACCCCGAGGCATCGCCCCGCGAGGTCCACCCACGCCTTGCCGCTGGTCCACCGGGAGCCTCGGGTGGTCGAGTGGGTCGGCGGGTCGACGATGACGAGCCCAAAGCCCTCACCCCGCTTCTTCGCAGCGTCGAGGGCCACGAAGGCGTCACCCTTTCGGAACTCGTGCGCGCCCGGCCCCGCAGCGTGTTCTACGTTCGCCCGCCCCGTGTCGAGGGCCGGCCCGGCGGCGTCGACGCTCACCGTCCGCGTAGCTCCCCCCACCGCGGCGGCGACGGTGAAGGGGCAGGTGTAGGCGAAGAGATTGAGCACGGCCTGACCCCGGGCCCACTCGCGGACCCGTCGCCGGTTGTCCCGTTGGTCGAGGAAGAGACCGGTGCTGAGGCCGTCACCGAGGCGGGTTAGATAGGGCACCCCCTCCTCGAAGACGACGAGCTCATCCGGCGCCGAATCACCACGAACCGCAGCGGCCGGTGCAACGTCGTCGCGGCGGGTATCGACCAGGTCGTTCGACTGGGCGCGGCGGCGCTTCACGTAGACGCCTGCGGCGCCGAGGCCGCCGAGGGCATCGAGGACTTGGTCCTCGGTGACCGGCAGCCGGTCCGGGTAGAGGTGGGCCACGAGGTAGTCGCCATAGACATCGAGGGCGAGGCCGGGGAGGCCGTCTCCTTCGGCGTTGGCGACTCGGAACGCCGTTGTCGTCGCGGTCCCGTCGGCGGCCGCGGTCCCGGCGCTTCGGACTCGAGCGAGGCCGAAGCGACGCACAGCGGCGCTTCGCAAACGCACCGTGATCTCCCGGATGGAGTCCGGTGGCGCGTCCTGGGCAGATGCGATGCGCGCCAAGAGTTCGTCGGGTTCGGCACGCCGCACGGTCTCGCCGCCGAGGCTTCGGGGGAGAGTCATCTGGGCCGCGTGGAGCATCAGGCGCCGCGCCGCCGCGCCGCCGCGCTCGCGATCCCCGACGATCGGCGCCCCGGCAGCGGCGAGCTGGGCCCGAAGCTGAGCCGGACGGCCGCGCTCGACGATGAGCTCCACGAGAGTCCCCCCAGGGCCGCGCTCGAGCACCCGGACACGGGTTACGGCGTTGGCCGCCCCTCGCCGACACTCCTTGGCGACGAGCCCCCGGCCGCTCTTCTCTACGCGGTGCTCGAGGACACCATCGACCGCCCGACGCCCGGTGGTCAGGGCGAGCCAACGGTCGACGAGGTGCCCACCCTCGGCGGCCGCGGCGAGGGCCTTCGAGGCCTTGCCGGCTTGGGCGAAAACGACGAGGCCCGAGCACGCCGCATCGAGGGGCTGGGGGCAACGGAGCGTCTCACCGCGCACGGCTTCGAGGCGCGAGACGAGGTCACCCGAGCCGTGCCCCTCTCCGATGATGCTCGCGATGCCGGCGGGTTTGTCGACGACGACGACCCCGTCGCCTTCGAGGGCGAGCCAGTTCAGACCAAGGGGTGCAAAGAGACTGGCTAGCACTTCGTGGCGCATCGCCCATGCCTCGGGCAACAGATGGACTGATTGCCCGTGCATGCTTCGCGGCGGATATTGGTAGCGGACTCACCGAAACAGTTACACAGACCGCCGACGCAGGTTTCGTCCGCCCCGCACTGAGCCCCGCACTCGCCGCAGTTGTTCGGATCTACCTGAAAGTCCACGCACGCCCCGCCGTCACCCCGACCACAGCAGTGCTCGCTGCCGGGACACGCGTTGCCTACCCCGCACCGGCAGGTCCCACCGACGCACTGGCTCGCGGTAGCCCCGTCGCAGCCGACGTTGCAGTCCCCGCACGCATCGAATGACTCCGAAAGGTCGTGACACCCGCCAGCGCTCCCCATGCCCTGGCAGCAGTTCTCACCAACGGCGCACACCGCGCCGCCCTCATCACGGCATCCACAGACGCCGCCGATGCATTGGTCGGCGACAGCCTGGCCGGGTTCGTTGCATTGCATCGCGCAGCCGCCGCAGTGATCCATGTCGGTGTCGAAAAAGACGGGTGCGTTAGTCGTGTCGTCCACCCGAAGGCAGGCCGTGCCCGGAGCCGCCGACCCCTCGTCGACGAGCCCGTCGCAATCCTGATCGACCGCGTCGCAGACCTCCACCGCGCCGGGGTTGCGGGACGCATCGCCCTCGCACGCCGCGAGAACGCCGACCTCCACGTAGCCATCGCCGTCGGCATCGAGGCTCATGCAACCCTCGTCGACCATCCCGTCGCAGTCATCATCGACGCCGGCGGCCAAAGGAGCGCACCGCTCTGGCGCCCCGGGATACACCTCTGCGTCGGAGTCGTCGCAGTCCCTGCCGCCAACACTGAGCGACAGGTCGCCGTCACCGTCCTCGTCCCCCGCCGCACAGGCCATGTCTTCCATGGAGCAATTTTGGTCGACCCCATCACCGCAGGCCTCGGGCGCGCCGGGATGAACCCCGGATTCACAGGGCGCACAGTCCCCGTCCTCTGGGAGTACGCCGTCGCCATCGATGTCTTCCGACGGGCAGCCTTCGTCGACCACGCGATCACAGTTGTCATCGATGCCGTTGCAGTAAGCCGGACTCTCGATGATGGATGGATTGATCGCGGCATCATCGTCGTCGCAGTCGACGTCCTCGAAGAACGTGTCTCCGTCGTTGTCGCAGAGCCCCCCGACGATCCGGTCACAGTTCAGGTCTCGCATGGCACCGCAATCTTCGACCACACCCGGATTCACGGTCTCATCCGTATCGTCGCAATCGCAATCCAGATTGCTCTGCCCGACGGGACAGGCCTGGTAGCCGTCCCCATCGACGTCGGCACAGGCGACGTCGTCATCCGGGTTGCAGTTGACGTCGGGTCCGCAGTCTTCGTGGATCCCCGGGTTCGTACCGAACGCGCCGTCATCGCAATCTGCGAACTCGGCAGGGCACGCAAAATCATTGCAGGGCTCTCCGCACCCCGCCGCGAGGTCCCCCGTCCATCCGTCACCGTCGGCGTCCGCGACAGCCGTATCGGCCAAAGCGAACGCGCCCCGAACGATGCCCTGAACCTGATAGCAACGCAGCGCCCGGTGGCTCACGTCACCGTCGACGCCTCGGGTCGCGATACGGACCGCCACGGTCCCCGGCGCAGTCAGGGAGATCGCAATTCGCATGGGGTCACCGGCAATGTCCGCGGCGTCCCGGTCGATGGTCTTGCTCTGCTCGTCGAAGAACCCATCGGCTTGGAGCAGCCGGGTCTCGACCTCGATCGTCTGCACGTAGGCATCGACGGTCACCTCGAGGAGCAAGGCGTCCTCGTCGACCCCGCAGCCCGAGAGGGTCATCGCTCCCAAGACCATGGGCGCCGAAAACACGAAGATAAGCGCGAGACGCAGCACGTGGGTACATCTTAGCACCCGCGGGCCGTGGTCAGTAGCTTCGGTCGCGAAGAGCTTCGGGGATGAGCAATGAAGGCTCTCCCGTCGTCGTCACCCAGAGCTGGTGGGCGGCTCGGGTGGCGGCGATGTGCAAGAGATGCCGGGCCGCGGCCTCCTCGGGATAGGCGGCCGCGCTCACCTCGAGGAGGATGACGTAGTCGAACTCGAGGCCCTTGACCTGCCGCGCGTCGGTGACGTCGACCCCCGGCTCGAACGGGAAGTCCTGCTCGGCGATGCGGCGTACGTTGGGCACCTCGGCGTTCTGGAGGCCCTGAAAGTAGACGTCGGCCTGCTCCGGGTACCGGGCGATCACCGCCACCGAGGTCTGGGGCTCTGTGGCCATCAGGTCGCGAATCGCCTCGCCGAGGAAGGCGACGGCATCCCCGGCATGGGCAAAGCGGAAGAGCTCGACGGGCGCCCCGCTGCGCTGAGCCTGGCCTGGCTCCTCGTTGCGCAGGGGACCGAGCACGTCGTTGGCGAAGTCGATGATCTCGTGGGTCGAGCGGTAGCTCAACTTGAGGGGCTCGACTGCGACGTGGCCGAGGTCGAGGTCACCGAGTAAGGTCTTCCAATCGCTGAACCCGTTGGTGAGGTGCAGGCG
This sequence comes from Deltaproteobacteria bacterium, assembly GCA_003647065.1. Lineage (GTDB taxonomy): Bacteria > Myxococcota_A > Polyangia > Polyangiales > B10-G4 > B10-G4. The sequence continues at coordinate 7,119 of QMMC01000166.1, read as the reverse complement.
CTGGGCGAGGTCTCCGGCCATGGTCACGCTCTTCTGAGCCGAGACCGTGTCGAGGATGACGCCCATCTCGACGGGGCTGAGGTCCTGGGCTTCGTCGAGGAAGACGTGCTCGTACCGAAGCGCGCCGCGCTTGCGGCCGAGGGCGCCGCGCATTTTCTGAACGAGACGCAGGAGGATCGCATCGTCTTCTCGGTCGAGGGCGATGAACTCGTCGCTCTCGTAGCCGTCGTCGGCCTCCTGGCTTTCATCGTCATCATCGCGCCGCCCGCGGCGCTGGCGACCGCCGCGGGCCACCATCTCTTCTTGGTATACGATGGCCCGGGAGCACTTCCGGGCGCACCACTCCGAGGCCGTGCGCAGCTCCGCGTCGCTGAACTCCTCCCGGCCGTGGCGGGCGAGTCCGTCGCGGAGGAGGCCCTCGTCCGTGAGGATGTCGGCCCACGCTCCGACCACATCGAGGCTGGTCCGGCGCAGCTCCCCGGCCAGGCGCTCGAGGGCATGGCGTGAGCCGAGGGGAATCTTATGGGCTTCGGACTTCGGGTCTTTCAGGAAACGGCCGAGCAGGTCGAGGCGATGGCCGGCGGGCTCCCCCCGAGTGCGCCGCCAGCGGTCGAGGGCCAGCCCAGCGCCTTCGAGGGAGTTCGCCTGGTCCGTGATCTTCTGGTCCACCTCGGCGGCCCGGGCCGCGATCCACTCGTCGACGATTCTCAGTATCGCCGGGCTCTTCTTGAGGCGCACGACCGCGCTGGGGGTGTCCTCGTCGTAGGGACCGGGGAGGTTGGGAAGATGCTGGGTGCGCAATCGGTGGGCCCAGCGCTCGTAGGTGGTCACCAACACCCCGGGCACACCGAGGGCGGGGAGGACCCGGGAGATGTACCGGGCGAGGGCGTCATTGAAGACGATGACCAGCATGCGGTCGGCCCGGAAGCGCTTGCGGTCCTGGAACGCGAGGTAGGCGAGGCGATGCAGCCCGATGGTGGTCTTGCCGCTCCCCGCTCCACCCTGGATGACGACCAGGCCAGAGTCCCGGGCCGTGATGAGCTCGAACTGCCGCGGGTCGATGAGGGCCGCGATCTCCGACAGGTGCTTGTCGTCCCGGCCGTCGTCGTAGCCGGTGCCGAGCTTGCCCGGCCGGTGGTGCTTCTCGGGGCGCATGGCGGCGCCCTGCCCTCCTTCGAGCCTCGCCGCGCTCGTCGCCGCCCGACGCCAGACGCCGTCAGAGGCGCGAATGAAGGTGCCCTGGGGTGTGGCGATGCGTCGCATCTCGCCGCCGGCGATGGCGAAGCTCCGGCGGGTGATCACCTCGCCCTCGACCTCTTGGCCGCCGAAGACTTCCTCGTAGTCGTCGCCCTCTTCGTAGCGATAGTAGATTCGGCTCACGGGGGCGTCGCGCCAATCGACGATGCTGATCCCCGTCTTGCCATCGAGGAAGGTCGACTTCCCGATCAGCACCTCCCGGCGCCGCTCCGAGTCCTCGATGACGATCCGGCCGAAGTACGGAGACTCCCGGTCGACGGCCCCGACCCGGACCTTGGCGCGGCGGGCCGCAACCTGCTGCAGGCGCTCCATCTCCTCGATGAGGGGCGGGACGTCTTCGAGGCGCGCCTCGTTGACCTGATCGCGGAGCGCGATGAGTTCGGCGTCGTAGTCGATGATCGGTACCCGGCGCCGCGGGGGGCGTTCGGCGACGGTGCGACGCACACGCCGGAGGACCTTCTCTTCTTCGGCGGTGATGCGCTCGAGGTCCGGGTCGCTCTCAGGCTCCGGCTCGGAAGCGACCGGCGCTCGCTGGGCCTCTTGGGCCTCTGGTGCTTCTTGGGCCTCTTGGGCCTCTGGTGCTTCTTGGGCACCGGGAGCGCCAAAGGGCAGCTCCGTTTGGGCCCCGCCTCGGGCCGCAGCTTCGCCCGCAGGCGCGGCCGGCGTCGTCTCGTTGGGGGTGCCCATGGTGAAGCCGTCTGAGTTAGCACGATTTGCGAGGGGCGAAAGCGGAGGGGACCGCCAGCGATAGACCGTGAATTTCCCAGCGTACGGGGCGCCTAGGCCCGCGACCCCCTCAACGGAAGCCCCCGTTGGCCTCGATTTCTAAACGGGTCCAACGACGGCTGGCCATGCTCCCTTTCGTCTATTCGCCAGAAGCCCTCTCGGCCGAGAGGCGCCGGCGGCGCCTCAGCGAGACGAGGCCGAAGAGGGTCAGCCATAGGAGGCCGGTCGGCGCGCCCGACGCCATGCGGGAAGTGCTGCAGCCTCCGAACAATCCGTCCTCGGTCGCAGGGGAAGGAGTCATGGGTAATGCCGCAGGCGTTGGGGACGGCGCCGGGAGAGGCCCCGCGCCCATGGGGATGGCCTGGCCCGACCCCCGCTTCTTCGCGAAAGGAGAGGCCGGGGCTAACGGCGCCGTCGGGGGCCGCACCGGCGCAGAGGAGCCCGGCTCGATACCGAGGGAATCGACGCGGTCGAGCAGCACCTCGCCCGGCCACACGGCATTGACGTCGTCACCGCGGCTCCACATCTGGTCGGAGGTCGCGTATCGACGCGCGCGCCACCGCTGTTGAGCCCGCGATGGGCAACTCTGGCCCCGATGCATGACGACGAAGCGCGTGTGGTAGTTGTTGCGCCCCTCGGGGGTCCACTGGTTGAGGTTGCCGCCGCCGCGCCAGCGTCGCGTCAAGCGAATGGGCGCGGCGGGCCGCAGCACCAGGTCGTCGGCGAGGTCCTTGCCGTAGCGATGCCGGATGCGCGTGAGCGTGTAGCGGCGAGACCTGCCCGAACGCCCTATGCGTCCCCGACGCCGCGGGTCGGTCGCCCCGCCGTTGATCCGCTCGAGCCCGAGTTGTCGGACCAACCAAGGCGAGACGCCGCGGCCGAGGTCCCTCGAGTACTCGGTGACGCCGGCGCCCGGGTGCTGGCGAAACATCTCCTCCATGAGGCCCGAGTAGAAGCTGGCCACGCCCCCGTCCCACCTCGGTGAGAGTCGAAGGTCCGTAGGCGAGAGCATCGACGGGCGGTTGGCGAGTTCATAGCGCCCGTCGGCCGAGAGCACGTAGAGCAAGAGCTCCTGTTCTCCCGGGCTGTTGAGCGTGCCGAGGCGCACCGGCACGATCAGGTCCTCGGACTCGAAGTCGAGCTGAATCGGAGAGAGCACCATCTGCTCGCCCACCCGGTTGGCGCGCGCGGGGTCCACCTTCACGAGCACGAATCTGTTGCCCGCCTCGATGTAGGCTCTGAGGGCCGGCTCGGCTGCGGCCGGTAGCTCGAGGCCGCGGCCGCGCAGGAACGTGAGCAGGCCCGCCGACTGGCCCGCATCGAGAGTCGTGATGTCGTACTCGTCGACCTCCCACTCGTCTTCGATGGCGATCCCGAGGTCCTCTGGCGAAGGCTCCGCGCCTTCGGCCAAGGCGCCCCCGAGCCCCCTGCCGGCGGAGCTCGGACGCGCCGCGCGGCGGCGCTGGCGCTGACACGCCGGCCAAACGTGTTGCACCTTCGGGGCCGTGCGTCGGTCCAGATTGCGAAAGACCGAGCCCGGGACAGTGCGCACGTCGCCGCGTTCGAGGGAATGGGGGACGGGGATGACCAGCGACAGTTCGGTGATCGGGCCCTCATACGCGGCCTCGATGGTCATGATGGTCCGCATCCCATCCCGAACCAGAAATACGGCCGCCGCCGGGCTATAGGCCTCGTCGCGAGTCACCGAGCTCCCTACACGCACGGACGGCTGAGGACGCCGGAGCATGCAAAAACACGTTGCTTGGGCGGTCGAGGTGGCCAGGAGGCCGACGACCAGCGCCATGGAAAGAACTCCGCTGAAGAACCTCATCAGCCCGTTGTGGCATTAGCGAGCAGATTCGTGACCGAAAAACTCGCGAAGGCGACCGTACAGGACGCTAATCGCACCCGATGCGGGTCGTCGCGATGGCCAGGTCGTCGAACCAGCGCTTTTGCGGCCTCGGCGATCCGTCGTTCCAATAGTTCTCGAAGAAGACCGCATTGATGCCGTGCCCAGTGTACGAGCCGCGCCAGTTCATGTCGGTGCGGGCGCTCTGGATATCGTCGTCGATCCAGAACTCGTAAACACCATCACTCGCCCCCGGCGTATTCAGGCGGACGTGCCCCTCGACGCATCGCCACTGTCCCGAGTCGGCGGTCGCGAAGATGGGCGTTGTGCCGCGCATCTGCCCGAGCCACTGGAGCTCATCGAAGTCGTTGTACCCGCTGCAGGTCGGCGAGCCTCCGCTTACGCACGAGGCGGGGTCTCCGAGGAGCACGTCCCCAGCGGACCAGAGGTGGGCGATCATACCCTGACTCCAGTCCCCCCCGACGAACATCGTCGCGCGGCTGAGCTTGGCCGGGCTGCCGGTCCACCCCGCCTCGTGGCGCACCCGCATGCGCCAGTAGACCTCGTCGAAGGTCTCCTCGGCTCGGTGGGTGGCGCCCATGGGCGTATCGCCGAAGCTCACCTTGAGGTTGCCCGCCTCGACGGTCCCCGTGTCCCATTGGACCTCCATCGAGTAGCTCCCCGAAACGGACTGAGCCATCGTCCGGCGGAACGCGCCGTCGCGAAAGTTCCGCTCGAAGTAGTTGGACGCGTCCGGGTCGCCGCCTTCGAAGTCGTCGCAGAAGATCCAGCTCGCCGGCAGGGGCGACGGGCACACGCCGCTGTTCCGGGGAGCGGCGTCAGGGATCGGCGAGCCGTCAGCCGGAGGGGGCCGGGTGTCGGCGGCTGCATCGCGGGCGCCGCTGTCCGTCGCGCCGCCATCGTCGTTGGGCGAATCGTCGGACTGACAGCCGGTTACGACGATCAGGGCGATCAAGATTGGGGATATGCGCTTCATGGGATCCAGTGTGGCCCCGGTCGCGCCAGGAGGGCCCTTATCTCCGCTTAGGTGTAACGGCGGTTGCGTTGGCGGGGCCAACGCCTGTTCCCGTGGCCGTGACAGTGGATACCTTCACCGGCTCACTATCCCCTCGATAGGGCCCAAAGACATTCGGCGTTCATCTGCCGCACCGCAGACGCCCCAGTCAGATGGAATCCGGCGTCGGCATGATACATCGTTGGGACTGGCTGAGCCGTGTCACGAAAAACCACATTTGCGATCTTGATTCTGCCGCTCGCAGCGTGTGTCTACGGCGCGGGAGAGGCGAGGTTTCGTGGATCGTCCGAGAGCTTCGACGCGTGCGTTGCGATCTGCAGCGCCGAGCTCGTTCACGACCGGGGGATGCTGACGCTGGAGCTACGCGACGGTGCCGCGATCGCGGTTGCGACCAACACCGGCGATCTCACCGCCGATGGCGTCGCGACCCTCGCCTCCCTCGAGGCCGCGCTGACGGAGGAAGCGGCCTCGCTCACCGCCAGTGAGTGCGTCGAATGCGGCTCCGTCGTCCAAATCGGCTGGGTCGAGGGACGACTCGTCACGTACGACGTCTCCTCGGACCCACCCGCTGCGCTCGCCGACATGCATTCGTTCGCCCTCGCCCTTCGGGACGCCCTCGCTTCGTGTACGGCGACGGCTGACGTCGAACCGACCACCTCCTGTACGCCGACAGCCCTACCCTGACGTCCCCCTCAACAAGAAGGCGCCGCGTAGGGCGGCCCGAGGCGGGAGCGCGCCGGAGGCGTGCAGAGCCGACCGGACGACCGTAGCGGCGCCGGGAGTGCTGCACCGTCCCCCTCAACAAGAAGGCGCCGCGTAGGCGGCCCGAGGCGGGAGCGCGCCGGAGGCGTGCAGAGCCGACCGGCCGACCGTAGCGGCGCCGGCAGTGCCGTTTCCGTTCCCCTCAACAAGAAGGCGCCGCGTAGGCGGCCCGAGGCGGGAGCGCGCCGGAGGCGTGCAGAGCCGACCGGCCGACCGTAGCGGCGCCGGCAGTGCCGTTCACGTTCCCCTCAACAAGAAGGCGCCGCGTAGGCGGCCCGAGGCGGGAGCGCGCCGGAGGCGTGCAGAGCCGACCGGCCGACCGTAGCGGCGCCGGCAGTGCCGTTCACGTTTCCGTTCCCGTTCCCGTTCCCGTTCCCCGTGGCCGTGGCCGTAGGCGATACTGTGCACGATGAGCAACCCCGTGAGTTCGAAGTACGCGTGGTCATGGCTCCTGCTCCTCGCCGTCGCCTGCGGATCCGCGCCCTCATCGGGCCCACAGGCCCCCGCGAGCCAGCCGGCGGCTGCGGCTCCTGCTCCCGCGCCGGCCGTCGAAGCGACGGCGGAGCCCATCACCCTCCGCCTGGCGACCTTCAACATCCAGGTTCTCGGTCCGGCCAAGTCCAGCCGACCCGAGATCCTCGAGGCCCTCGCGGAGATCATCCGTACGTATGACGTGGTGGCCGTTCAGGAGATCAAGGACATATCGGGGGAGGCACCCGTGAGGCTGCTGTCGGCCGTGAACGCCAGCCCGAACGACCCCGTCTTTGCCATGGCGCTATCACCGCGAACCGGGCTGCAGCCCGATGACCGACGCTCCCAGGAGCAGTACGCCTACTTCTACCGAACCGACCGGCTGCGGACGCTAGACGAAGGCACGCTTTACGACGACTCGACCCACGACCACTTCCAACGCGAGCCGTATCTCAGCCGCTTCGAGTTCGTCGGGTCCGACGTCTCCTTCGTACTCGTCAACGTGCATACGCGGCCGCGGTCGGCCCTGGCGGAGATCGCAGCCATGGAGCAGGTCTTCACCTGGGCGAAGGCGTTCTACGAGGACGAGGAGGTCTTCATTGCCCTCGGCGACTTCAACGCGGGATGCGGCTACGCATCCGAAGAGGACCTCGACGCGCTACCCATCCACGGCGAAGCCTACGACTGGGTCGTGCCGCACTCGGCCGACACCAACCTGGCCGCGAGCGCTTGCCCCTACGACCGCATCGTCATCGCCGCCCCCGAAGGAAACGACCTCGTCCAGGACTGGGGTGTGCACCGGGCATTCGAGGACACCGCCATCTCGGATCACTGGCCCGTGTGGGTCGACCTCAGGTGGTCTCCCCCTTAACAAGAAGGCGCCGCGAGGGCGGCCCGAGGCGGCAGCGCGACGCAGTCGCCGACTAGGCCGTTCACGTTCCTGTTCCCGTCGCCGTTCCCGTTCCCGTTCCCGTTCCCGTTCCCGTTCCCGTTCCCGTTCCCGTCGCCGTTCCCGTTC
>QMMC01000165.1 GCA_003647065.1 Deltaproteobacteria bacterium | reverse complement strand
CGCCCCCGAAACGCCCCACCCCACACCGAAGATTACAGCTCCGATGACCGAGCCACGGTGAATGGGCCGGAAGGACCATCGGATCGGCCGATTGCCGGGCAAGGGAATACGCTGAGTTCGCAAGAACCACAGACCCGCCATCGTGGCGGCAGTACTGATGGCCATGACCACGAAGAGATGGGCGTCGCGGAACAGGAACATCTCGTACATGGCGTCGAAGTCGGCGGCCCCGTTACGACTGATGACGAATCCGAAGGCGGTACCGAAGGTCAGATGGAGCAGCCCCTGTTTCAACTGAGCCCCCAAAAGAAGAGCCACGCCACGAGGGTGCCGGTAGACCAGAAGGTCGCCGTCGAGACGAACGACCCGACCTGAAAACACGCAAGGCCGCTGATGCCGTGGCCGCTCGTGCATCCCCCGGCGATTCGAGTGCCGAGGCCGATCATGCAACCCGACACGAAGAGCGAGACCACGCCGACTGCCAGGTCGCCCCCAAAGCGCTCATCGAAGTGACTTCCGAGTGAGGTCAGGGTCCACGAATCCCCCGCAGACAACGACGCGAGGGCCGCGCCGAGGATCAGGCCAACGAGGAAGAGAGGTCGGGTCCGGGTGGGACTCAAGGTGGCGGCCAGGACCTGGGCGACCTCGGGCCCACTCGCGCCGCTGACGGCACCGGGTTCGTCATCGGCGACGACATCGTCGCCGAACGCTTCGAGGGTCGCCGCCGCGAGGGCCGCCTCGAGTTCGGCCATCGAGCTGACCGTTTGAGTCTCTTCGGCGGGCCTTCTGCGCAACGACGTGAGCAGAAGGTCGTAAAGGCCGGAGACCCCGAGGAGGCGGCCGGTCAGCACGGGATAAGCGACCGCGATCAGCGCGACGCAAAGCCCGCCGAGCCAGGCCGGCCAGAAGTGAACCGATGCGAGTTCCACGCTATCGGGCGAGCACAGGCAGGTGCTTGCCGCTCGGCAGCAGGTTGTCCGGCGGGGCCTGGCCGCGCTCGGTCATGGCGTAGCGATGGCACACCTTGAAATCCGAATCGCAGTAGCGAATCTGCCAGGTCTTGAGCGAAGACTTCAGACTGAACATGGGGAAGAGAGAGCAGGTGGTTTGATGGGGACAGCAGGACATGTGTTGAGTCGAGTATGCCGTATCCAAGTCGATAGTAAAATACCACCTCGACTGGATACCGTTCGGTCAGGACCCGTGCGAGGGGCGGGCCCCGGAGAGGGTTCGGGGTGGTCAGCGGAAAGCTTCGCCACTATGACCTGCTTCGTGACCCGTTTCATGATCTCCGCCCTCCTCCTCGTATCCCTCGCTGGCCTCACGGCCTGCGGCTCGGAAGACGCAGCGCCTTCGGCCCCGGGAGCCTCGGCCGAGGGAGCGAGCCAGGGAGGCAGCGCCGAGCGCGTCAGCGGCGCCGAGGCGCGACGCGTGGTCTCCGAAGAGAATGGCTTCCTCCTCGATGTGCGCACGCCCGGGGAGTTCAGCGGAGGCCACGTCGACGGCGCCACGAACATCCCGGTCCAGGAGCTCGGCCAGCGCCTCTCGGAGGTCCCGGAGGATCGTCCCGTCGTGGTGTACTGCCTCTCCGGCGCGCGGAGCGCGAGCGCGGCCCGCATGCTCGCCGGGACCGGGCGCACGGTTTACGACTTCGGGTCCTATAGCGCTTGGTGATGAGCCGCGGCCGGGGACCCCGGGACGCCAGAGTCGGTCGCCTGCTACACTCGTCGGGTGCTCCCCCGCCTGTGCTCCGTGATTCTTGGCTGCCTGCTGGCGGCTGCGTGCGGCGACGATGTCACGGCGACGGACGGCGGGGCGACGGACAGCGGTGACGTTGGCGATGCCGGGACCGGTGTGGCGCCGCCCGAAATCCCATGGCTCGACGACGGCGCCCCGCCCATCGCGGCGCCGGTGCTGACCCCCTGCGCCGACGGGTGGCGCGAAGTCGTCGTGGCCGGCGTCACCACCTGCGACCCCTTCCCGGAGGCCGGCGCCGCGACCTGTGCTGACGGTCAAGCGCACTTTCCGGGGGAGACGGCCTGCCGTTCCGTCGGCACGGATTGCCCAGCCGGTGACTTCGCCGCGGGCCTACCCACGGAGGGCGTGGTCTACGTCAGAGCGGGAAGCGCCGCTGGCGGAGACGGGACCGCCGCATCGCCGTACGCGGGGCTCTCCGATGTGCGCTGGAGCAGCCTCACCGACGCGTCGACGGTCGCCCTCGGGCGCGGAAGCTACGAGGGCTCGGTACCCCTGCGCGCGGGGGTGCGTCTGGTCGGCGCGTGTACCGCCGAGACGTTCCTGACCGGCCTCGCGGCCCCGGTGCCTGCCGTCGTCAGCGTGACCAGCGCGGGGGCCGCCGCCGTCGTCGAAGGGCTCAGCATCGCCGGCGCACCGCAAGCGGGGGCCATGGTGGAGCGAGGCCGGGCCCTGCGCCTCGAGGGGGTCATCATCGAAGGCGTGGCCGAAGCGGGCATCTATGCATTTGACGCCGGTACCGAGTTGACCCTCCAGGACGTCGTGGTCCGTGATGTCCGGGCGCGCGAATCGGACGGCGGCCTCGGACGAGGGGTCATCGCTCAACGCGGAGCGAGGGTGGTCGGGTCGCGGGTCATCGCCGAAGCCAACCGGGACATCGGCCTCTTCGTTTCTGGCGACGGCTCCGAGATGGTGTTCGAAGACTCGGTCATCCGGGGCACCTTGTCGAAGGGAGACGGCACGGGTGGCCGCGGCATCAGCTCGCAGCTCGGCGCCCGATTCGATGGCACACGACTGGTCGTGACCGGCAACCACGACTACGGCGTGTACACCGGCGGGGACGGCGCCGTTCTCGACCTCACCGACACGGTCGTCCGCGACACCTTGCCCCACCGCCGCGGAACGAGCGGAGGCCACGGCATCGGCGCCCAGATCGGCGCCCACCTGACGGCGTCCCGAGTCTTGGTCCAGGCAAACGAAGGCGGAGGAATCATCGCCCAAGAGCCGGACACTCGAGTCACCCTGAAGCACGTCGTGATCACGGGCCCCTTGGAGTTCACCCGCACATCTCGTGGCATCTCCGCCGAGTTCGGCGCCCGGGTCGAGGCCTCGCAGACGGTCGTCGACCGCACGAACGTCACGGGGGTCTACGTATCCGGCGAAGGCAGCGAAGCCGTCCTCGACGATGTGCGCATCGACGACGTGGCCCCCGAGCCGGGCACCGAGGGCTACGGGCGCGGCATCGGAGTACAGGATGCGGGGAGGCTCCAGGCGACGCGGGTGAGCGTCAGCGGCTGCCATGACTTGGGCATCTTCCTAGCCGAGGCCGGCACCGACGCAGCCCTCACGGACGTCGTCGTCCGCCAGACCCAGGCGCGGGCGAGCGACGGGATCTTTGGTCGCGGCATCGACGTCGAAAGGGGCGCGCACCTGACAGCCTCCCGCCTCCTGGTCGAAGAGAACCGCGAGATCGGGCTCTTCGCCGACGGCGACGACACGAGGGTCCTGCTCACCGACGCCGTCATCAGAAACACCCTACCCGCAGTGTTCGACGCGACGGATGGACGCGGGGTGAGCGTACAGCTCTCCGCCACCCTCGATGCGAGCCGGGTGCTCATCGACTCGAACCACGCCTTCGGGGTCATCGCCACCTTCGGCACGGCCACGATGCAAGACGTCACCATCAAACACACCCTCCGCGCTGAATGCGGCGATACGACCTGCAGCGATGCCCCCTATGGCTACGCGGCGTCGGTGACGGCCGGAGATCTCCGGCTGACGCGCTTCGTCATCGAGGGCGCAGCGACCTGCGGGGTGATGGTGAGTGACGCATTCGGTATGGGGGGCGGGGTCGACCTCCAAGAAGGCGTCATCCGCGACTCGACGATCGGGGCCTGTTTGCAGATCGACGGCTACGACCTGTCCCGCTTGATGGGCGAGGTCGTCTTCCTCGACAACGAATCGAACCTGCTGAGCACCACCCTCCCCGTGCCGGATCCGTCTCTGGGCGGGTGACCACGGGCCCGTCCGTGGCGACGGGCTGCGCCTGGGGCGACGGGCGTCAGTACGACACCATCGACCCGAGGTCGAAGACGTAGGTGAAGCCCTTGGCCCGGAGGATGAGACCCGCGTTCGCGCTCCGGTGCCCGCTCACGCAATAGACGATCACCGGCAGGTCCGCTTGGAGCTCCGACGCCCGCGCATCGAGCTCGGGGAGCGGTATGTTGGTGGATCCGTCGATGTGCCGGAGGGCGAATTCCGTCTTACTGCGCACATCGAGCAGCACTGCACCGGCGGCCACCAGGCGGCGGGCGTCGGTGCTGGAGATAGCCGGTGCTGGCCGGACCCCGTCGGTCGAGACGGGGCCGGCCGGCGCGACGTCCTCCGCAACCTCAGGTTGTGCGCTCGAACCGCCGCAACCCACGAGCGGCCCGGCGACCGCGCCAACAAAGAGCAGGCCGAGCACGCCCGCCGCGACAGCCGCGGGGCGCGGCCTCACGACCAACGACGACGGGTGCCGACCCAGAGCCCGAGGAGCAAGAGAGCCAGGCTCCCTGCATCTCCGGCGCCGGGGCTCGCATCACACGCGCACCCGGCTCGACCCGCCGGATCCCGGGGGTCTTCGATGGTCGGGCCGCCGCTGTCGGTCGTCGCGCCACCGTCGACTCCGGGGCCGCCATCCGGACCGGGACCGGTGCCGCCGTCGGGCCGAGGAGTGACGCCCGCGGGCACGCACTCCCCACCGACGCAGGTGTCGCCGGTTGGGCACACGGCACCGACGCACGCATCGACGCAGGACCCAGCGCGGCAGGTCGTCCCCGCCGCGCACTCCAGAGCCGCACAGCCGGTGTCGACGCAGAGTCCGTCTTCGGCGCACTCCTTGCCGGACGGGCACCCCGCGTCCTGGCAGCGGGCGATACAGGTACCGAGGTCGCAGGCGGTGCACACGGGGTCACAGGTATTGCCGACGCAGAGGTCGACGCAGCGGCCATTGCTGCACGATTGGCCCGCGGGGCAGGTCACCCCATCGCAGGCCCCGGTGCAGGCGCCGGCGACACAGCGCTCGCCTGGAGGGCAGGTCAGGCTCTCGCAGCCCGCATCGACGCACTGGCCCCGGGCGTCGCAGACCTGTCCAGCGGAACAGCCACCTTCGAAGCAGGTGCTGATGCAGGTACCGCGGTCGCATATCTCGGCGGCGCCGCAAAGGTCGTCGCCCTCGTCGGTGGTGCCGTCGCAATCGTTGTCGATGGCGTCGCAGCTCTCGGCGCTCGGGGTGACCGCGGGGTGACACTCGGTCCCGCCGGCCCCGCACCGCGTACGGCCCGCGACGCAGGCCCCGAGGAGCCGCGTGTCGCATGCCTCGTTGGCGTCGGGGCAGAGCACCGCGCCGCTGCGGATCTGATAGCGCCAGATCCCCGGCTCCCCGACGTTGGACATGGTGCAGAGGATGGTGTGAATCGTATTGCTTCGGCTGCCTGGGATTTCGACGAAATCCGTCTCGTTGCCCGCATCGAAGCCCGCCTGGGCGGCCGTCGGCATGACGTCTACGGTGCAGGTCGAGCCGCTGCACGATGACCCATCGCCGAGACACCGCCCGATGACACACGGGAAACTCGTAGGACCGCCCGAGCCGGCCATTCCGTCGCTCCCGCCGCTCGCGTCACCGGTATTCCACTCGCAGGTGTTGTAGCGAAACTCCACGTCGAAGTCGCCCGGGTTGCCGCACATGCCCCCGTCGTAGGGCGTGAGAACGAGCTGAAAGTTCATCTCCTTGTTGGTGTGGCAGGAGTAGTAGCCGACCTGATCCCAGGTCACGATGACCCGGCGCCCGGCCGTATCGAGATGCCACCAAACTCCGTTGGATCCCGGCGACTCACAGTCGCCGGCGTACCCCGTGCCGCCGCCCGGTCCGTCGCAGTCGTCCGCGTCGGTGCGGATGTCCACGTCGGCCCAGAAGGGCGCGATCATGGGCTGATCGGCGACCGGAAACGCCCGCGGGGTGTAGGTCGGGACCGCCTCACTGAAGCTCACGTTGCCGTTCGTGTTGACGAACATCGACGTGTGGGTGCGGTCGAAGAACCGGATGCCCGCGGGAAAGATCGACGTGATGTCGACGCGCCGGGACGAGCCGTCGTCGTTCGGCCCGAGGCACGCCGCTCCGTACCCAGCCGCCCCGCCAAAGCCGTCGAAGAGCGGGACCTGGGCCGTAGCCGCCGTGGGCAGCGCCAGGGCAGCCGCCAGAGAGAGCAGGGTGACGAGAGAGAGCAGGGAGAAAGGCAGCGCCGACGAGAACTTCATGCACACCGTGATACGGCGCCGGGGCCGGCCCGTCCAGGCACCGGCCCCAGGGACCGACCTCCGGTCCATGAAAGGGCAGCTAAGGGCGCTTCATAACGGATTTTTCGCGCGTTACTGACGCCGCGTCAGGGCTCGCTGGGGAGATCCATGCGGCCGCCCCACTCGGACCAGCTGCCGTCGTAGAGGCGCACGTCGGCGAAGCCGAGGGAGCGCAGGACGACGTAGGCGACCGAGGCCCGGGAGCCGGTCTGGCAGTAGGCGATGGTCGTCCCGGTGTCGTCGATGGTGGTGTAGAGGGCGCGCATGTCCGCGTCCGAGCGGAAGACGCCGCCGGACAGGTTCGTGGTCCAATCGACGTTGAGGGCGCCGGGGATGTGACCGGCGCCGTACTCGCCGGGGCTGCGCGCATCGACGAGGCCGAGGGTCGGCGGGTCGAGGCGATCCGCGATGTAGTCGGCGTCGACGCGCTTGTCGGCGACCACACCGGCGACGACGTACTCGGTCGGCGTGGCCGTGGCGGCGCCCATGTCGACGGATCGCACGCCGTCGTTCCACGCGACAAAGCCCCCATCGAGGAGGGCCACCCGGTCGTGCCCGAAGTACTCGAAGGTCCATACGAGACGGGCCGCGGTGGTGGACACGTCGGCGTCGTAGACCACGATGGCCGCGTCATCGCGGACCCCAGCTGCGCGGAAGACGCCCTGGGCGGCGCTCTCGGAAACGACCTGGCCGCTGATCCCGGCGACGGTGGTCCGCAGCGCGCCGACGTCGACGATGATGGCGCCGGGGATGCGCGCGGCGGAATGGTCCGCAGAGGAGCGCACGTCGACGATCTGCACGTCGGTGTCGGTCATGTGCATCTCGAGCCAAGCGACGTCGACGATGATCTCACCGTCGGCGCAGAGGGCCTCGACCACGCAACCCACGCCGCCGTCGGTGCCCGTGCCGGAGTCGGTGACGGGCGCGTCGGTGCCCGCGTCGGTCGGCGGCATCGACGAGTCCGCGTTCGCGTCGACCGAGCTGTCGGCGGGGGTCGTCCCGTCATCGCCGCAGCCCCCGAGGGCCAGGGGCGCGATGGGGATCAGGAGAGCCAGGAGGGTCGGGAGGGCGATACGGGTGAGCAGATTCATCGGACTATCGAGTCTCCATCGGAGAAAAAGGATTCTAGGCTTCGCGGGGCGTAACCCCGCCAGACGGGGGCCTCAGCCGTAGCAGAAATCGGTCATAGTGGTCGCCGCCGTAGTTGCCGCCGGCCCCGCGGGCCGAACCCATTGGGGGGGTGGGTGACTCCATGAGGCGTGATTTCACGAGACGGAGGCGACTGATGCGAGCGATTTGGATTTCGACTGGTTTGGCGGTGGTGATGGTGGTCCTCGCCGGCTGCGGCGGCGCACAGCCAGAGACCGAGACGGCGGGTGGCGCCGCAACGAGCGATGCTGACCTTCCTCCGGCACCGACCATCAGCGGCCCCGAAGCGAGGCAGTTGGTCGCCGAGGGGGCTTTCCTCCTCGATGTCACTCCGCCTCCGCGGAACGCCGAGTCCGAGATCGAGGGACGCACCAACATCCCTCTCCCGGAGCTGCGCGATCGCCTCGCTGAGGTCCCCCGGGATCGAATCATCGTCGTCTACTGCTATGGAGGCCGCGGAAGCCCCCGGGGGGGCGCCATTCTTCAAGCCGAGGGGTACGACGCCCGGGTTTTGGGCGGGCGCGACCGCTGGAGCGAAGGCCTAGAGGACGAGGAAAGCCCAGACGAGGGGGCTACGGAGTAGGCCTCCTTTCATTTAGTGCCTCTTCCTGGGGGTCCACATCTGGAGATCCCTCGGGATCGGCCCTAGGTCGAATCCAGCGGCAGGGCTGATGACTCAGTTCATCGTGTCCCCCTGCCGACGAGGTCCTCGTGAGTAGATTCTGGTTATCGAGTGCTGCCGCGGCGGCGATGATGTCCGTGGCCGCTTGTGGTGGTGGGCAGGCGGCGGCGCCGGCGAGCGCCGAGGCCGACGCCGCGCTGACCCCCGCGCCAACCATCAGCGGAGCCGAGGCTCGCCAGTTCGTATCCTATGGTGCGATCCTCCTGGACGTGAGCCCAGCGAACCTGGCCCAAGCAGCCGCTGTCGAGGGGAGCATCAATATTCCCATGGCCGAGCTACGGGACCGCATGGATGAGCTGCCTCGGGACAATACCATCGTCGTCTACTGCCTCTCGGGCCGGGCGAGCCCTCGGGCCGCGGCCGTGCTCATCGCCGAGGGTTACGACGCCCACGCCCTCGGGGCCCGGGCCAAGTGGGAGGAAGACGAGCCTGGCGCTTCGGGCACCTAGCTGCCGCCTGTGGGGCCTGCACCTCGCCCTCTACCTCATCGCCGGCGGGTCGGCGGCGGGGATGTCGGCGTGCGCGCCCCGGGCGCCGGTCCTCGAGGCGAGGGACCCGACCCCTTTGGCCCCATCCACTGGGGTTCTCCGCGTCGTGGATCTCAACGCCTGGGGCGTACCCTTTCGCCACGCCCACGACGAGCTCCTCGGTCGACTGGCGGAAAGGATAACCGAGCTGCGCCCGGACATCGTGGCGCTCCAAGAAGTGTGGTTCGAAGAAGACGCCAACGCCCTCGCCGCGGCTCTCCGTCGCGGCGGGCTCACCCACGTGCACCACCGCGCCACCAACGAGGTCATGGCCTATGACAGCTCGGGCCTCTTGATCGCATCGCGTCATCCCATCACCGCGATCGCCTTCCATCAGTTTCGGGCGGGACGCAGCCCGAGCTTGCCCTGGCATCCCGACTGGTTCAGCGGCAAGGGCGTTTTGCTCGCCACGATCGCGACTCCGCGCGGAGAGATCGAGATCGCCAACCTCCACCTGCACGCCGACTACGAGGGCGTGAGCTACGCCGACGTGCGCATGGCCCAGGCGGTGGAGGCGGCGACCTTCCTGCGCGAACGATTCGCGGCCCCGGCTCGCATCTTGGTAGGGGACTTCAACGGACGGACCGACGCGCCCGAGGTCCGACTCTTGCGCGCGGCGACGGCGGTCAGCCCCCTGGTCGATGACGACGTCGACGCCATCCTCGCCGGGGGCCCGGCGCCCCGTACCGTCGTTGCTTCGGGGATCACCCTGCGCTCGCCGGTGACGGTCGCCGGAGAGCCCCTCGCCTTGTCGGACCACGCGGGGTTGTTCGTCGATCTCGGCTCTTCGGTGGACCCCTCGACAGATGGCGGAGAAGCTTCGGCGATCGGCATCAGCGAGGCTCTGCGCTCGGAGATCGACCGTCGCCTGGAAAAAGCCAAGGGGGCGGAGGTGAGGCTTCAGGGAGTGCTCGCTGGGATCATCCTCCTAATGATGGGGGCCCTGGTGTGGCTACGCCGGGGAGGCCCTCACCGCGCTAGCGACCGCCGCAATCGCCTGGCGGCCATGGGGCTGCTCGCCTTCGGAGTGGTGGCAGTGGGCCACCAACTCCTCTGGATGAGCCCCTCCCGGCAGGGCTCCCTGGACGACGCGCGGGCGGCGTTGATCCACCTGTCTCGCTAGCTACTCCGTCCCTGACTTCGGTCTGAACAGGCGTTGGTGTAATGTTGAAAGATGGACGGGGACAAAGAGCTCACCTTTCAGCAGCGAAGCCTTTTTCAGCAAGGCTTCCAATGCTTCACCAGTGAAGAGCTTCGGCAATACCAGTGGGGCCTGCGCTTCACCCCGGCCGCCTGCACCAGCATCACCGTCGTCGCGCTCTTCACCCAGACCTGGTGGCTCGCCCTCGCGGTCTCGACCCTCGGCATCTGGGCCTTCCTCGCTCCGGCGGGGCACCCGATGGACTTCCTCTACAACAAGGTGGTGCGCCACGCCTTCGGCATGGCCGCCCTTCCCCCGAACCCGCTCCAGCGCCGCCTCGCGTGTTTGGCCGCCGGGGTCTTGAACTTCGCCATCGGCTGGCTCTTCTTCTTCGGGCTCAACGTCGCTGCGTACGGGACCGGCGCGCTCCTCGTCACGCTCCAGGTCATCGTCATCACGACGCACTTCTGCACGCTGTCCTGGCTCTACGAGCTCGGCATGCGGGCCCTCGGCATGTGGCACGTGCCCACGTCCAGCGCCGATGCTCGGCAGCGCTTCGACGCGGGGGCGATCTTGATCGATGTGCGCAGCCCCATCGAGTTCGCGGTAGACCGCCTCGTAGGCGCCAAGAACGTGCCCGTCGACTGCGTCGGGAAATACGTCGACGAGCTCCGGGACCACGACCTCTTGGTCTATTGTCGGAGTGGGCTACGCAGTCAGATCGCTCGCGAAAAGCTCCAGGGCCTGGGGCTGGCCCGGGTGAGCGATATCGGCGCGATGGGCGGCCTCGAGGATCACTTCGAGCTCGATACGGAGCCGGCCCCAACGGCAGAGTTGGCCGTCGCGGTTCAGGCTTCCTGACCGGACACCACCACGCGCCGGACGACGCCTCCGAGGCGATATCCATCGTCGGTGGTCAGGAGACGCGCGGGCGTCGACGGGTCGTCTTCGAGGACCTTACGCAGCGACCGGATGGATACGTGCAACTTCGGGTCGTGACGGATCGGGTGATACTCGTCCTCCCCCCAGGCTTCGTTGATGAGCTGCTCCTTGGTCGCCTCCCCGCCGTGGTCGGCCAGGGACGCGAGGACCCGCCATAGGAGCGGCTTCTTGTGCAGCGGAACGACCCGACCATCGGGGAGCCACACCGCGGACTGAGCGGCATCGAGGCCCCAGCCGACGGCCCACTCGCCTTCGCCGGCACCGCAGACCACTTCGATGCGTCGCTCGTCCCAGTCGGCGCGCGCCACCGCCAGCACCAGGTCGTCGACGGCGTCGAGCTCGGGCTTGCCCCCGAGCAGAGCCTGGGCGCGCCGAGCGATGGTAGGCGCCACGAGCATCTCGCCCGCGAGGCGTTCGAGGACCGCCACCTCGCCGTGGCCTTCGTAGAAAGCCGCATGGTGCAGCAGGCGTGGGGAGCCGAGGGCGTCGCCGAGGGCATGGAGGGCTTCCGTGGCCTCCGAAAGGTCTTCCAGGTAGAGCCCCGCCATCAATGCGTCGGCGAGGACGAAAAGCGCTTCGACCTCGAGCAGTCGCAAGCCGAGGCGGGCCGCGTCACGGCGAGCGGCCCGGGCGCCGTCGATGGCCTCCATCATGAAGCCCTCTTCGAGCTGCAGGTAAGCGGCGCTGACCACGGCTCGGAGCCGCTCCTCGTCCGGGGCTTCCCAGGGCGACGTGCCCGCGATGAGGTCGATGTCGGTTTCGGTGCGCGCCTTCGCCCACAGGCGTTGCAAGCGGTCTCCGAGGTCGACGAGGCGCCGGGTCACGCCCGAATCGGCGTGACGGGCGAGCTCGATTCCCCGGGCGAGGGCCACGTCGAGGCCATCGAGGTCTCCGATGATCATGCGGCGGGTCGCATCGAGTTCGAGGCCCAGGGGCCGCAAGATCGATGCCCCGCGGGCGTAGGGGCGTACCAGCTCGACGAGGCGATCCATTTCTTCGAGCTCGCCGCGGTCGAGGCGGATGCGCGCCCGGAGTAGCATGGCCCGCCGCGCAACCAGGAGCGACGCCCGGCCACCTCGAGGCGTCGACAGCACGCGCTCGATGACGTCGTCGGCGCGCATGCGGTCCCCGGCGCGGTAGAAAGCAGCCGCGAGGTCGAGAAGGGC
Organism: Deltaproteobacteria bacterium; assembly: GCA_003647065.1. Classification (GTDB taxonomy): domain Bacteria; phylum Myxococcota_A; class Polyangia; order Polyangiales; family B10-G4; genus B10-G4. The sequence continues at coordinate 1,504 of QMMC01000165.1, read as the reverse complement.
CTCGGGCTCCGAATCGGCGGTCGCAGCCGCGAGGAGGGCGGCGCTCCGAGAGCCGGCGCCTTCTCGTTCGAGGCACGCATCGGCGAGGCACGTCAGAGCGCCGTGGGAAAATACGAGATCCCCCGGAGGGTGAACTTCGCTCAGTTCGGCTGCCGCATCGGCAGCCTGGCCGAGGCGCAGGAGGCAGCGCGCCGAGAGCAGCGCAGCGTCCGCCGCGGTCCCCGGATCGTCGGTGCGCTCGGCGATCTCTCGGGCGATGCGCCGCGCCTCTTCGCGCTCGCCGAGCAGGTACTGGGTTGCAGCCCACGCGAGCTGGTCCCCGTCGGTGGTGAGCTTCGGCGGCTGCACCGCCGCGAGGACCGTGGCGTTGCCGAGCTCGGCGGCGCACCGGAGCTGCCACAGGCCAAGGCGCCGGTCCGTTGCATCGCCAACCAGGGCCCACACCCGCGGCGCATAGCCGAGGGCCATGAGATCGTGCCCACGCTCGTCGAGCAACGAGACCAGGTCCTCGACCCGGCCCGCCTCACGGTGCAGACGCAGCGCCTCGAGGGCGGCTTCGGGCTCCGGCCGGACGCCCAGAGCCTCGGCGATGTGTTTACCGTGGGCCTCGTCGGACCCGCCCGACGTCTCCCCCGGGGGAAAGAGAAACTCCGCGACCTGCCCGTGGACGGTGAGCCCGGCGGGGCCTCCGATGACGAGGCCCCGGGCCATCATCGAGGAGAGTTCGTTCTGGGCGGGGAGCACGAGCAGTGTCGCGAGGACCTCGAGGTCCAGCGGCACATCGATCACCGAGAGCGTGCGCAGCAGCGCGCAGGCGTCGGTCGACAGGGACGAGAGCACCCCGGCCCGGGAGAGGGCGAGGCCGTCGGCCCCCGCCGCGAGGTACTGCTTGAGCAACCAAGGGGACCCCGCTGACGCACCGATGGCGGCCTGGACATCGGCAGGCGTACCGTCGGTTTCGATCGCTTGAGCCATCTCCGCCAGGGTGGCGCTGCTCAGGCGCCCGACGTCGAGGGTCTGGCCCTCGATGGCGGGCATCGTGCTCTGGTCGCGAGTGGTCACGATCCAGCGGCTCTGCCGGGCGTACGCCGAGACCTGACGTAGGAGCTCTCCCATCTCGCCGGGGTCCGTGTGATGCATGTCATCGAGGACGATCCAGAAGGGCCCCTCTTCGGCGAGGTCGAGGGCCAGGGCCGTCAGTTCCTCGGGGTCACCGCGGAGGCCTGCTATCTCGACGCTGTCCCGAGCCCCGGCCGACGCCGCGAGCACGTGGGCGAGGGTCAAGCGCACCTGGTCCGGGGGCTCGCCCGGAGCGATGGAGATGAAGAGGGTCCGCCCCACCTCTTTGGGGAAGGCCCGAGCGAGGGCGTAGAGAGCGAGGGAGGTCTTGCCGATCCCGCCGGGGCCGCGAATCAGCGCAACCGGGGCTCGCTCCAGCGTCGACGTGAGCCAGGCGACCTCATCCTCGCGGCCGACGAAGAGCGGGGATGGATTTGGCAGGCGG
>QMMC01000164.1 GCA_003647065.1 Deltaproteobacteria bacterium | reverse complement strand
CACTGTCTCGAGACCACGTACGCCGGGCGCCTCGGCCGGTGGCCCCGATGGTTGCTCACCTTCTCCATCAGCGGCGCGACCGCGAGGCTTGGCGGTGACGGGCCACCATGGGTCTCAGTCGAAGAGCCCGTCGGCGGCTTCGATGTCCGTCACCTTCAAGTCGTGTTCGTCCGCTGCGAGCCACCGGTGCAACGTCCCCTTCGGTTCTTCCAACTTCCGATCCATGACCGTACCCCCCCCTCAACACCGTTACTGCAGACGTCGGCCTGCCTGAACTTCGTTTCTGTCGTTCGACTTGTTTGCGAGCCCCGCCCACCACCCGAGGACGATCCCGCGGGCGAGCAGCGCGATCGTGAACTTCGGGTTCGAATCCCGTTGCCAGTCGATCTCCTGCCCCATGAGCGCGCCGCTGGCAGTGAGGAGCAGGATGGGCCACAGGAGCGCCGCGGCTGGCGCGGCGAAGCTCTTGAAGCGCGTGTGCTCCTCGGTATGCCCATCCGTCCTGCTCCTCGTTGCCATGGCCGCCCCCCCAGGCTCTGGTCCCTTTGGTTACGTGGCTGATTCGCAAGGTTTGTGCCGCGAACTACTTGCAGGGTTGGTACGTCGTAGGGGGCGATCTGGTTTCCAATTCGTGCCGCTCTCGAGGGGGTCGCGTTACGGAAAGGGATCGTGCTCTTCGCTGATTTGCCAAAGGTCTCCCGCGCTGTCGGTGCCGGGGGCGGTTGGAACGCTCGATGCAAAGTCCTCTCTCCGAAAGTCTGGGGGGACCGATGGCTGAACGAACGAGAGTACGGACACGACAAGACACGGCGCGACCTTTCGTCAGCGCTATCCGGGACGCAATGGTGCCCAAATCCGTGGTGGTCGCGTATCCAGACGCAGGCGTCCGTACGGCGCTGATGTCGGCCCTACGGCAGGACGGATGGGAGACGATTGGAGCCCACTCCGGAGGCGAAGTGGTGCGGTGGTTGGCGGTGGCCGACCTCGCGCAGAAACCCTTGCCCTCGTTGCTCGTACTGGGCTCCGGCCTGCGGGTCCACGGCGTCCCGATCTCCCGCGCGATCGCCACGAGCGTGGGCACCGCGTCGGTTCTCTACCTCGACGATGAATACAACGAGGCGATGGCGGATTACGTCGGCACCTCTCGCGCGTCGGTCGCACGGTGGCCGCTGGACCTCGACGACTTTCGCACGATGGTGCAGCTCCTCTTGGAGCGCCCTCCGCAAACGAGGGTGCCTGCTCCGTGGAACGCGTCTGCTGCGTCCCGGTGGTGATGTTTCGTAGGTAATCGGGGAGCTTGTTTCTTCTGCCAGGTTCGCGCACGTTGTAGTTGGGGGGGATTGAGATGCGACTGCGAACTCTGCTCGCAGAAGACGAGCCGTTGGTGCGTGCGGGCATCGTCGATGCTTTGGAGAGAGCCGGCTACGAGACGACCGTCGCGAGGGACGGCGCCGAAGCGCTGAAGCGTTTCGCCGAGGCTCCCTATGACGTGATCATCACCGACGTGCGAATGCCGAACGTCGACGGACTGAGCCTTTTTCGTCGAGTCAAAGAGGAGTCGCCGACGACGGCCGTGATCCTCATGACCGCCCACGCGGACGTGGCCGAGGCGGTCGAAGTCTTGAAACACGGGGCCGACGACTACCTGACGAAACCCTTCGACAGCCGCGAGCTGATTCTCCGTCTGACCCGAATTGCCGAGAGGTTGGAACTGACCCGCGAGCTCCGCGAGGCCCGGGCGGTGCTGAGAACCATCGGCCCCGAGTCGAAGCTGGTCGGGCGCAGCTCGGTGATGCGCATGCTGCACGAACGGGTGAAGACCATCGCGCCCACGGAGGCCACGGTGCTCATCCTCGGGGAGAGTGGGACTGGAAAAGAGCTGGTGGCGCGCTCTGTCCACGAGATGAGCCTGAGGAGCAAAGGGCCCTTCGTGGCGGTCAACTGCGCGGCGTTTCCCGAGACGCTCATCGAGGCCGAGCTTTTTGGCTACGAGCGCGGCGCATTTACCGGCGCCGCCGGTCGCCGCGACGGACGCTTCCGCACTGCCAACGGTGGCACGCTATTCCTCGATGAGATCGGGGAGATGCCGCTTGCCGTGCAAGCGAAGCTCTTGCGCGTCCTTCAGGAGGGCCAGGTCGAGCCCCTCGGCAGCGATAAGCCCGTCGACGTCGATGTGCGGCTGCTCTGCGCGACGCATCGAAACCTCAAGGAGCTCATGAACGCCGGCGGGTTTCGTGAGGACCTCTACTACCGCCTGAATGTCATCCAGCTGCCGATTGCCCCGCTCCGTGAGCGACGAGCGGACTTGCCGTTGCTGGTCGGGCTCTTCTACACCCGGTTCTCCGGGAGCGACGATTCGCCCCAGATCAGCCCTCAGGCATGGGCCGCCCTCGCGGCCTACTCGTTTCCCGGCAACGTGCGCGAGCTCGAGCACGCCATGCATCACGCCGTGATACTCGCCCGGGGTCGAGAGATCGACGTCCAGCATCTCCCGACTGACATCGCCGGACTCGGTGCCTTCGCGGAAGAGGCAAGCGCAGGTGCGCCAACCCTCGCGAAATCGATGAAAGAATTCGAGCGTCAGTGCCTTCTGCGTGCGCTCAACGAAACCAATGGAAAGAAGGCGCGGGCAGCGGAGTTGTTGGGCATCTCCCGCAAGACGTTGTGGGAGAAACTCAAGTCGCACGAGATCTCCATTTCGGACCTCGAAGGCGCGTGATGAAAGGGTCCGCGCACTACGTGACCTGCATCACCAGTTCCGTCGCCTCCGGGGACGAACGAGAGTGCGTCTCGAGCATCCACGAAGTCGAATCCAAGATCAGCGAGGGTCGCAACGGCGAAAGGATAACGGTAGTTTTGAAGTGTTGATGGCGAAGAACATCCGGTGTCGTAGGGGGGCTACGTCGCATCGGATGTGAACGGAAACGGTACGGGGGGGGAATGGCGCGACGAGACAGACGGGGCGGGGGCCCGGGGGAGTTGCAACGGGACACGCGAACTTCGTTCGAACCGAGTCCTTTTGCGGAAATGGACTCGGCGCTCGAGGATGAGCCGGTCTCGGTGCTCCGTGCTTTGCGCCGCGCCAGGGTCGAACGCGCCGAGAGCGAAGAGCGCTTTCGTTGCATCGCCGACAACATCGAGGAGGTCTTTTACCAAGTCGGCTCGGGGCACAACGTCCTCTACGTCAGCCCAGCCTACGAGACGGTTTACGGTCGGCCCATCGCGGACGTCTACCGCGAATCGCAGCGATGGCTCGACGCGGTACACCCTCAGGATGCCCAGGTCGTCGAGGAGGCGCGGCGGAACATTCGTCCGGGCGAACCCCTCGATGTCGAGTATCGAATCCTCTGGCCGGATGGGGCCGTGCGCTGGGTCCGTGACCGTGCCTACGTCGCTGCCGGCAAGGGGGCCGGGACCGTTGGGGTCGTGCGGGACATCACCGATGAGCGCAAGCTCCAGGAGGAACTCGCGCACGCCCACAAGATGGAGGCGGTGGGCGTGCTAGCGAGCAGCGTCGCCCACGACTTCGGCAACCTTCTGCACGGCATCATGGGGGGCACCTCGATGGCGCTGTCCCCGGACACGCCGCCCGAACGCGCCCGCGTCTACCAACAGCACGTGCTCGAGGCGTGCCGTCGCGGTTCGGCATTGGTGGCGCAGTTGATGTCGTTTGGTCACAAGCGAAGTTTGAACCCGACGCCGATGTCTCTCGACGCGTTTCTCGACGATTCGTCCGAGCTCATCGATCGGCTCTTGGGCGAGCACATCGAGATCGAGGTCGAGCCGGGGGCGCCCCACGCGGTGCTCCTCGCGGACCCGGTGCAGATAGAGCAGATCTTGTTGAACCTCGCGGCGAACGCGCGAGCGGCGATGCCGACCGGCGGGACGCTGGCAATTTCGACGCACGACGTGGAGCTTCCGGAGGGACGGGGCAGGCCCGCGGGAAACTACGTTCGGTTGATCGTTCGGGACAGCGGCGTGGGCATGGATAACGCGACGATGGCTCGAATCTTCGACCCGTTCTTCACGACCAAGGAAATCGGCAACGGGACCGGCCTCGGGCTCTCGACCGCCCTCGACACGGTGCGCGGCCTCGGCGGTTTTCTCGAGGTGCACAGTGAGGTCGGCCGCGGCACGGCGTTCGTCATCGACTTCCCCCGGCTCGAAGGGGGCACCGTTCGGCCAGAGCGACGGTCCCGGCCGCGCATCCGCTTCAGAGGCATGGCGCTGCTCATCGAGGACGACGGACTCGTGCGCATCACCGTCCGTCACTATCTCGAGGAGTTGGGGTTCGTCACGATTGCGGTGGACAACGCCGATGACGCTCTCGAGCACGCGGAACTCCACCGCGACGAGATCAACCTCGTCGTCTGCGACGTCACGCTCCCCGGTGAAAACGGGCCGAGTCTCATCGCGCGCATGAGGGAGCGCCACGGAAACGGTGTCCCGGTGCTCTTCATCACGGCCCACTCCCCCTGGGATCTCGTGGACCAGGGCATCGTCGATGCGAGGGCACCCCTCCTGGGCAAGCCCTTCGAGCGAGACGCCCTCGGGGCCAAGCTCAGGGAGATTCTCCCGCCGGCTCTTCGTCGACGCCCCTCCTACGCGGCCATTCCCATTCCCGAGGCCGCAGAGCCGATCACCGGGCGCCATCGCAGCGCGCGCCTGCACGTGATGATCGTCGAAGACAACCTGGGGGCTCGCCTGGCGCTAGGGGACCATCTCACGGATCTCGGGTACGCGGTCTCGGCCTTCGGGCGGCCCATCGATGCTCTCGACGTTGCGCCCACGGCCCCACCCATCGACGTGCTTCTCGTGGACCTCGGCCTCCCCGGCATGTCCGGCGATGAGCTGGCGCGGCGCCTTCGTGCAATGCAGCCGTCTCTGCGTGTCGTGTACATGTCCGCGTCGCGGAATCTTCCCGCTGGCCTCGACGGCCCGTGCCTCAAGAAGCCCTTCGACCTGGACCGGGTCGCGACGGCGGTGCGTGCGGCATTGGACGCCGCCGCCGCCGCCGCCGCCTCGGCGTGACCGGAGGGCCGAGGTCCTCAGGCGACGATCGCGGGAGGCTCGTGCTCTGCTTTAGTCGCCAGGTCCCCTTCGGCGCTCTCGAACTCGTCGTCCCTCGATGTGCCTATCTCGCGAGCGAATACTCCGGAGACGGTTGGCATGGCACCGGGGAACGATGAGACGCGGACGCGCATTTTGACGGGCTCCCACGCGAAGTCGGGCGCCAAGTGCAGCGGCACCAGCATCTCGTCGAGCTGCTCTTCGTGCTTCGTCCCCGGGTGCTCCTGCGCGTCGAGGGCAATCGCCGTCACCGTCCCCTGGGCGGCCAGCTTCCCGTCTGCGCACAGGCCCACGATGATGACCGGGAGGAACATGACGATGAACGGCGCCATGACCAATGCCAGGGGCGCAAAGAGTCCCAGCACGTGCACCATGGCCACCGCGCCGGTGGCCAGCACCAAGGGCGCCGCGACGAGGGCGATGCCGCAGCGCGCGATCCGGGACATCACCGGCGAGGCCAGGGTCTGGGCCGAGACCGACGTCGGCATGCCTTCGAAGCGCAGCGCCCGGACGATCTTCGGCAGGTCGAGGCGCACCCGGAATTCTTCGGTGTCGTCCTTCAGGTCCACGACGGACCAGCCCTCGTCGGATAGGCGTAGGAGTTCCCTGGATAGGGCCGTTTCCCCCGGGAATTCCACATCGTCTCGCGATGTCGTGCACCCCGCGCAGGGGCCGGCCTGGCCAGGTGGGCAAACCGTGAGTACGCCGATCCCATTGCCGTCCTCGTCCCGCACGCTGGGACAAGAACACCCGTGCCACTCTTCACCCCCCATCTGCCGCATCCGGAGCGCGTGGTCACCCGCCCGGAGAAGATATGGAACGCGGGATGTCCCACTCAGTGGACTTCTCGCTTCGAACAAATTCCCCCCCATGACAGCCTCCCCCGCACCCCGGACTGACGAGGTGCCACGGGTGAATGAGCACCAGTCGTACCAAGTGGCTTTCTGTGCGCGATGTGGGGGAAATGCGCTCCGAACCTCGCATGCGCCCCGCAGCGTTACCGTCGCGTAACGGTTCGAGGGCTCGGGTCTTACGCCTTCGAAACGCGATTGGCTGTCTGCCGGGGAGACCTCCCCGAGGTCAGGTGGGCTTCGCGGTACCCCAGTAATTGAAGTTCAGCACCCGGGGGCCGGGTAGGTAGATCGTTTCGAGGGTCTCGAAGCTGAACCCGGCGGTCTCGATGACCCCCGGGATGTCGCGGTCGAGGTGGCACCCGCCGCCGCACCGGGTCCAGTAGGGGTCGAGGCGCCGTTGCCACCGCGCCACGCTTTCGTCCGGAGCGAGGCCATGTTCTGCGAAGAGCAACGTGCCGTCGCGACGGAGTACGCGCCGCGCTTCTCGGAGGGCTCCCTCGATGTCGGGGATGGAGCAGAGCGAGAAGGTGACGACGACGGTGTCGATGCTCCCCGCGTCGACGGGTAGATGTTCTGCGGACCTTTGGACGAGGCTCACCGGGAAGGAAATGTCACGGGCGGCGATCTCGGCCTTGGCGAGGAGCTGCGGCGAGGGGTCGATGCCCATCACGGATTCTGTCTGTGCGGCATCGTAGTGCGAAAGGTTGAGCCCGGACCCGACGCCGATCTCGAGGATCCTTCCCCGCGCCTGAGGCACGACCTTTCTGCGCTGCCTTGTCACGGGCCTGGCAGCGCAGGCCCATTCGATGAGGCGTGGCACGACAAAGCGTTCCCAGGGGGACATCGGGAGAGCCTACACCGGCGAGGCCGAGGTGACGCTGAACGCGGGCGATTGCGCCTCGCGGGGGCAGCTGATAAGGCCGCTGCGATGGTCGAACACCCACAGCCCCCGAGTGAGGCGACGGGCCCAGGTGAGGAGGGCGCCCCTGGCGACCTCGACGCGGAGCCCACGATCATCACCGCCGCCCCAGCGCCGCGCGGCCGCGTGCTGGCCGTATCCGGGGCCAAGGGGGGGGTGGGCAAGAGCATCGTCGCCGCCAACCTGGCGATCTATCTCGCGTCCCTCGGCCGCCGGGTGATTCTGGTGGACGCGGATGCCGAAGGGGCGAGCCTGCACACGGTGCTCGGTGTCTCGCGGCCTACGCCCTCTTCGCGCCAGGCTCCTGGGTGGGGCGGTGAGGGGGACGGTGACGGATCTTCAGGGGACGGAGGGCCGGTGCTCGTCGAGACGGCGATCCCCTCTCTCTCGCTCCTCCACGGCGGCATCGACGAGCCGGTTCTCGGTGCCGTGCGGCGTACCTCGCGGGCTCGCCTCTTCCGGACCATCCGGGAGCTGCCGGCCGACTATCTGGTGGTCGACCTCGGTGCTGGCACCCAGCCATCGCTCCTCGACGCGTTTCTCGATGCGGACCTCGCGCTCTTCGTGGCGACCCCGGAGCCGACCGCGATCGACAATACCTACCGCTTCGTACGTTCGCTCTTTGCGCGGGCCCTCAAGCGGCGCGTCGAGGATCCCGAGACGCGCCGCGCGCTCGTCCAGCGCCTGCGGTCGATGGGCAACGCTCCATCACCCCTCGACCTCGCGCGGCGTCTCGAGGCCGCAGGGGATCCCCTCGCCGATGTGGTGCGGCGCGCAATCGACGAGTTCGAGTTGCACTTCGTCCTGAACAGGACGCGGCTGCGCGCGGACCTCGAGCTCGGTGATTCGATGAGCATCGCTTGCCGCCGGCGCCACGGCGTATCCCTCGACTACCTCGCGTACATCGAGCAGGACGATGCGGTCTGGGCCTGCGTCCGACAGAAGCGGGCCGTGCTGATCGAGAGCCCCGGTACCAAGGCGAGCAAGAACCTCGAGAAGGTGGCCCGGCGCCTCCTGGCCATCGAATCGGGGAAGAGAAGCCAGCACTCCGTTCGAAACGTTCCGTCGGAGAGCCATCACGACCTCCTCGAGGTCGACCGGGGCGCCACCGACGAAGAGATTCGCCGGGCCTACAAGCGCGTCGGGCAAATCTACGACCGCGAATCCATGGCGTGCTACGGGCTCTTCGACGGGGCCTCCCGAGACGCCCTCGAGGCGCGTCTCGAAGAGGCCTACGACGTGCTCCTCGACCCGGCGCGCCGGCGTCCCTACGAACTTTCGGTCTTCCCCCTCGAACCTTCACCCGACCCTGTGCCGTCTTTCCCGGAGAGCGACGAACCGAAGCCACCGCCGCCCGTCATCACCCCCGATACCGAGTTTTCCGGGCCTCTCCTCCGGGCGGTCCGGGAGTCCCAGGGGGTGAGCATCCGTGAGATTGGTCAGCGTACGAAGATCGGCGCGGCTCACCTCGATGCCCTCGAAGGAGAAGAATTCGACAGCCTGCCCGCGCCCGTATACGTACGGGGCTTCGTCACCGAGGTCGCGAAGTTCCTTCGCCTCGACCCAGACCAAGTCAGTCGCTCTTACGTGGGGCGGTACAAGCGCTACGTCGAAGAGCGCGGTAAGTCCTTCTCCTGATGGCCGACCCGGTCGCGCCCCTGGTGCTCGCGTCGGCGTCTCCGCGTCGCCGAGAGATCCTCGAAACCCTCGGCCTCTCCTTCGAAGTGAAGAAGAGCGGGATTCTCGAAGAGCGGCGTCCCGGCGAGGGGCCGGAGGCTTACGTGCGTCGACTCTCAGCGGAGAAGGTCGACGATGTACTGGCGAAGCTCGGGCAGGGTGGGCCCCCGCCCTACGTGCTCGGCGCCGATACCACCGTCGTCGTCGACGGTGACATCCTCGATAAGCCCAGGGACGACGCCGAGGCGCGCGGGATGATCGCGCGTCTCTCGGGGCGTGGCCACCGCGTCCTCACCGGCGTAGCCCTCGGTCGGCTGGGCCGGGGTATACTCGGCGGCATCGTCGTGGAAACGACGGTGTACTTTCGCGCCCTCGAGGCACGAACCATCGACGCCTACGTCGCCAGCGGGGAAGGGCGGGACAAGGCGGGCGCTTATGGAATCCAGGGCCTCGGCTCGGGGCTCGTCGAAAGGCTCGAGGGCTCTTACTTCAACGTCGTGGGCCTGCCGGCGGCGGAGGTCATCGTGCTCCTCGAAAACCATGGAGCGCTCGGTCGATGGCCTTGAGCTTCATCGAGGTCGCGGCGAACCTGGCGACGGTTCGGGAACGCATCGAGCAGGCGGCCACCCGAGCGGGCCGGGATCCTTTGGAGGTCACCCTGGTGGCCGTCTCCAAGATGCACCCACCCGAGGCGATTCGTGCGGCTCACGCTGCGGGGCATCGGGTCTTCGGAGAGAACTATGTGCAAGAGCTCGTGGACAAGGCTGACGCGCTCTCGGACCTGGACGGTTTGAAATTTCACTTCATCGGTCACCTCCAGCGCAATAAGGCAAAGCAGGTGGTCCGTGTTGGTGCGGTCGTCGAGACGGTGAGTTCACCGCGCCTCGCCACCGCCCTCGGTACTCGGGCCGCCGCAGCGGGGCAGACCCTCGACGTCTACGTGCAGGTCAACGTCGGAGGCGAAGTTCAGAAGTCGGGGTGCACCGTCGGGGATGCCCCAGCTGTGCTCGATGCCGTACGGGAACACGAAGGACTCATCCTTCGTGGGCTGATGACGGTGCCCCCAGCGACCGACGACCCCGCCGAAGTGCGCCCCTTCTTCGCTCGCCTCCGGGAACTCCGAGACGAACTCGCCCCGGGCCTCGGCCTCAGCATGGGCATGAGCCGCGACCTCGAAATCGCCGTCGAAGAAGGCGCCACCATCGTCCGCGTAGGCACCGCCATCTTCGGTAGTCGCTAGCGAATCGACTCGGCGATCTCTTTGCCGAGCTCTACTGAACGCTCGGTCGCTGCGGTGACGGCGCCTTTTACGGTCTCGTGGAAATCGTGGGCGGCGAGGTGGTCGAGGCCCGCCTGGGTCGTGCCGCCGGGGCTGGTGACCTTCTCTCTGAGGCGCGCAGGCGTATCGGTCGATTCGCGGAGTAGGCGCGCCGCCCCGGCGACGGTCTGGACCGCGAGGAGCGTGGCGTCGTCGTCGGTGAGCCCCGCGGCGATGCCCCCCGCGACCATGCCCTCGACGAGGCGAAAGACGTACGCAGGCCCCGAGCCGCTGAGGCCGGTGACCGCGTCGAGGCGGTCCTCTTCGACCTCGAGGACGACGCCGACGCTCTCGAAGAGGTCCCGAGCGGCGGCCGCGTCCGCGCTCGTCGCTCGCGGCCCCCGTGCGAACGCCGTCGCCCCGGCGCCAACCAGGGCGGGCGTATTGGGCATCGCGCGGATAACGCGGGCGGGGCCGAGTTTCGCCTCGATGGCCCGAATGCTCACCCCCGCGGCAACGCTGATGACCAAGTGCTTTGCTCCGAGTTGCCCTTCGAGGTCGCCGAGGACGGCTCCCAGGACCTGAGGCTTGACCGCCAAGACTACGATGTCAGCCCAGCGTGCGGCCTCGGCGTTGTCTACGCCTGTCTTGATGCCGTGGGCCTCTTCGAGCTCGAGTCGGCGTTCAGCCCGGGGGTCGGTGGCCCACACCCGGGCTCCTCCGAGCGCAGCGTCGCCCGCCGTCAGGCCTCCGATGAGGGCGCCGGCCATGTTGCCGGCGCCGAGGAAGGCGGTCTTTGGGGTGAGGGTCATGGTGTGTCCTGGGGGCTGCCTTGGGGGCTGTCTTGGGGCCCGTCTCGGAGTGTGAAGGTCGCTTCGATCTCGAAGGTTCCGCCTGCATCGACCGCATAGCTGTCGATGATGAGGAAGTAGCTCTCCTCCGGCAGGAGGTCTGCCGAGAGCCCGGTATGCATCGGGTCCGGTGCGTCATCGACGCACGCGAGGACCTGGTGGCCGGTCGAGCAACCGCGCCGGAGCTCTACGACCGCGTCGAGCTCCGAGGTGATCTCGACATCGAGACGCGTCGGGCGGTCCACCTCGACCCGGTAAACCGCTTCGGGGCCCCGGCCTCCGGCGCCGCACCCCACCACTGCGTGAGACTCCGAAGGGATCAATACGCCCTCGGTTCGTCCCGGGGCCAGGCTCTCCGCGCTGGAGCACCGGGCTTCGAGGGCGGCCACGTCCTCAGCCTGTGGCGCGCTGTTGGGCTGGAGGTCAAGGTCCACGGCGGCGCTCTCGGTGTCCCGAGCGTGTACCGCGAGTTCAAAGCGCCCTTCGTCGCCGCCCCAACCGTCGACGACGACGATGTACCGACGCCGCGCCTCGAGCAGGACGATGACCTGCGCACGCCTCGCGACTTCGTGATCGTCGTTGCAGGCGAGCAACCGGTCTCCGTCGTAGATGGCGACCACCGCATCGAAGTCGGCCTGCACCCCGACCAGGTATCGGCCGGCGCGCCGCACCTCGAGGGCGTAGGCGGCGTCGGGGGTCTCCTCAGCGCCTGCGCAGCGCGGGGCGTAGTCGTCGTGGCTGCCGTGGGTCGTGCCGAGGACCGGTGCGTCGACGCCGAGGGGCTGAACTTCGTCCGGTCCGCCGCCGGACGCGAGGTAGATCAGCGGTGAGCACCCCGGAGCACCCAGGAGGCCGGTCAGGACTCCCAGCGGCAGAAGTAGTGCGTGCAGCCTGGACACCATCTCGGCGGACATTATCGACGGTTCCGTCCCCCTTCTGTGGTCTAATTGCGCGATGGCGATCCCATGGCCCACCGTCGGCGTTCTGGTGGTGATTTCCTCGTTGACGAGCGTCGCCGCGGCGGAGGGGCCCCTCTACTCGAGCGACGGGGTTTACGCGGGGGCCGCCGTCGGTTCCGGGGTTGCCCTGGTCGTGGGGTACGACCTCGACGTCTACTTGAGCCCGACCCGCCGCTTCTCCCTCGGGCCCGGGTTTGCCGCGACCTTCTTCGGTGCCGAGGCCCCAGACGACCAGCGGCAGGACTACACCCTCGAGGTCGACCCCTTGCGCTTCAAGGTCCAGGTGGGTGACGGCGCGGCGGTGCGCCCCTACGGCCTCCTCGCTGTGGGGTTCGTCTATGGCCGTTTTCCAGCAGCTGGGGGCCTGGCCGTAGGCGATGCCTACGCCGCGACCATGACCGTAGGCGCCGGCGCCGATTTCTGGCTCGAGGAGCATTGGGCGCTGACCACGCTCCTGCAATCACGTTTGCGCTTGAGCGCGGCGGACCGACTCCCTATCGTCTGGGTCGAACTCGCCGCGGGCGTACGGTTCGGGATGTGATGACGAATCCTCTGCAGCGGCTGCGGTGGGCCCTCGAAGCGTACCGTGAGGACGAAGCGAAGGAGCGCGTTCGGCGTTTCCGTGGCGCCGAGGGCGCCGAATCCGAGGAGGCGGTCGCCGAACGCCATTGGAAGTTCGGGGACGTCGACGAGGTGCGTGAGATGCTCTCCCTCGCCTTTGGGGGAGGGGGCCTCGCCGACATCAACCAGGCTGCCCTTCGGGCTCACGCCGCCCGGGCCGCCGCCGACATTGCCCTCGCCCCGGGTCGTGACGTCCTCGAGGCGGCCTCGGTTGCCAAGGTGAAGATCGGTAGGAGTCAGGTGGGCATCGAAGATGCCCTCGATGCCTTCGCCTCTGACCATCGCGACAAACGCACCGACGGGCGCAACGCCCTCACGGAAGGGGCCGAGGCCATCGCTCGGGTCCTCGGTGCCGCGAAGCATCGTGCCGACGAGGCGGGCCTCGCGGTCTTCCGCGGCGGAGAGGCGCCGCCGGATGCGGGGCCGCCGCGGGGGGACCTCGTCGACGAGGCTCGGGGCTTCCTCGCGGCGACCGACGACATCGCCGAGGAAGCTCGCCGCTACCTCGCTCCCGAAGAACGCGTGCTGCATGTGCTCCTCGGCGGGCTGCGGGCTCCGGAGGCAGGGGCGCGGGTCCCCCGAGGGGGCCGTTTCCGGCGCTTGGCCGATGACATTCGGGCCCTCGGCTTCGAGGGTGACCTCCGGGCGCGGGTGCGCACCGGGGGCACGCACCCGTTCCCGGGCCCGAAGGCCCGGGTGGTGGTCGTCTCTGCGCCTGGGGACGTGCGCCTCTTCGAGGGAGCACGGGAACGAGGGGTGCTTTCGGAGCTCGCCGCAGCCGAGGCCCTCGGGCGCGCCCTCGGCCACGTCCTCGTCTCGCCGGGGCTCCCGGTCGAAGAGCGCCGGCCCCTCGCGGGTAGCGTACCCCGGGCCCTCGGTATGCTCTCGGCGCAGCTCGTTGCAGACCGCGTGCTCTTGACCCGCGGTCGCCGTCTCGGTGCCAACGAGGCGGATGTCCTCGGTCGCACCGCCGCCGCGGCGCTGGTTCTGCTCGCGCGCGTCCGGGCCGCGGCCCTCGTCGCGCGAGTGACCGAGCAGAGCCCCGAAGCCCAGGCCGAGGCGGGGTCGACCCTCCTCCAGCGCGCTCTCGGGGTCCCGGTCCCCATCGAGCATGCCCGCCTCGCCGTCGTTCTGCCGGCGGCACACGGGCCGCGCTTCCGGGGAACAGTCGTCGGCCTCGGTCTCGCGGTAGCGCTCCGGGAGCGTTTCGACGAGGACTGGTT
>QMMC01000163.1 GCA_003647065.1 Deltaproteobacteria bacterium | reverse complement strand
GCACCAGTCGAGCGACCCACAAGAGCGGGCCGGTGCGCCGGAGCATCACCGCATAGTTATGGAGTGCCTCGGCCCCGTCGACCGGCCCCAGGAGGAGCTGCAAATTGCCAATCAGGTGACCGACCAGGAATCCAAAGAGGATGAGCCCGGTGATCGCCGCGATGGCCTTTTTGCCGATCGTCGTCTGGGGGAGCGTCAATACCTTCTGCATCGCGATCCTCTCGTCGCCAGCGCTATACACCCGTTCGGCGCCCCGTCCAAGGACGAGAAGGACGGCCCTGGGCCCCCGGTGCCAGGGACTCAGCGTTCCATGAATCCCAGGAGATACATGACGTAGGCGCCAACGCTCGCGGCCACGAGGAGCGCCAAGCTCGAGAACACCATCCACGCGGCAAATCGGCCCCGGCGCGCGTTGTCGGCGAGGATGGACTCGGGCTCCAGGCCATCTCCGGACCAGGGAACGTCCAGGGCCTCGGCGAAGCGGGCCGCGAGTTTCGTGCACCGTTTGACGGGCCACGACGCCCCCCCGGAGATCTTCGCCAGGGGGATCGGTGCTTGGCGGGCGGAACGAAACTCGATTTTAGTTCAATTCACGCGGCATTCACCGGCGTGAGCGCATCATATCGGGCGTCATATTGTCGCCAAATGTGCACTCGTCGCGGGCGGAGGGCGCGAGATCCAGGCAGGCCTCAGAGGCCCAGAGGTTCGCGAGGTCGCCGCGGTGAGCGGCGGCGCCGGGGGCCGGTTCTCCGAGGAGGCGGCGATGCGTACAGGGGTTGCCTGGTCGACAGGTATGTGAAGGAGTGCGAGGTGCGCGGGCTCGCGCCCTCCACGGTGCAGAGTCGTTTGCGCGTGCTGGACAGCTTTCTTCGGCTCCCCAGGATCACGAAGCTACTGTGCCCCAGGTGCTCCGGGGGGATCGATGTAGTCGACCTCTTCATCCCGAAACGTGCGTAGCCGGGTGACGCCCACAGACCGGCTGACCACCCGGTCCGGGCCGATAACTACCTTGCCCCGGCCCTCCGGCGTGTCGACGATGAGCTTCGGCACCGCGATGCCGCTGAGGTGTCCTTCGAGGCGCTCCATGATCGCGATCGAATCTGACAATCTGGTTCGCAGATGCGAGGTCCCCCGGACCGGGTCCGCCTGGAGCAAGTAGTACGGACGAACCCGCGTGCCGACGAGGCCGCGGAAGAGTTCGGTCAGGACTGCCGCGTCGTCGTTGATCCCGCGGAGCAGAACCGTCTGGTTCATCACCGGGAGCCCGTGGTCGGCGAGGCGGGCGCAGGCGGCGCGGGACTGGTCGGTGAGCTCCCGCGGATGGTTGAAGTGGGTCATCACCCAGGTCGCCGGGTGCGTGCGCAGCGCTTGGCAGAGCTCGTCGTCGATCCGTTGGGGGAGGGTGACCGGCGCGCGGGTGGCGATGCGCACCGTGACGACGTGGGGGATCTCGCGGAGGGCTTCGAGGATCGGAACGATGCGCGGCGTGGCCATCACCAGGGGGTCGCCTCCGGAGATGATCACGTCGGCTATCTCGGGGGTGCGCCGGATGTAGTCGAAGGCCGGGCCGAGGGCTTCCATGGAGCGCGCGCCGCCCCCCTGGCCGACCATCCGGGACCGCGTGCAGAAGCGGCAATAGACCCCGCAGCGGTCCGTGGCCAAGAGCAGGACGCGGTCGGGGTAGCGCTGGACGAGGTGCGGCGCGACCTGGTGGGCCTCCTCGCCGAGGGGGTCGCGGAGGTCTCCGGGGACCTCCTCTGCTTCCTGGGCGACGGGCACGCACTGGCGGCGGATCGGGCAGGCGGGATCGGCGGGGTCGATCAGAGACAGGTAATAAGGAGTGATGGAGAGGGGGAAACCCTCGGCGAGGGCCCGGACGGTGCCCCGGCGCTCGTCGTCGGTGAGGGGGAGGGCGGCCTCGAGGGACGCGAGGTCGGTGATGGCGTGGCGGGCCTGCCAGCGCCAGTCGTCCGGGCGCGCCTCGTTCGTGATGACCGGTAGATTCATGGGGGGCGCGGCCTGGTGGGCCTTCTGGACGCACCCGCGTGACGCGAACCGGCCGTCCGGGTTATGAAGCCTCGTCTAGGATGATCAAGTACATCGGCAGCAAGCGTGTGCTCGTCCCGCGAATCGTGGAGCTGGTCTCCGGCTTCGGTGGAGACGTGCGCACGGTCCTCGACGCCTTCAGCGGGACATCCCGGGTTGGCCACGCCCTAAAAAAGGCGGGCTATCGGGTCACGGCGAACGACCACAATGCCTACGCCCACTGCCTGGGCCGCTGCTACGTGCAGGCCGACGGGGCGCGGGTCCGGGAAGACGCCCTTCGGGTCCTCGCCGAATTGCGCGAGGTGAAACCCGAGGCCGGCTACTTCACCGAGACCTTCTGCGTGCAGGCCCGCTTCTTTCATCCCAAGAACGGCGCCCGCGTGGACGCGATGCGTGACCGAATCGCCGAGATGGACCTCGACCCCGACGTCGAGGCGGTGGTGCTCACCTCACTGATGGAAGCTGCCGACCGGGTGGACTCGACCTGCGGGGTGCAGATGGCCTACCTCAAGAAGTGGGCACCCCGGGCAGCGAAGGACCTCGAGCTCCGCCTGCCGGACATCATCGACGGCGAGGGCACGGCGCTGATGCTCGACGCCGCCGATCTACCCGAGGCCGGCGAATGGGACCTCGCCTACCTCGACCCGCCGTACAACCAGCACAAGTACCGCAACAACTATCACGTGTGGGAGACGCTGGTCCGTTGGGACGCGCCCCCGGCCTACGGCGTCGCGATGAAGCGCGCAGACTGCAAAGAGTACCAGTCGCCCTTCAATCGCAAGGGCCAGATTGCCGATGCCTTCGCTGACCTCTGTGCGCGCCTCCCCGCCAAGCGCCTCGTCGTGTCGTTCAGCGACGAGGGCTACCTGCCGCGTCAGCAGATCCTCGACATCCTCGAGCCCCTGGGCGACGTCACCGCCTTTGACCACGAGTTCAAGCGCTACGTGGGGGCGCAAATCGGCATCTACAACCCGTCCGGCGAGAAGGTCGGCAAAGTGAGCCACCTCCAAAACCGCGAGTTCATTTTCGTCGTCGACCGGTGAGCGGGGCTGCGCCCTCCACTTACGGGGGCCTTTTCGGATAAGCTCTCGTCCATGTCTCTGACGAGCGGGCAGGTCGTCGGTCAGCGCTACCGCGTCCTCGACGAAATCGCGACCGGCGGAATGGGCTCCGTTCATGAGGTGGAACGTCTCGAAGACGCGGCCCACTTCGCCATCAAGGTGATTCGGGGAGATTTGGTCCAGGGCGGGACGACCCTCGAGAGATTTCGCCGCGAAGCACAGCTTCTGTCGAAGATAGACCACCCCGGCGTCGTGCAAATCCTCGACGCGGGTTTGCTGGAGGACCAGTCCGCGTTCTTCGTGATGGAGCTCCTCGAAGGGGAGACGCTCCTCGACTACTTCCGCCGTGAGGCACCCATGAGCGCCTCAGACGCGTCGACCATCATCGGGGGCGTCGCCGATGCCCTCGACGCCGTCCACGGGCTCGGGATCATTCACCGCGACCTCAAGCCGGCGAATATCATTCTGGCTGGGGAGACGGTGAAGCTCGTCGATTTCGGGATCGCCAAGGCAGCCGACGTCACGCGGCTGACGATGACCGGCCAGATGGTCGGAACGGTCCGGTACATGGCGCCGGAGCAGATCATCGGAGAGGCGGTCGATCATCGCGCAGACATCTACGCTCTGGGCGTGATGGCATGGGCAGCTCTCGCGGGACGCCCCCCTTTCCCCGGGTCGGGCATGGAGACCGCCGAGCATGTCTTGGCGGGAGCGCCGCGCCTGGACGAGGTGGCGCCCGACCTCGGGGAGGCGATCTGCGCTGCCGTGCATCGCGCGATGTCGCGGGAAGCGAGCCGACGTTTCGAGAGCGCGGGGGCCTTCGCGGCGGCCTTCGCGGAGGCGGCCGTCGGCGCGCCGAAGGTGACGACGAGGCCGTCTACCGGGTTCATGCCCCTCGCCGCCACCGTCGTGGACCGACCACGTCGGCCACCGGAGGAAGCGGCACGGGCCGCAGAGGCGCCGAGCCCCGGCCCCACGACCGCAGCCACGGCCACGGCCACGGGCCACGTCGAGGAAGGGCGAACACGGTTCGGCCGGTGGATCGCCGGCGGCCTCGTCGCCGCCCTCGTTCTCGGCGGCATCGTTGGCATTCTCTTCATGCAGCCGGGATTCTCGGGGGAGTCCGACGGGTCGCCTGCCAGCGCCGACGGGGTGGCCCTTCGACGGGTCGAGGCCGCCGCCACCCCCGACCATGCTGCAGCCGCGGCACGCCCGGTTCGTGTTTCGTCGGAGCCCTCCGGTGCACTCGTAGAAATGGACGGCGCGGTCCTCGGCAATACTCCGATCGAGCTCCCGATGCGGGGCGCCGAGAAGTACGCCCTGACCTTGAGCCTCGGCGGCTACGAGCCGGCCCAGGTCGCGATTGGACAGGGGACGGACGAGGAGGTCTTGGTGACCTTGGTGGCCGCGGCTCCGGGGCATCCGTCGAGCGCGATGCGCCGCCGCCAAGTCGAAGCTTTGGACCCTTGGAATCACGGCGCCGCGGACCAGGCGCCCGCACCCGACCCCGCACCCGCGGCGACCCCTGCGATGAGCTCGTCCGGGGGCGAGGTCTACAACCCATGGGACTAGAGACCCTTGGCGGAATGACGCTGCTCGGCGCGATCTCGATCGCTTCGGTGCTCTCCCTCGGGGCCTGCGGTGAGGGCGGTGAAGGGCGGGCCTCGGAATCCAGTTTTGAAACTGCGCAGTCGCCGGAGGCGGCTCCCTCGGTGGCTCCCGCCCCACGCGGGAAGCCCTCCCCGGAAACCCCGCGAGATACCGACGCGGTTCCGTCCCGGGGTGGCCGGCCGGGCGCTCTTCCCGAGGCGGCCTTGGAGGCGCCGAGCCTCGACTCCGAGGGCGCCATCCTCTCCGCGCTACGGGCCGCCGAGGGCTCGCCCGCGGCTGTCTGGGCTTTGACCGATCCGGCTCGTGGACTCGACCTCGACTTCAACTGGATCGAGGGACACATGGTGGCCACCGCGTGCAGTGAGCTCGATATGACCACCTGGCTTTCGAGGGCCCAGACCGACGACCTCTCGTTTTACGAACTCGTACCCGAGGGCCCATTTCACTGCGTCCGCGATCTCTCCCTCTGTGCGTCTTGCCCGGAGGATCTCTCGACCTGTGAGCGCGGCTATGTTTTCGAGTTCGGCCTAGATGATGGAGGGCGGCGGCGTCTTCTCGGCGTGATCGCCAACCCCGCCGTCGCGCCCTCGCTGCGGAGCCTGAGGCGCAAGACCCTCGAGGCGGTCCGGCGTGCTCACATGGACCTCGGTGCTCAAACAGAGATGGGCTTCAAGTGTTCGGTTCGCGAGCGCTTGCTCGCCGACGACCTCGAGTCTCTGTGGGTGGAGGCGGTGCCTTACTCCTGGGAAACCGGAGTCGAGGGCCCACGGGTTTCCCGCGTTCTCGAGGGGGCAGACGCGGCCGCCTACGCGGGCAAGGTCGCCGGCTTCATCGACCTCACGACCTACTGCAATTCCAGATACTGTGTGGTTCCGGGGGCCGGGGAGCAGCTCACTGTCTATTTCATCGCGCCGCCGCGGCGGCGCGGTCAGCACCGGCCGCCGCTACGGATCATCGCCGTGGCTCACGGTATCGAGCAGTGTATGGACTGCCCGCCCGAACTCGAACGGGAGACCCTCGAGCGACTCGGAGCTCCGGTGCCACCCCCGATTCAGTGGTGACCCTCGGGGGAAGGGCATCCGCGGGCTAGCGAAACGCGACCGATTCAGCGGCGATGCGCGCGAAGATCTCTTCGAGGGCGTCCCGGCTCGCGGGTAGGCCGAGGCGGGCGCGGACGAAGGCGTCGGAGTTGGTCATGACGACCATGCCGACCCCGTCATCGGGGCGGTAGGCCACGATGGCGCTGGCGCCAAAGGTCGACCCGGTGTGGGCGAGCCACTCTTCGTCGCCGATGGTCCGATAGCGCCAGGTGATCGCCTGTCCGCCGTGGAGGTCGCGGCGCTGGACCTCCCGCATCGACCGCGAGAGCTCCGCCGAGAGCACCCGGGTGCCGTCGAGCTCACCGTCGCGGAGGGTGGCCTGGATGAAGCGGGAGATGTCGGGGACGTTCGTCCGGAGGGACGCCGCCGGATAGTAAGCAAAGCCGCTGTGGGGGACGGCGGCGTTCGTCCGGCTGTTGTAGGTGTAGAGCGTTGCGAGGTTTTCGGCGTCGACGTCTTCCAAGAACCAGCCGGTCGAGGTCATGCCGAGGGGCCCGAAGATGCGGGCGGCCGAGACGGCGCGCAGGTCGTCGCCGCGCACCGATTCGACCAGGTGCCCGACGAGGGCGAAGTTGACGTTGCAGTACTCGTGGTCTGAGCCGGGGCGCTCGCCCCAATTGCTGGTCGCGAAGTACGCGCCGCCGGGGGTTACGTAGTTCTCGCTGAACTCCCCCAGGCCGACTTCGGGATCGCTCATGGAGGTCACCCGGGACAGGGTCGTGAAGGTATCGAGGAGCCCGCTCGTATGGGTCATCAGCATGCGCGGGCTGATGTCGTCGGCCCGGAAGTCGGGGTGGCGGAGGGCGTAGGGTAGGTGATCATCGGCGGCGGCATCGAGATCGAGCAAGCCCTCGTCGACGAGCTGGAGCGCGGCGAGGGTGGTGATGGTTTTGCTGACCGAGGCGACGATGAAGAGCGAGTTTTCGTCGACCGGCCGGGCGCTCTCGATGTCCGCGAAGCCGTAGTACCCGCTCCAGGCGATGCCGCTTGGGGTGACGATGCTCGCGGCGACCCCGGGGATGCCGCCCACGTCCATCTGATAGGCGATGAACTCGTCGAAGCCCTCGGGGACGAGGACGGCCGTGTCCCGAGCATCTGCGTCGGTAGTTGCTGCGGCGTCGAAGCTGCCGTCTCCCGCGTCGCCTGGGCCCCCCGCGTCGCCCGGAGGGGTCCCCGCATCGTCCGTGCAGGCCGCCAAGAGCAGCAAGGGCAGCAGGGTCGCGGTCACGAGGCGAAGCAAGACGGGCATCGGGTCCCTCGAAGTTAGCAGTACCTCGCTTCGGAAGCACTCGCCGGAAGGTGCGCCATTTGCGCACATAACCCCGTGATACGCAGTCTTCGCGCGCTCCAATCGGCGCCCAATTTCGTTCCTCCTGCGATTCCGGATAGTTCGCCAGCGCCACGTCGATGGCACACCGCTTGCGCGTGTTTACCGGCGGACCAATCAAAACTCTCACTCGAAGGAGGGAGCCATGTCCCAGCGCACGATACGGGTTCGTCCCTATGCGCCCGGCCCCCCGAGGACCATCGGCTCCGTGTTTCTCGCGGCCTCGATGATCGCGCTCGCGTGCGCATCCCTCGGTAGCTGCGGCGGAGACGATGTGATGACCGGAGACGTCATGACGACGATCGAGAGCATCGGGGGAGAACTCTCGCATCCGGATGGCGTCCGCGTCGAAGTCCCGGCGGGCGCCCTCGGTGACCCGGCGCGCTTCGCCATCACCCGGGTGGGGCTGCCCGCGCCGTTGCCGGGGAATATCCTCCCGGGCGATCGTGCCTTCGCGATCGAGACCGACGCGACCGAGCTGCACCTGCCGGTGATCGTCGAGTTCGACGCGGCCGGCATCGACCCCCTGCTGCCCCCTGGCGCTGTCGCGATCTACAGCTGGGATGGCGCGGGTTGGTCGACGGTGGGCGGTGATGGCGACGGCTTCACGGTGCGCACCGAAGTCACTGGGTTCTCCGTCTTCATCCTCGGTACCGGCGCCAGCCTGCACAAGAAGGTCGACTTCAGCCCGACCGCTTCGGCCTGGCCCGTCGTGGTGCGGCCCTTCGAGTACGTCCTTGCGCGGCCGGACCTCGATGCACCCATCGGCAACGTGTCGGTCGCGGTCTTTCCCCGGGCCGGATACACCGGGCGCATGTCGCTTCCCCAGGGCCAGTACAGCTTCTGCATCGACTGGCACACCGACGAGACCGACGAACTCAGCCAGCTCATCTACTACCACTACTTCCTCGGAACGGTGCCCACGGCGCCGGCCATCATCCTCGCCGAGGGCACGAACGACACCGTGCCTCCGGTGCTTTACGTCAGCGACTCCGGCGCCACCGCCCAGGGGCGTTGCCCACCGCCCCAGAACCTCGGCCCGACCCCGCCACCGGGGACGGGTGTCAACCTCGGTGACCCCGAGGTGACCCTGACCTGGAACAATACCCACGACCTCGACCTGTGGGTCTGGGGACCGAACGGGGTCGTGATCGGCTGGGGGTCGCCAGGACCCGCCGCCGACACCGGCCGCCTCGACCGGGACGACCTCTGCCAGCCGAGATCGGCCGGAGGCCCGGAGCACATCTACTGGACCGACCCCGCTGAGCTCTTCGGCGGCCAGTACTCGGTCTGGGTGCACTTCTACGAGAACTGCGATGACCCCGACGAGCCGCCCCCGGCGACCGACCCCAACGCGACGAGCCTGCCCCGGGTCCGCATGGTGCACCGCGAGACCGTCCGGTTCTTCCCGGGCCTGACCGTCCCCGAGCTGGTGATGCGCGAGGAGCAGTGGTGCGAGATCTTCAACTTCACCCCGGCGGGCATTACCTGGATGTGCGGTGACGACGCGAGGCCCTGCTGCGGGCCGCCTCCCGGCTAGCGCGGGACCAGAGGTCTGGTCCCGGTCGGCGCGGCGAGTCCCCTGTGGCGTCCGGGACCCACGATCGCGGCCCGGGAACCACGCCGGGTGGGTTCCCTTGGTCGTTCTTGGGGCGTTTACGGGCCGTTTTTTGCTCGTTTTGCGGCCGTGAGTGGCGGGCACGGGTCCTGCTCTAGAGGGGGCCATGAACCGACTGCACCTCGTCCTTCTCGCGCTCTTCGTGGCCCTCTCCGGCTGCGCCATGCATACCGGCGTCCCCGCGGGGGAGTTCGATGCCGCGATCGACGGCGCGCCCTTCGACGGGGAGGCGCCCGGCGATGCACTGGCAGAAGGGGACGCCGAGGCAGGCTCGGATGATGGGATGGAGGCCCGGCGGGCGCCGGGCCTTGCCCCCGGGTCCGCATCCGCTGGCTCCGCACTCAGGACTGCCCCGAGAGCAGAGCCCATCACGGCGCCGGCATCCGCACCCACCGCGGCCGTGACGATCGCTGCGGACGTCACGCTTTCAGGGGTGCCGAAGACCGCTCCCCCGGCGGCCGCGGCCGCATCGACGTCGATGACGCTCATCGCCGCTCCGACGTCGGCGCTGGCCACGAAACCCGCGCCAGCCGCCGCGGTCGTCACGCCCCCCATCACCATGCACTCGCCGTCCCGTGGCTCTTTCGACGTGCGTGTCGAGCCCACGGATGTATGCGACGCCTGGCGCGCCGCCCGAGACTACCCGGGCTACGGCGACACCCGCTGTGACGTCCGCGCAGCCCTCGACGACCTCACCCTCGTCGAGTTCGCCGAGGACTGGGACACGACGGTCCTCCTCGTTCGCGCGACCCCCGAGGGCAGTACTCAGGTGCTCCGGGTCGCCTTTTACGGCGACGGCGTCAACTGGAACGAGCGCCTCCTCGGGCTTCGCTTCGAGCGCATCGGCCGACAAAGCGGAGGCGACGGCGACCGCATCGCCATCGAACTCGAAATCGCGGGTGATGGCGGCTCCTGCACCGAGCCGGAGTCCTACTCGGTCCGGAAGCGTCTCCTCGTCGTCTGCGACGCCGATGTTTGCACCCGGCCCATTCCCCTGAGCCGCCGCGACGTCACGACCCGATACCCCGACATCGATTCGGACCAAGGCGTCAACCGGGTCACCACCGACTTCCGGCTCCAGGTTCGCATGACCCGAGAGGGCGTGCGGGTGAGCCGCCAGCGCGGACGAATCCCCCGAGAGTTTCGCGAGTTCCTCGGTCGCCACACCCTCGAAGACCTCGCCTCGGAGGCTTGAACGGTCGTGCCGGGACCGGGCCACGGCACCGAGGCTCAGCCGGAGGGGGCATCGAGGGCCTCGTAGCCGCGGCGCCTGCGCAGTGGCACACTTGGCCGGTGGATCTTGCCTCGCGCCTGCTCGTCATCCTTACCCTCGTCGCCTGTTCCGATTCGCCCTCGACGCCCCCTGATGGGGCCGCAGACGCCGCCGGGTCCGATGCGAGCTCCGATGGCGCGACGAGGGACGCGACGCCCTCCGATGCTGGCGACTCGGGGGCTGTGGATTCGAGCATCCCTGTCCCGTCGTCCACCGGGGGGCCGGTCGTCCTCTTCTCGGACCTGACCGTCGCGCCGAACTCTGGCTGGAGCGCGGAGAACGCGTCCCGGGGCGCGGTTGTCACGATATGGGGCCGAAACCTCGGCGCCGCGCGGGGCGAGAGCCACGTGACGGTCAACGGGACCAGCCTCACCACCGACGCAGACTACGCCGAGCCCTGGGGCGAGGCTGGCCGCCCCATCCCGTTCTTGCAGCGCGTCAGCTTCTGGCTCAACGACGGCATCTCGGCCGGCCCGGGGGAGATATCGGTCACCGTCGGAGCGGAGACCTCCAACGCGATCCCCTTCACGGTCGGCGGCGGTCGCATCTACTTCGTGGACGGGAACGCTGCGGGGGAGGGGACGGGCACCCACGGCGACCCCTGGTCGAACCCCCGCTCCTTCGTAGACACGATGGCCCCGGGGGACATCGGCTACTTTCGCGCCTTCGTCTACGACCAGAAGTACAACGGCGGAAAGCAAAATATCTGGCTCCGAGATTCCGACACCGGAGGGACTCGAGATGCCCCCATCGCCTTCGTCGGATATCCCGGCGAGGTCCCCCTCTTCGATTCGCGCACCAACGGCAGCGATAATTTTCACTCGAGCTTCGCCTTCGATGGTGCCTTCATCACCTTGTCCAAGGTGTCCGTTGACGCCCATGCCACCGGCGTCAAGGTCGGCGACGATTCCCGCATCGTCGGAAACGACATCCGCGGAGGCGCGGTCTTCAGGAGCGGTACGGGGATTGTCGTCGCCGAAGGCGACGCCACGGTCGTCTACGGCAACGCCATTCACGGCGGCCGAACCGACAATCGCCTGGACCACGGGATCTACATCAGCGGCTGCGCTCCGCGCGCCGGCAACGAGCTGGCGTGGAACTACGTCTATGACAACAGCTTCGACCGGGGGCCGATGATCGTCGTCAACCACCAGGAGAACCGGTGCCCGTCCGACGTCTTCGTGCGCTCGCACTACATTCACCACAATCTGGTGGACTGTTCGGCCTACCCCAGCCGCGCGATCGGGATCTTCGACCTCTCCTGGGACGGCGGCGGCGAAACCGAGCCCGAGCCCACCTACGTCTACAACAACATCCTCTCTCGCTGCGGGACCGACAGCCACGCGGCGGTCTACCAGAACGCCGCCCATGCGCGTTTCTACAACAACACCATCCACGCTTCGCACCACGACGGTTTCGCCATCGACGGTTCGCGGGTCATCTCCTCGAGCGTAATCAACAACATCATCGACCTCGCCGACCCCGGAGCGGCCTATGTGGTCGCCAGCGTCGGCACGGTTCAGAACAACCTCTACTTCGGGGCCGGTGATGGCGACGCCACGGACCCTGCTGCCGTGAACGGCGACCCGATGCTCGAATTCGGTCCCGCGGCGTCGTCCTTCGATATCGGCGCGGGAAGCGCAGCCATCGACCGCGGGAGCGCCGACGTCTCGGACATCGTCCGGACCGACTTTCGTTCCCTCACGAGGCCCATCGGTGACGCCATCGACATCGGCGCGGTCGAGCGCCTCGCCGACTGACTCGGGCTGCCGCGGGGGTTGTCCACGGGCAAGCTGCTCGGGTTACGGCTCCGGGCGTCAGCGCAGCAAGATCGACGCGGTGGTCCCGAAGGCCCATACGAGATGGATGGCGCAGACCGTCGCGACGAGGGCGGGTTCGAAGTACCGGCGGTAGCCGTGCGCGAGCTTCGAACGTCGAGGGGCGCCGAGGGCCTCGTGGCCGCGGCGGCGGATGTTCTCGCGGCGCCAGGTCTCCACGTCGCGTTCGCCGAGGGTGCTCAGCGCTTCGTCGAGATGTTCCACTTCGTCTGGTCCGGCTTGGCTCATCGCTTCTCCAATCTATCACGCAAGAGCGCACGTCCCCGGGAGAGCCGCTGCCGCAATGCATCGGGGCGGACGCCGAGGATGTTGGCCGCCTCGTTCGGGGCCAGGCCCTCGATGCCTACCAAGAGCACCGCTTCGCGATACTTGGTGGGCAGGTCCAAGAGGGCCGCTTCGATGCGTCGTTCCGCTTCGCTCGCCTCGGTGAGGTCGAAGGGGGTCTCGTCGACGCGCCGCGGGCGGCTGGGCCAGAGGGCCAGGTCCCGGAGCCGGTCGAAGTCCAGGACGACCCAGCGCCGGTGGTCGATGAAGAGGTTGCGGGCGACGGTGAAGAGCCAGGGGCGGAGGCGCGTCGCCGGGTCGAGGTCCGGGGCGCGACGCGCCAGACGGACGAAGGTCTCCTGGAGGAGATCCTCGGCGAGGGCTCGGTCTCCGCTGAGCCGTGCCAAGAACGCAAAGACGCGAGGCCGATAGCGATCATAGATCGCATCGAAGGCCTCGCGGTCTCCGCGCCGGAGCCCGGCGACGAGCTGTGCCTCGTCGGACAAGGGTTCTCAGGCAGCTACGGTTGCAGTGCCGAGGCGGCGAACGCCTACGGCCGTCACCATCCAGGCGAGGGTCAGCATCGTGAAGCCGAGGATCGCCGGGGTCAGCGCTTCGCCGAGGCCGGTCATGACGATGAGCGGCATGTCCGGGCTATGCGCCCACTCGGGGTTGTTCGGGACGTGAGTGAACACCGCGGCGAGGTCGGCGGCGATGCCCGTGAGCACGGCGAATACCGTGGCCACCGAAAATCCACGAATCATTCCGATGTCGGCGGCTGCGGGTTTGCGCATGAAGGCCGCCGCGGCGACCAGGGTCACGAGACCCAGCATCAGAATGAGGAACATGGACCAGCCGCCCGCACGAAAGAACTCGATCATCGTATCTCCCTTTCGCCGGCGCCCGTCGCCAGCCTTCACCCTGCACAACGAATGGACGCCGCGAGCGTGACAGAGTTTCGAGAGATGGTGCGAAGAGGGCTCAGTTGCCGCGGATGACCCGCTCGGCGCCCTGGGCCTCGAGCCAGCCGGCTGCGCGATCGACGAGGGATCCGAGCAAGACGAGCGCTTCGCCTTCGACCACCGCACCGCAACCGAGGGCCTTCTTCATTCGCAGCGCCAGGGCGGGGAGCTCGGCCCGCGTGAGCCCGGTTACCCGGGTCACGGTCTTGCCGCCGCGGCCCTTCGTTTCCCTACGAACCACGACCTTGTCTTTCCAGGAGAGCTCGGACGGCGGCGCGGCGGCGGGGTCTTCTTCCTCTTCTTTTCGCTCTTCCCGGACGGGAGCGCTTGCAGGTGCGCCTGGCATTCCCCCCAACGCGGCGAAG
>QMMC01000162.1 GCA_003647065.1 Deltaproteobacteria bacterium | reverse complement strand
TGTCCCCGGCGTCGGTCGGGCTGGTCTCGATCTTGGTGACGATGTCTTCGCCCTCGACGACCTTGCCGAAGACCGGGTGCTTGGAGGCCCCGGGGCCAAACCAGTCGAGGAAGGAGTTGTGCACCGTGTTGACGAAGAACTGCGAGCCGCCGGTGTTGGGTCGGCCCGTGTTGGCCATCGACAGGGTCATGGGCTCGTTCGAGAGCTTGTGCTCCGCCGGATGCTCGTCCTGAATGGTTCCGTGGGGGGGGCCACCGGTGCCCGAGCGACCGCTCTTCGGGTCCTTCGAGTGGGGACACCCGAACTGAAGCATGAAGCCCTTGATCACCCTGTGAAAGTGGAGGCCGTCGTAGAAGCCTTCCTTCGCGAGGTCGAGGAAGTTCTTTGCCGTCACCGGCATCTTGTCGAGGTAGATCTCCACCTTGAAGTTGCCTACGGAGGTGTCGAAGGTCGCGGTCGGGTTAGCCATCGCTCCATTGTCCTTTTCGGAAAGAGTGCGCCCTTCTAACATGGCCAGCAGGCCATGGGGCAAGACCGAGCGATATGGGCGTTTGCCCTGGCGTTTACTGCGTTCGCGGCGTCCCCGACCTCCGCCGCCGCCCAGCTCGGCGAAGACGGATCGGCGATCGACACGAGCGATTACACCATCGACATGTATACGGGAGTGGTCCAAGGCGGCGCCCAGATGATCGGCCTCGGCGGCGCCTTCGTGGCGATCGCCGAAGGCGTCGACGGCAACCTCGTCAACGCGGCGACCGCCGCCTACCGCCCCGGCTACTCCGTCGACCACTTCGACTACTGGCTGGGCTTCGCCTTCAGCGCTCCGTTTTCGGTCGGCGACTTCTACAACACCGGGGGCTTCTCGAGCGAAGCCGGCTTCGACCAGAGCGGCTTCACCTACCTCGCTCCCGCGCTGAATCTCCAATGGGGACCCTTCGGGGTCGGCGCCACCCTCGAGATCCAAACGGCGCGCATCAACTCCCAGGGAGATGCCGCCGACGACGACGACGACGCATCCATCCGCTTTCAGTTCTTGAAGCTGCGCCTCCAGGCGGCGTATCAGTTCCTCGAAGGCCAGCTGATCGTGGGCATCGGCGGTATCGTCCTGGTCCAGCGAGCCCTCGGCGGACAGAACATCCTCGACGAAGAGCAGCTCTACGTCACCGAGGGTGTGGGCTACGAGGTCGGCCTGATCTATAGGCCGAACCGTCGCCACTACCGACTCGCGGCGGCCTTCGAAGGCCCCATCGAGACCGGCGCCACGGATGACGGCGACGTCATCGAAAACGAGTTCTATCTGCCACGGTCAGTCTACAAACCGTGGGAGACGCGCCTGGGATTCGCCTATCAATTCGGCGGACGCCCGCTCAATCCGGTGTGGCGAAACGTCGACCAAGTCGTCCAAGCCGAAGTCGGCGATCTCTGGGAGTCGATGTCGAGCGATGAACGCGCGCTCTATACCAAAGAGACCTGGCGACGCCTGCGCCGCGAGTTCCGGGCCCAGGCTCGACGCTACCTGCTCATCAGCACCGCTCTCCACATCGTCGGCCAGTCGCGGGACGCCGTCAGCGTCGAGAGCTTCCTGACCCAGCGCGTCCAGCACTCCGGTGACGACCTGAGCCTCTCGCCGCGGTGGGGCCTCGAGACCGAGCTCATCCCCAACTGGGTCAGGCTGCGCTCCGGCGCTTACGTCGAGCCCAGCCGGGTCGATCTCACCAACCCGCGCTTCCACTACACCGTCGGCCTCGACTTCAAGGTCGGCTGGTGGGACGTCATGGGCGTCTGGTCCGAGGACTATCTCTGGCGCCTCGGCCTCTCGATGGACGTCGCCCGAGACTACTTCGTCGGCTCGATCGGCATCGGCGGCTGGTACTGACTCCTGGGAATCACTCGGCCTGGAACCAGCCACGCGACTTGAAGTCGTGGCCCTGCCATTCGGCCCGGGCGCGGTCGCGGGTCCACGGCTCCTCGAACTCGATGGCGCCGAGGGCATCGCCGAGGGCCCGCGCCGACTGATACCGGTCCTTCACGTCCTTCTCGAGACACTTCATGACCACCGCTTCGAGTTCCGGGTGGATGGCCATCTCCGTCCGGTCCGAGGGCAGCACGACGGGGTCCGACACATGGGACATCTTCACCTTGTCCCAGTCGTCTGATTCGAAGACGAGGCGCGCGGAGACCAGGAAGTACGCGAGGCAGCCCACGCCGTAGATGTCCGCCCGGAGGTCGACGGTACTCGGCGCCATGATCTGTTCGGGAGCCATGAATCCCGGAGTCCCTGGGGTGGCCCCGTCGCGGGTGAGCTTCAGGTCCTCCTTGGATTCCTGCTCTTTGACCAGGCCAAAATCGAGAACCTTGACGAAGTCGTGCTCGGCGCCGGCGCGTGCGACCATTACGTTGTTGGGTTTGATGTCGCGGTGGACCAGACCGTGGTCGTGGGCCTCTTCGAGCGAGTAACAGACCTGCCGGAGCAGGTGCACGACGCGCTCGGCGGGCAAGGGGCGCTGCCGGAAGACCACTTCGACCATGTCGAGGCCATCGACGAGCTCCATCGCGAAGAAGAGCACGCCGTCTTCGCGCTGACCGAACTCGTAAATCTCCACCGTATGCGGAGAGCTGAGCCCCGACGCGGCCTGCACCTCGCGCTCGAAGCGTCGACGATAGGCATTCGCGCTCGCCGCATCGCGCGTGCGCTTCGGATGAATCAGCTTCACCGCAGCACCCCGGGCAAGGAGCGCGTGCTTGGCCCGCCACACCTCGCCCATGCCGCCCTCGCCGAGCTTCTCCATGAGTTCGTAGCTGCCGAGGCTGCTCGACGTAAGCTCGGTCTGGCCCACGCGCTGGGTCAGGTAGGCGATGGCGACCGCAAAGACGGTGGCCATCAGGTGCGCGTGATAAAGCCCCACCCAGCCGGCGAAGCCCGTCGGCAGTCGGCCCATCGCCGCCGCCGCGAGGATGTCGACGACGATGGCAAACATGCCGAACGCGAAGGCGAAACGCCGCGTGGCGGGAAACATCACGGGATAGAGCAGCACCATCAACGCGCCGCCGGGCCATCCGCGGACCGCGGGCTCTCCTTCGTGCCGCGACACCGCGGTGGCTGCGACGAGGAGCAGCATGTAGGCGAAGCCTATCCACTGCCATTGGGCGCGGGAGAGGCGCTTGCGGTTCACCGAAGCGAGCAGCCCGAGGGACGCGATGAGGGCCCCGAGGGCGGCGACGACGTCGACCTGGGAAAGAGTCCCGGTGCCGATGGTCGAAAGGATGATCTCTCCCGACCAGACGACGAAGAGCACGCCGACGACGGTGACCGCCCGAGCCCACCCGCCTTCGAGCCAGGTCTCCTTCGTCGCCCGCTCACCCATGGGGCGGCATGTTAGAGCATTTCACGGCCGAACCACGATCAACCCGCGAGCAAAGCGCGAAGCTCGGCGACGAAGGGCGCTGGGGCGGCGATCGGAGCGACGTGGCCGCCTGGGATTTCGACCAGGCGAACTCCCGGAGCAGCTCCGGCGAGGGCCAGGCACGCGTCGCGTTCGAGGGGCTGGGTCCCTTCCCCCACCGTGACGACGACGGGGCAGCGGAGGGTGGCGTACTCGGTGACCGGGGTCCGGTCGAAGGTAAGCGCGCGTACCTCCGCGAAGACCTTCGGGCCCACCGCGAGGAACGCGTCGCGACGCTCCCGGGAAAGCGCGTCCCAGGCGCCGGGGCCGCCCCAAATTTCGATGAATCCGCGGAACCAGGGCTCGGTCCCGCCGAGGACCGGATCCATGAATCGGCCGTCCCGGTTGGCGCGCTCGACGGCCTGGATCTTCTCCTCGTCACCGAGACCGTAGAAGACGCCCCAGATGACCGGCTCATGGACCAGGACCGCGGCGACCTTCTCGGGAGTGCGGACCGCAGCCTTGAGCGCCAGGAAGCCGCCGTAGCTGTGGCCGACGAGGACCACCGGCTCCTCCGCGAGCTCGAGGAGCGCGGTCACCACGCGGATGTCGTCGTCGAGGGAGAACTCGTCGCCCTTCTGGAACGGTGCGCTGCGGCCGTAGCCCGGAAGGTCGGGGATGATCACCCGGCGCCCCGACTCCAGAGAGAGGCGCACGGCGCCCCACTGGCGCCGGTCGAGGCCCGAGCTGTGCACGAGCACCACCGCGGGCTCCCGGCCCTTGGTCTCAGCGTAGAAGACCTTGCGTCCGTCGACGGTGATGATCGGCATGAAGTCTCGAAAACTGTGTCGGATGGGGCGTGAGGCGCAAGTGAGATGGCGCCGATTCTGAGCAGCCCGCGGAGCCTACGCCGCGTAGGTGAGCAGGCAGCGCAAGAAGCGGTGCCGGCTCACGCCGCGGATCGCGGTCCAGGCGATACAGTTTAGAATTCGGCCTGGCCGACGGCCCTGGGGAACGGGATGACGTCGCGGATGTTGTCGACGCCGGTCGCGTACTGCACGGCGCGCTCGAAGCCGAGACCGAAGCCCGCGTGGGGCACGGTGCCGTAGCGCCGGAGGTCCCGGTACCAATCGTAATGCTCGATGGGCAGGCCCATCTCCACGATCCGGGCGTCGAGGACGTCGAGGCGCTCTTCGCGCTGACTGCCGCCGATGATCTCACCGATGCCCGGAGCGAGCACATCCATCGCGGCGACGGTCTTCCCGTCGTCGTTTTGGCGCATGTAAAACGCCTTGATGTCCTTGGGGTAGTTCACGAGGGCCAGGGGCCCACCGATGACCTCCTCCGAGAGGTAGCGCTCGTGCTCGGACTGGAGGTCGACGCCCCACTTCACGGGGAACTCGAACTTCTTGTCCGCCTTCTCGAGGCGGGCGATCGCGTCGCCGTACTCCATGCACTCGAACTTCGAGGTCACCAGCTTTTCGAGGCGCTCGGTCGCCGTCTTGTCGACGAACTTGGAGAAGAACGCCATGTCGTCGCCGCGCTCGTCGAGGACCGCTTTGAAGATGTACTTCAGGAAGTCTTCCGCGAGGCGCACGTCGTCGTCGAGGTCGGCAAATGCGATCTCGGGCTCGATCATCCAGAACTCGGCGAGGTGACGGCGGGTGTTGGAGTTTTCGGCGCGGAAGGTCGGCCCAAAGGTGTAGACCTGGCTCATTGCCAGGCAGTAGGCCTCGACATTGAGCTGCCCGGAGACGGTCAGAAACGTTTCTCGGCCGAAGAAGTCTTGGCTGAAGTCGATGGAGCCGTCCTCGGACCGAGGCAGATTCGCGAGGTCGAGGGTCGAGACGCGAAACATCTCCCCGGCCCCTTCGGCGTCGCTGGTGGTCACGATCGGCGTATGGATCCAGCAGAAGCCCCGCTCGTGGAAGAAGCGGTGCACGGCCTGGGCGAGGCAGTTGCGAACCCGGGTCACCGCGCCGATGACGTTGGTGCGCATGCGCAGGTGGGCGTGGTCCCGAAGGAACTCCATCGAGTGACGCTTGGGCTGCATCGGATAGGAGTCCGGGTCTTCGACCCAGCCGAGGACCTCGATCTGGCTCGCGCGCACCTCGACGGTCTGCCCCTTGCCTTGGGACTCGACGACTTCGCCGGTGACCCGCACGGAGCAACCGCTGGTGATCTTGAGCACCGTGTCCTGGTACTCGGCGAGCTCACTCGGCGCGACGATCTGCAGCATGCCGAAGCACGAGCCGTCGTGCAGATTGATGAACGAGAGCCCAGCCTTCGAGTCGCGGCGGGTGCGGACCCAGCCTTGGACGACGACGGTGGACCCGACGGGGGGGTCTCCGGCGAGGATTTCGACGATGCGTTTTTCGGCGGCCATGGGGCCGCTAGGTAGCACAGGCGGCGCGCCCCGTCGCGCCGGTCAGGTTGGCCGGAGACGCTGAATCTTCGCGCCGCCCTTCGGGTCCTCCGGCGGCAACGCCAGGGTCTTCTGCTCGATGAGCGGGAGCGCGCGGACCAAGTGGCCGTCGGCGTGCATCTCGGAGAAGGGCTTGGCGAAGATCAGCACTGCCCGGTAGAGCGAGGCAAAGGGTCGGCTGATGTGAGGAGCAACCCCGTCACGGACCTGTCGCGCCTCGGCCGGAGCCGCCCGGACGTCGGCCACGGCGAGAGCCAGGCGCAACTCTGCAGCCCGGGCCACACCGAGGGGGGGCGCGGTGAGCTCGGCCAGTTGCCCGATGGCGCCCGGGTCGAGGCTCTTCACGTCGAGGCCATCGGGCAGCTCTTCGCCATCGAGGACCTGGGCGAGGTCATCGAGGGAGAGCCCCGAGTGCTCGATGCTCCGGGCGATGAACGCCGCGTCGGCGGCCTCGAAGAGCTGCCCCGCGCCGTGGGAGTCGCCGAAGAACACGGGCGAGGTCCCGTCCACGACGACCGCGCGCTCGGCACCGACCCGGCGCGCGAGGTCCCGGAGCAAGTCCCCAAGTTCACGCCGGGCGCTCGAGATCGCCTCCCGGGGGAGGGCCTCGGAGATCACCCGGCCGAGCTCTTCGAAGGTCCCGGCGAGGGCATCGAGGCGCTCTTGCTTCAGTTCGCGGTCACGAGGCGCGTCGACGAAGCGGACCACGAGGCGGAACCCCGCCTTGGTCATCGACCAGACCAGCCGGGCATCGTCGGGGTCCGCCCCCCCGATTTCGAGCTTTGCGTCGGCGCCGCCGAGCTCGCTCGCGCAGAGCTCGAGAAATTTCAGGACCTCGTTCACCGGCGCATTAGAGCACAACTCGCGAGGCTGCCGTGGGGTCATGGGCTTTCCCGTAGACCATCCCCGCCCGTGGGCCGTCGAGAGACCGCATGCGGCGCTTCGCCTTGGCTTTTTGGCTCGGAATCCTGGTCGTGGTCATCGCGCCGAGGGGCGCCCGAGCTCAGATGGAGGCCGAATCCCAAGCGCCATCGCCCCGCCGAGCCACGGGCATGACCGTCGACGCCAACCTCCCGGCGGTGCTCCTCGAAGACGACGTGGCCTGGGAGCCCCACCGCGTGCCGCTCTCGGTCTGTACCGCGACCCGGTGCGCCCCCGTCGTCGACCACGAGCGATGCACGGTCCCGACCTGCCCCGGGCCCGGAAACCTTCTCCGCCTCGGCCAGTCGGTGGGCGACGTCTCGTCGTGGCCCACGAGCGTCGGCGGGTTCAACGAAGAAATCGCGGAGCTCACCCGTGACCCGCACTTCAGCGGCATCTCCTACGCCTTCGGTTATCACCCGGACCTCGACGACGACGGCGACGACGACGAGGGAGTCTTCTTGCACACCGGGCTCCTCGCGACCGCCGGGACCCTCGGCGCCGGCGGCGGCGCGCTCCTCGGCGCTACCGGCTCCATCGGCGTGCTCGTCGCTGCCCGGGGCGAGCGCCTCTACGACAACGAGCGCATGCACGAGACGCTCTTCTTCGGCGACCGCATGCGCCTGATGGTACGCGGCGGCTACCTCGCCGCCCTCAGCTCGCAGAGCACCGACTTCATCGCGAACCTGGGCTTGGCCTTCGAGGCGGAGAATCGCATCGAAGGCTCGGCCTGGGCCGTGCCCACCCTCATCTCGGTCTTCATCCCCGAGCTCGGCGCAACGTTCCGGGAGGGTGCCTCCCCGGGCTTCTACGCGCGCTTCAGTATGCCCATCCGCCTACACGTCACGAAGCGGGCCGGCATCGAGCTTCGTTTCAGCGTGACGGCGGTCGAGCGCATCGACGATCAGGGCGTCGAGGGGCTGCTCACCTTCAGTCTCGGAGGCTTCAGGCAATGATGGAGCGACTCGAGAAGCTCTTTGCTGCAATGGCGATGGTCACCCTCGTGGCCGTCGCCGCGCCGTGCGACGCCTCTGCCCAGGACTACCGAGACTACGTCGAAGACTCGGACGATTCCTGGTCCATGAGCTTCTTCCCCGAGTTCGGCGCGCGCTTCGGGGGCGCCCCCGGGGCACCGGCGGGCATCGACAGCCGCGGGGGCATGGAAATCGGCCTCGGCGTCGATTTCGTAAACAGCGCTGGCTGGGGGGTCGGTCTCAATCTCGTGACGGGCATCGATTTTCACGGCGACCCGGGGCCCGGGCTCTTCCACTTCACCTTCGAGCCGACCGTCATCAAGCGCATGACCTTCCTCACCACCGAGGTCTTGACCATCGGCCTCGGTCCGAGCGTCGGCGTGAGCGAGGGGTCGTTCAACTGGAGGTGCCCAGACGACTGCACGCCGGAGATGCAGGCCGAGGGCGTGGTCTACAACGCCCACGATTCCTTCGTCGTCGGCGGCGCCCTCACCCTCGCCGTCGACCACGTGCTCGGCGGTGAGGACTCGGGGGCCTTCGGCGGCATCGTCCTCCGGGGCCGGGGGCTCTGGGCCGTCGCCGACGAGGTCGCCCCCGCCCGATGGTCCGGGGCGATCCTCCTGCGCTTCGGGGCGCGCATCGACCTCTGAACAGAAGCGCCCCGGGCGTCAGCGCCCGCGGAAGGCGCGGGGGTCCGGGCGCCGGGTGCGCAGCCAGTACTCGGTGGTGAAGCCTGGCCAGATGGTGAAGTTGCGTCCCTCCTGGTCGAGGTACCAGCTCTGGCAGCCGCTCGACCACACCATGCGCCCCATGCGGTCCATGAGGCGCTCGTTGAAGAGGCGCTGTTCGGACGCGCGCACCTCGAGGGAGGTGAGGCCGTCCCGGTCCATGCGGTCGAGGCACTTCATGATGTAGTGAACCTGGGCCTCGATCATGAAGACGATCGAGTTGTGACCGAGACCGGTATTGGGACCGACGAGGAGGAAGAGGTTCGGGAAGTCGGCGACGGTGATGCCGTAGTAGGCCTCGGCGCCCTTCTGCCACGCATCGTTGAGCGCGAGGCCATCTCTTCCGCGCACCGACACGTGGGTCAGGAACTCATCGACGACAAAACCCGTGCCGAGAACGATCGCGTCGACCTTTCGCGAAGTGCCATTTCGAGTCACCACCGAGTCGTGGGTGATGCGCTCGATGGGGTCGGTCTCGAGGTGCACGTTGTCGCGGCAGAGGGCCGGGTAGTAGTCGTTGGAGTAGAGGATCCTCTTACAGCCCATGGTGTAGTGGGGCGTGACCTTCTCGCGCAGCGCCGGGTCTGGGATCGACTTCCGGATGAAGCGCCTGGCGAAGGCCTCGCGGACCCGCATGAGGCGCGGGTCCACCACGAAGCCGGCCCCCATCGACTCGGCGGCGAGGTAGAGGCCGTTGCGCACCGCGGACGTCAGCCGCGGCGACCGGATGAAGCGCTCGCGCCACGCGTCGGAGACCGGCATGTCTTGCTTGGCGAGGACCCACGGCGGCGTGCGCTGAAAAACGTGCAGCGTCTGGGCTTCCTTCGCGACCTCGGGGACGAACTGGATGGCGCTCGCGCCGGTGCCGATGGCCGCGACGTCTTTGCCCCGGAGGTCGACGTTGTGGTCCCACCGGGCCGAGTGCATGACCGGGCCCTCGAACGAATCGAGGCCCGGGACGTCCGGGTACCGAGGGCGCTGGAAGGGCCCCGTCCCGGCGACGAGGATGCGCGCCGTGATCTCTTCCGAGTCGTTGATGGTGATGCGCCAAAGGCGCGCGTCGTCGTCCCAGGCCGCCGCCGTCACCGGCGAGTCGAAGCGTATGTGCGGCCGAACTGCGTATTTGTCGGCGCAGTGCTCGAGGTACTCGAGGATCTCCCACCACGGCCCGAAGGTCCGCGTCCAGTCGGGCTTCTGCTCGAACGAATACGAATAGAGGTGGCTCGGGATGTCGCAGGCGCAGCCCGGGTAGGTGTTGTCGCGCCAGGTACCGCCGAGCCCCGACGCCGCTTCGAAGATCTGAAAGTCGTGGCGCCCCGCTTCTTTCAGCTTGATGGCCATGCCGAGGCCCGCGAAGCCCGCGCCGATGATGGCGACGGCCAAGTCTGGCGCGTCTGGGGCTTTGGGCTCTCGGGAAGCGGCAGATGTTCGGTGATCAGTCCCCACGGCGCGCAGTGTACGCTGCTCGGCGCCCATGGGTGAACCGGACTCGACTGCCCAGCCTGACCGCCGTGCCCTGGCTCTCTTGCGAGATCCGCTGGTGCATTTTGTGATTCTCGGGGGGCTGATATTCATCGCGGCCCGCTTCCTGGGCAGTGATGCCCAAAACGACTTCGACGACGAAGCCCGGACGAGCATCGCGGTGACCGCCCACCTCCGGGAGAGCCTCGTCGAGGACCGCTTCCGGCGGACTGGCGAGCGCCCGGCAGGACGGGCCCTCACGGACCTCGTCGACCAGCACGTCCGAGATGAAGCGCTCTACCGGGAAGCACTGCGCCTCGGCCTCGACCGCGGCGATACCATCGTCCGGCGCCGGGTCATCCAGAAGATGGAGTTCCTGATCCAGAGCGCGACCGAAGTCGCCGCACCGGACGACGCCGCCCTCGAGGGCTACCTCGAAGCGCACCGCGAGGACTTCACGTTCCCCGCGCGGGTCGCTTTCACCCACATCTACCTGAGCCGAGACTCCCGGGGAGAAGACCTCGCCGCCGACGGTGAAGCGCTGATGCAGCGCCTCACCGAAGCCAACGAGGATCAGAACGGCCTCCCGGTCCCGGAGATCTTCCTGGGCGACGCCTTCCTCCTCGGGGCGACCTTCCCCCTGACGACCGAAAGCGACCTCGCCGGCCGCCTCGGTGTCGCCTTCGCCGCTGCCGTGGCCGCCGCCCCGGTCGGAGAGTGGGCGGGCCCCTTCGAGAGCAGCTACGGACTCCACGCCGTGCGGGTCACGAACCGCGCGCCCGAGTACACCGCAAACCTCGAGAGCGCGCGCCGCGAACTCGAGCGAGCCTGGGTTGAAGAAGAGCGCGGGCGCCTCGCCGAAGAGGCCATCGTCGAACTCGTCGCAAGCTACCCCCGGGAGGATGCGCCGTGACCGGGTCGATGCCTGGCCGCGTCGTACGGGTCTTCGTGTCCGGTGCGGTGTTGACGGCCTCGGTGCTTTGGGGCGCCTCGGTTTCGCCGACCCCGGCGGCGGCCCACCCGGTCGGCTTCGGCGTACTTCAGCTCGAAGAGCGCCAGGGGCCCGCCGGGGGCCAGCGCCCCGCCGGGGGAACGACCGGCGAATGGGACGTGCTCCTGCGCGTCAGCGGCACCCCCGACGAAGCCCTCGCGGTCGACGCGGTCCTGCCCCCGGCTTGCGAGGTGGTAGCGCCGCCGCGGCTCACCGTGGCCCGCCGGGGCGTCGACCGCCGCTTCCGGGTTCGCTGCCCGTCGCCGCTCCGCGGTGAGGTCGGCGTCGAAGGGGCCGGCCCGTCACTATCGATCTCTCTGCGCCTCGTCGACCGTGACGGGGAGACCTCCATCACCATGCTCGACGGCGCCGCGCCCACGGTCACCCTCGAAGACGGCGCCCGCCTCGGCGGCTCGGTCTTCGGCGGCTACGCGGCCCTCGGCGTGAACCACATCCTCACCGGCGTCGACCATCTGCTCTTCGTCCTCGGCCTGCTCCTGCTCCTCCGGGCGCGCCCCCGGACCCTCGCCTTGACCATCACCGCCTTCACCGTCGGCCACAGCGTCACGTTGGCGCTGGCGACCTTCGACGTGGTCTCCGTCTCGAGCGCAGCGGCCGAGGCGATCATCGCGCTCTCGATCCTGCTCCTCGCCGTCGAGCTCGCCCATCCACCGACCCACCCCGATGCCCCCCTCTCTTTGACGCGCCGCTACCCCGGCCTCGTCGCCGGCGGCTTTGGCCTGGTCCACGGCCTCGGCTTCGCCGGCGCCCTCCGAGAAGTTGGCTTGCCGCGAGACGAAGCAGCGATGGCGCTCTTCGGCTTCAACGTCGGCGTCGAGGCGGGGCAGCTGCTCTTCGTGGCCGTGGCCCTGCTGGGCATCGCCGGGGCCGCACGCCTGGGGGGAAGCGCGTGGCCAAAGCAGACGCGACTCGCCGCCGTCTACGGTATGGGGGCGCTCTCGGCCTACTTCGTCATCGAACGGCTGAGCACCCTCATCGCCTGAGAAATGAGCCACGGTGGCGCAGGTGGCCCACCATGGCCCAGTTGATCTAGCGCAATCAGAAGAGAATCGCCGATGGCACGCGCGCTGCAATGCCGCCCCCCAACATGAACACGCCACTCACCCGCCTCTCTTCGTTCCTCTTGGTCTCGGTCTTGGTCGGTCTGGCCGGCTGCACCATGCAGCACACCGAGCCCGCCGACTTCACCGCCGAGGTGGCCGTCGCCGGCCTGACCCTCGCCGAAGAATGCGGCGCTGGCAGGTTGTCCGACCCGGGCATCGCCGCCGGGGACTGCGCCCCCGAGGCCACCGACTGCAGCCTGCCGTGCACTCAGAGCAACATCACCCTCCTGCTCACCGCCGACGCCGACCGCCCGCTGTCCTTCGAGATCGTGCGCGCCACCCTCATCAACAGCGAGGGCCTCGAGTTGATGGAGCTCTCCACGCACAACCCCCAGAGCTACGACGGCGTCTCCTCGTACGCCGCCTGGGACGAGACGGTGCCGACGCCGACCGAGGGCATGAACCTGATGTACGACCTCAGCGGCATCGACTGGTCCGGCGTCGACGAGCCCTGGTCGGCAACCTACAAGGTTCGCCTCACCATCGAGATCGACGGCGAGACCTTCACCGCGACTTCTACCGAGACAGCGCGCCAAGCCCCGATCGTCACTTGAGCTCATCGTCCATGATTCGCACCTTCAGACC
The DNA here is from genome assembly GCA_003647065.1 of Deltaproteobacteria bacterium. Taxonomy (GTDB): domain Bacteria; phylum Myxococcota_A; class Polyangia; order Polyangiales; family B10-G4; genus B10-G4. Next base: position 875 of record QMMC01000162.1, on the reverse strand, counting down.
GGCCGTCGTCTCCTTCGTGGTGGCGGCGGCTTTCGTCGTGGCTGCGTGTGATGCCGATGAGCGAGATTCGCGAGAGGAAGAGCCTTCCGCGGAAACGCCGACGACGGAAGCTCCCCGGTCTGCTCCGCCGACCCTCGATGGGCCGCCCCCGGCGCCTTGGAGCGATGCGTGGTTGCTCGCCGAAGGCCGGCGCTACCGCGAGGACGCAGAGTTTCGTCGCGAGTCGATGGTGGCGTCCCTCCGAAACCCCGAGAACCTCTACTCGCGCACGCGCATCTCGTCCTATGGACGCGGCGACCACGGCTGGGACGTGCTGCCCGCGTGGAACCCGACTTCACGGACGCTGACCCGCGCCGACCGCGCCTCCCTCGAAGCAGGCGAGACCCTCGACCTGCCCGATGACCAGGCCCCCCTCTGGGACGGCGAGACCCCGACCACCGCCCGGGCCTTTCGCGAGCTAGGCCGCCGCGTCTTCTACGAGTACCCGCTCCGCGCCGACGTCTGGGTAGAGCACGGATTGCGCAACGCCGAGCTCAGCGAACGCCTCGGCCTCGAGCGCGCCCCGGACGGATCGAGCCCGGGAGCCCTTCTCTTCCGAGACATCGATGGCCGAGACCGCATCGGCATCGCCTGCGCCCTCTGCCATACGAAACTCGAAGAGGGCCGCCTCGTCGAAGGCCGTGCGCGCCGGACCGTCGACTACGGCGCCCTGCAGATCGCTCGAGCGGATGCCTTGGGCCGCACCCTCGCCCCGGAGATGCGCGCCCGCATGGCCAGCTGGGGTCCCGGCCGCGCCGACATCACCGAAGACGACGACGAGGACCCGGTAGCCATCCCCGACCTCTGGGGCCTGCGCCACCAATCGGCCCTCACCC
>QMMC01000161.1 GCA_003647065.1 Deltaproteobacteria bacterium | reverse complement strand
GCGTGGACAGCCGCACCCCGGACACGGGCCCGCCGGACACCGCGGTCCCCCCGCCGAGCTGCGACGACCTCTTCGGCACCCAAGAGGGGTACACGCTCTGCATGGAGAACGCGAGCGAGTGCGAGTTCTACGTCGTGTTGAACGGTGAGACGTGCCGTAGAGCCTGCGAGCGGGGAGGGCAGTCGTGCCGGGGTGCCCATCAGGAGGGCATGCCGGACGTCTGCATGTACGAGCCGGAGCTGGAGAGTTGCGGCAGGCGAGTGATGGACGCGGTCTGCGTCTGCGAATTACGGTGAGGTCGATGCGGGTCCGAATGGGCCGAAGCACGACTGGGCCGACTTCTGCGCGGCCGTAGAGATCCCGTCTCCGTCTCGTCGACACCGGCCCCAGTTGGCCCTAGGAAGCCCCGATGAGTAAGTACGACTACGATCTCTTCGTGATCGGCGGCGGCTCAGGCGGAGTCCGCGCGGCGCGCATGAGCGCCGGCTTCGGCGCCACGGTGGCCCTCGCCGAAGAGAGCCGCCTCGGCGGGACCTGCGTCAACGTCGGCTGCGTGCCCAAAAAGCTCATGGTCTACGCCAGTCACTACGCCGAAGACATCGAAGACGCGGCGGGCTACGGCTGGACCGTCGGGGGTCCGGTGCGCTTCGACTGGGCAACCCTCATCCGCAACAAGGACGCCGAAATCGCCCGTCTGAACCAGGTCTACGGGGGCATCCTCGACCGGGCCGGCGTCAAGACCTACGCGGCCCGGGCGACCGTCGTGGGCCCCCACGACGTGGAGGTCGATGGTCGGCGCATCTCGGCCGGGGAGATCCTCGTCGCCACCGGAGGCCGGCCCCTGGTGCCAGAGGTCCCCGGCTCCGAGCACTACGACATCAGCGACGCGTTCTTCGAACTCCCCGACGTCCCGAAGCGGGTCGTCGTCGTCGGCGGCGGTTATATCGGCGTCGAGCTCGCGGGCATCTTGAACGCCCTCGGCGCCGAGGTGCACCTGGTGCACAAGGACGAGCATCTGCTCAACGCCTTCGATGACGACGTCCGCACCTTCCTGACCGAGCAGATACGCCTCAAGGGCGTGCACGTGCATGTCGAGCGCCGCGTTACATCGCTCTGGCTCCGCGACGAGACCAAGGTCGCGAAGCTCGACGACGGCACGGAGCTCCTAGCCGACGTCGTACTCTCCACCGTCGGCCGACGTCCGAACTCCCGCGGCTTTGGCCTCGAGGAGCAGGGCGTCGAGCTCGGCCCCCGGGGCGCCATCGTCGTCGACGACGAGCTGCGCAGCACGGTGCCGAGCATCGCGGCTCTCGGTGACGTCATCGACCGCGTCGCCCTCACCCCGGTCGCCCTCGAGGAGGGCATGGCCTACGCCCGGCACCGCTTCGGCGGCATGCCCATGGCCATCGACTACACGAGCATCCCGACGGCGGTCTTCAGCAACCCCGAGGTGGCCACCGTCGGCCTCGGGGAGTCCCAGGCCTGGCATCGCGGCGAGGTCTGCGAGATCTACAAGTCCACCTTCACCCCGATGAAACACGCTCTGTCCGGCCGCCACGAAAAGTCGATGATGAAGATCGTGGTCTGTAAGCGCACCGACAAGGTGCTCGGCATGCACGTCGTCGGGCCCGCCGCCGCGGAGATCATGCAGGGCATGGCGGTCGCGATGAAGTGCGGGGTGACCAAGGCCCAGCTCGACGCGACCGTAGGCATCCATCCCACCGCCGCCGAAGAGTTGGTCACGATGCGCACGCCGGTAGCGTCTGGCTGAACGCGCCCCGCCCCTTCCTTGGGGCCTCGATGGCGCTTGTTCTCCCCTTCCGTTGTCATTCCGGGCGCCGGGCTTACGTCTACGTCGTGGGGAACCTCACCACCGACCTCGCGAAGTACGCCGTAGAAGTGCGCCAGACGCACATCTCGTGGGTCTTCATGACCCCGGATGAGGTCTACAAGGTCAAGAAGCCGGTCAACCTGGGGTTCCTCGACTTTTCGGACCAATCCAAGCGCCGGACGGCCTGCGATGCCGAGCTGGTGCTGAACAGCGAGCTGAGCCCCGACGTCTATCTCGGCTTGGTCCCGGTCACTCGCGGCGTGGACGGCGTGCATCGCTTCGGCGGGCCCGGCGAGGTCGTGGATTGGGCCGTGCACATGCGCCGCCTCCCCGACCGGGACCGCCTCGACCAGCGTTTGGCCCGCGGCGCCATCGGGGACTGGGACCTCACGGAGATCGCGCGAGAGGTTGCCGGTTTTCACGAGGGCGCGCGGGTCGATGCCGAAACCGGGCGCTTCGGTGACACGGAGACCATCCGCGTCAACGTCGTCGAAAACTTCGCCCAGACCGAGGAGACGGTGCTCTCCCACGTCTCGAGGGCCGATGCGGAGGCCATCGAGGCGTGGCAGCTCGCCTTCCTCGATGAGCGTGAGGCGCTCTTCCAGAGCCGCATCGACTCCGGGCGCGTTCGTGATGGCCACGGGGACCTGCGCCTCGAGCAGACCTACATCGACGACGAAGGAGACGTGCGCATCCTCGACCGCATCGAGTTCAACGAGCGCTTTCGCTTCGGAGATGTGTGTTCCGACGTCGCCTTTCTGTCGATGGACCTGTCTTTCCGCGGACGCGTCGACCTCGCCGAGCGCTTCCTGGCGCTCTACGCGCGGGAGTCCAACGACTACGACCTCTTTCCCCTCGTCGACTTCTACGAGAGCTACCGTGCGTACGTGCGCGCGAAGCTCGCCTCGATGGCTGCGGCGGACCCAGGGATCGACGACGCGGCTCGGGAGCGTGCGGCGTTCGAGGCGCGGCGGTACTACCTGCTCGCCCTGACCGCCCCCCGACCGTCGATCATCGCCCCCAGAGTCGTCGCCGTGGGCGGGGTCATCGCCAGCGGGAAGAGCACCGTCGCCGACCGCCTCTCGGCGCTCATCGGCGCACCGGTCGTCGAGACGGATCGCACCCGCAAGTTCATGGTGGGCGCACGGCCCACGGACAAGCTCCACGAGGGCTCTTGGAGCGGCGCCTACGACCCCGCGTTCACCGAGGATGTGTACGACGAGGTTTACCGGCGCGCGGGCCGGGTCCTCGCGTCGGGGCGGTCGGTGATACTCGACGCCAGCTTCCGCTCGCCCGCCATGCGCGGCCGGGCGGCGCGCCTCGCCGATGACCATGGAGTGCCCTTCGAACACGTCGAGTGTGTCTGCGACCGGGAGACGTGCCTCGCGCGGCTCGCGGAGCGGGCGAAACACGAGAGCGTCAGCGACGGTCGGGCCGAGATATTCGACGACTTCGTGGCGCGCTATCAGTCGCCGGAGCCCGAAGAGGTCGCGACCTTCAGTGGTCACCTTCGCCTTCAGACCTCCCACTGTTTAGAAGAGGTCACCGCCACGCTCCGCGAGCACTTCCCCACCTGGGACGGTCTGAACGGCTGACGGCGTCTCAGCTGTCGCCAAAGTCCGAGAGTTCTTCGTCGAGGAGCTTCGCGGCGACGATGATGAGGTCCCGCTCGCTCAATACGCCGACTAGGCGGCCGTCTTTGACGACCGGGAGGCAGGCGACTTCATGGGATCGCATCATGGAGAGGGCTTCGCGGGTCGGTGTGTCGGGGCCGATGGTGATCGGGTTGGCCTTCATGATGCTGCGCACGGCGACCGGGTCGCGCGGGCCGCTGGAGGGGCCGCTGGCGAGCAGCCGGATGAGGGCGCGGTGGGAGACGATGCCTACCAAGCGGCCTTCGTCGTCTTCGACGGGCACGTGGCGGATGTGCTCCCAGTCCATGAGGTTTGCCGCGAGGTCGACCAGATCGTCGGGCTGAACGGTGAACAAATCGCGGGTCATGAACTGGCCGACGGTCTTGTATCCGTGGCGCCAGTCGCGGACCTCGTCGACCTCGGCGAGGGCCCAGGTGTGCACCGGCCGGCCCTCGCGCTGCCTCTCTCTGGTCGCCTCCGTCACGGCGCGGAAGCGGTCGGGGCGGGTGCCGCGGTCATCCATCGCTGCGAGGGAGTCGAGGGCCCACTGGGCCCCGGTGCGTCCGCTGCGCACACGCTCCTCGATCACGTTGAGGTAACGGTCGATATCCCGGGCGTCGATGCCATGGTCTTCGAGGCCCTGCCGCGCCGACGGCAGCAGGTCGAGGATCAGCGCCGCGGCCGTGGTGCGGCGCCCTCCGATCCACGAGAACTGCGCCCGGAGGCCGTGCTGGGCGGCGGCGATGAAATTGGACTTGGCGTCGTCGAAGCTCAACGCCTCGGTGATGTCGGCGTGCTGGGTCGAGAGCGATGCGAGGAGCCCGAAGTAGAACGCGGCGTTGGCGACCTCGTCGATGATCGTCGGGCCCGCCGGCAACACGCGGTTTTCGATGCGCAGGTGGGCGCGGCCCTCGTGAGTGCCGTAGCACGGGCGGTTCCAGCGGTAGACCGTTCCGTTGTGATGACAGAGCGCGTCGAGGTGCGGCGCCTCGCCCCGCTCGATCAGCTCGAAGGGCTTTTCGGTGACGTCCGACGCGAGCATCACGCGGAAGCGGGCGATGTCTTCGCGGAAGATTTCGATTACCGACGAGTCGAGCCATCGTTCGCCGAATTGCACGCGCGGTTGTTGCCGCCGGGCGAGGGCGACCTCCGACCGGTGGTCGACGGAGTGTTGGAAGAGCGCCACTCGGGTCTCGTGCCAGAGCCGGTGTTCGGCGAGGAGGGGTGAGTTGACCGCGGCCGCGAGGACCGGTGCGGTCACGGCCTGGGCGAGATTGTAGAGCTTGGCGAACTCGTGGGGGCCGACCTGGAAGTGAAGCTGGAAGCTCGTATTGCACGACTCGAGCATCACGTTGTCGTGCACCGCGTAGAACTCGTCGAGGCCCTTGATGCGCACGTGGAAGTCGCCGCCCCGGGCTTTCACGATGGCTTCGTTGAGGGCCGCGTAGCGTGGGGCCGGCGTCATGTTTTCGAGGGTGAGGTCGGAAACCTGAAGCGTCGGCAGGATGCCGGCCAAGAGCGTGTCGCCGCCGTTGGCCTGGGCAGCCGCCTGGGCGAGGCCGACCATCGAGACCAGGTCCTGCTCCATGCGCCGGAGACACCCGCCGCCGAACGCATAGGGCGGGAGGTTGGCCTCGAGGTTGAACCGCGCGAGCTCGGTCGTGAAGAGGGGGTTGTCGAGTTCCTCGAGTACCGCCGGGGCGATCGGTGCCGGAGCGCACCCCGCGTCGACGAGGAAGATCTCTTGCTCGGCGCCGATGCGGCGGACGCCGGACTCGATCATGCCGCTGTCGATCATCTGCTCGAGGGCCTTGAGGTCGTCGAGGAGCGCGCGCATGAACGCCCGCTGCTGGCGCTGATCGTCGACTCCGGATGCGTTCTTGTCGCCCATGTCCGCCGCGCTTACACGCTACCAGTCTTTGCCGACCCAAGAGCAGCTCAAGAGCGCCCAAGAGCAGTCTCGGTCTTGCTCACCCAGACCACCACCGTGATGTTCGATGGTAGCCAGAATTGTGTAGTTCAGTACGTGGTTTCTGTGATCGGCGAGGTTCCTCGCCAAGCGTGCCTTGGCTCACGGAAATGGCGCCCATTTACCCGTCTGGCCGCGCGATAACTCACGGTACACCGGCAAAATCGTCCGTTCGGGAGTTCTTCGCCCCTAGCGCGCGGGCAATTGGCGCTCACGTCGGGTAGAACGCGCGGACGTGGCAATTTGTCGCAGGCGAGCGGCCGAGCATACGGCCTACCGGCAGCTTCAGATTCGACGCCCCGCAAAGCACAGATTCAGGTCGGGGAGAGCCCCGACAAGCAGAGATTCTGTTCCGATGGAGGACTGAGCATGAGTGACGAGAAGATCGAAACCACCTCGAAGGACGACGCGGAAACCGAAGAGACGCGTCCGAGCCGGCGGTCCTTCCTCAAGGGGACCGGCGCGGCGATCGGTGGCGGCGCGGTCATCGCCACGGGCATGATCGGTTGCGGCGACGAGACCACCGCGGGCGGTCCCGCTGAGACCACCGGCGCGGCCGGCGGCGGCGGCGGCGGCGAAGCGGCCGGCGGAGGCGGGGGCCACGCGGCTTCCAGCGTCGCCCCGGGCGAGCTCGACGCGTACTACGGCTTCTGGAGCGGTGGGCAGTCCGGCGAGGTTCGCGTCATGGGCGTGCCGTCCATGCGCGAGCTCAAGCGCATCCCCGTCTTCAACCGCGACGCGGCGACCGGGTGGGGCGCGACCAACTGGTCGAAGGACCTGCTCAAGGGCCGGGCGTCGGGTGACACCCACCACGTCCACCTCTCCTACACCGACGGCACCTACGACGGCCGCTACGCCTTCGTGAACGACAAGGCCTCTGCCCGCCTCGCCCGCATCCGCCTCGACACCTTCGAGTGCGACGCCATCGTCGACATCCCCAACTCCTTTGGCACCCACGGGATCTTCCCCCAGCGCAACGCCACGGGCCTCGTGTTCTGCAACAGCGAGTTCCGGTCGCCGCTCCCCGGCACCAACGCCGACCCCCAGGACCCGTCGACCTACTCCGCCCTGCACAGCGCCATCGACGGTGAGTCGATGGAGGTGAAGTGGCAGGTGATGGTCGAGGGCAACATGGACCTCTGCGCTTCCGACTACGAGGGCAAGTACTCCTTCGCCTGCTCCTACAACCTCGAGGGCGGCGTCACGCTCCCCGAGATGATGGCCAACGACCAGGATTGCCTCTACGTCTTCAACACCGAGGCCATCAACGCGGCGATCGCGGCTGGCGACGGCACGATGACTCTCGGGGAGTCTCAGGTCCCGGTCATCGATGCCCGCGGCGACGACGGCCCGTTCGTCCTGCGCATCCCGATCCCCAAGAGCCCCCACGGCGTGAACATCTCGCCGGACGGCAAGTACGCGATGTGCTCGGGCAAGCTTTCGCCGACGGTCTCCGTCGTTCAGATCGACAAGATCGCGGCGGCCTTCGCCGGTGACATCGAGCCCCGCGCCTGCGTCGTCGCGGAGCCCGAGGTCGGCCTCGGTCCCCTGCACACGGCCTTCGACGGCCGGGGCAACGCCTACACCTCGATCTTCATCGATTCGGTGGTGACCAAGTGGAACATCGACAAGGCGATCGAGGCCTTCGGTGGTGCCGAGGGCGTCGACCCGATCGTGCAGAAGATCGACGTGCACTACCAGATCGGCCACATCAACGCGTCGATGAGCGAGACCAAGGACTGCGACGGCAAGTGGCTCGTCGCGCTCTGCAAGTTCTCGAAGGACCGCTTCCTGCCGGTCGGCCTCCTTCACCCCGAGAACGATCAGCTGATCGACATCTCCGGTGAGGAGATGGTCCTCGTCCATGACGGCCCGACTTTCTCGGAGCCCCATGACGCGGTCATCGTCACCAAGGACAAGATCAACGCCGTCGCCATCGATACTCGTGACCATCCGCGGTACGAGCTCTTCAATCGGTGGGCAGAGGAAGACGGGATCGACCTCCAAGTGGACAACCGTGTCGTCCGCCGCGGGGACAACGAAGTTCGCGTCTACATCACCAGCCAGGCCCCGGACTTCAAGTTGACCGAGTTCAACGTGAAGCAGGGCGATGAGGTCACCATCATCCTGAGCAACACGGACAACGTCGAGGACCTGAGCCACGGCTTCTGTGTGACGAATCACGACGTGAACTTCCTGGTGAACGCCCAGGGGACCGAGAGCCACACCTTCACGGCCGATAAGGCCGGGATGTTTTGGTATTACTGCCCTTGGTTCTGCCACGCTCTGCACCTAGAGATGCGTGGGCGGATGTTCGTCGAAGCGCGCTGAGTCTCGCGGTACGTCCTGAGCCCAATTCAACCCTCGTACGTGGTTTTTCGAGATGGGCTCTAGGACAATTGCTGCACTTCTGACCCTCGGAGTCTGGGTCATGGCCTCTCCGGCCATGGCTCAGTACTCCCGCCTGGGCGCCCCCACGGAGATCGACTGTGAGTCGATGCCGTGTGCCGACGCGCTGCCCGGGGCGACCTCGTTTACGCCCCTCGAGGGCAGTCCCTTCATGGCGGGGGCGGACGCAGAGGGGGAGGAGCTGGGTTGGGTTGGCCTGTCCACGCAAGTCGTGGACATCGTGGCCTATTCGGGGAAGCCCCTCGCGACCTTGGTCGGCCTCGACCCCGACGGGAACATCGCCGGGGTGCGCCTCATCCACCACAGTGAGCCCATCCTCCTGACGGGCATTCCCGAGTCGGTCCTGCACGAGTTCTGTGCGCTCTACCCGGGATACCCAGCGACCCAGCACATCGTCGTGGGCACCAGCCGCGATGCCGACGCCGTCAGCGTCGACGTGATCAGCGGCGCCACGGTCACCACCCTCGCCCAGAACCGCACCATCCTCGAGACCGCCCTCGCGATCGGGTCCGCGGTCGGCGTGGTGGACCTCGCCGTGGCCCGCCCCGGGCACTTCGTCGAAGAAGAGGCGCCGTGGTCTTGGGCCAAGATGGAGGCCGAGGGGATCTTCGGCCGCCTCGTCGTGACCAACCGCGACATGGGCCGCGACCGCGACGGTGATTTCGTCGACCTCACCTACACCATCGCCGATGCCCCCCAGATCGGTCGGGCTCTCCTCGGCGACGAACTCTACCAGCACGCCCTCGAGGAGATCGGCGAGGGCCAGCACCTCTTCGTCATCCTCGGCAACGGTTCGAGCTCGTTCAAGGGCTCGGCCTTCGTCCGCGGCGGCATCTTCGACCGCGTGCGTGTCGACCAGGGCTTCGTCGAAATCGTCTTTCGCGACACCGACTACCGCAATCTGACGAGCCCGCGCCTCGATGACGCGCCGCGTTTTCGTGAGGGCGCGGTCTTCGTGACCAACGGCGGCTTCCTCGACCCGGGCCAGCCTTTCGACCTCCTCTTCCTCGGCAGTCGCTACGACGGCCGCGGGGGGTTCACCCGGGACTTCCGCGAGTTCCGTTCGACCCTCCAGCTGCCGTCATCGCTCTATGTCTACGACGGGCCAGACCCGAACGAGCCGATGTGGGTTCAGGCGTGGCGCAATCGCACGGTGCACGCGACCTTCCTCGCGATCTATCTGATGTTCGTGATCTTCGTCTTCGCGGCGCGCCGCTGGAGCACCGCGGACGCGAAGCGGCTTCGGCGCCTGCACGTCTTCTCGATGACCATCGGGCTCTTCGGCATCGGCATGATGATGCGGTCCCAGCCCTCGGTGACGCAGATGCTCACCCTCATCGAGTCGCTGATTCACGAGTGGCGGTGGGAGCTCTTCTTGAGCGAGCCGCTCATCATGCTCTTCTGGGTGTTCATCTTCGTGGTCTCGCTGATCTGGGGCCGGGGCCTCTTCTGTGGCTGGATCTGCCCCTACGGCGCGCTCACGGAGTTGCTCTTCGACATCCGGAAGTTTCTTCGCATTCCCGACTACGAGCTGCCGGATTGGATCCACCTGAAGCTGCGCTACCTGCGCTACTTCATCCTCCTCGCGCTGATCCCGATTTTCCTCTTCGACTCGATCCTCGGTGAGCAGCTGGCCGAGGTCGAACCCTTCAAGTCGACCTTCCTCGTGCCGTTCTGGACGCGCCACTGGGGCTTCGGGGTGTACTGGGTGGCCCTCGCGGTCTGGTCCGTTTTCACCTTCCGCCCCTTCTGCCGATACATCTGCCCCCTCGGCGCGGGCCTCGCCATCTTCAACAGCTTCCGCTTCTCCGGTCCCCGGCGCCGGAGCTTCTGTACGAACTGTAAGATCTGCACCAAGGGCTGTGAGCCGAAGGCGATTCGCCCCGACGGCACCATCGACGCGCGCGAGTGCTTGTCGTGCATGGAGTGCGAAGCCAACTACCGCGCCGAAGAAGTCTGCCCGCCGCTCATCGCGGTCTCGCGCCTGACGGCGAAGTCCAAGGCCGACGGCCTGCCCATCGACCCGGAGAAGCTCAAAAAGCTTCAGAAGGACATCGCCGACGTATGAGCCATCTGGTCCGCATACTCTCGGCCGCCTCGTGCGCGGCCTTCGTGCTGCTGACCGCGGGAAGTGGGCACGCGCGCACCCTCGAGGTGGGCCGCGATGCGGACACGGTGAGTGCCACCCTCGACCTGAGCGCCGACGGGGACGTCGTCGTCGTGCCGGAGGGCATCTGGCCGGGGCGCGTGCGCATCGAGCACCAAGTCACCCTCCGCGGCCCCGGGACCATCGACGGGGGCGGCGAGGGGACCGTAGTCACCGTGGTCGCCGCCGGCGTGGTCATCGACGGCCTCACCGTGCGCGGCAGCGGCTCGGATCTAAGCGACCGGGATTCGTGCATCTACACCGAGGCTACGGCGGAGGACGTGCGAATCGTTGGCAGCACGATTCGCGACTGCGCCTTCGGGATTTGGATCAACCAGTCACCGCGGGCCCACGTGATCGGCAACCACGTATTCGGCAGGGCGGACCGCCGACCCGCAGACCGAGACAACGGCATTCATCTCTTCGATGCCGACCACCTCGTCATCCAAGACAACGTCATTCAGGGCGCGCGGGACGGCATCTACGTCTCTGCGACCGACGACAGCCTGATCCAGGGCAATCAGATGAACGGCCAGCGCTATGGCGTTCACTACATGTACTCGTACCGGAACACCCTCATCGGCAATACGGCCAACGGCAACTCCGGCGGCTTCGCGCTCATGCAGAGCCGCGGCCTGCTCGTCGAAGGCAACGTCGCCATGGACAACGACCAGGTCGGCTTGCTCTTCCGAGACGCTCAGGAGTGCCGAATCATCGGTAACCGCCTCGAGCGAAATGCCCAGGGCATGTTCTTCTTCTCGTCGACGGAGAACATCATTCACGACAACTTTTTCGTCGGGAATCAGGTCGGCGCGAAGATCTGGGCCGGAAGCCTCCGCAACGACGTCCAGGGGAACCACTTCATCGGCAACGCCCAGCAGGTCTTCTACGTCGGGGCCCATGACCTGCTCTGGGGCGAGGACGGCCACGGGAACCATTTCAGTGATTACGTGGGCTGGGACCAGGACGGCGACGGAATCGGCGACCGGCCCCATCGCGTCGACAGCTTCTCCGCGAATCTCCTCCACCGTTATCCCTCGGCGGTGCTACTGGTTCGCAGCCCGGTTCTCGAACTTCTGGCGCATCTCGAGGCGCGCATGCCGATTTTGCGCGTCGCGACCGTCGTCGACCTCAGCCCTGTGGTATCCGACTGATGAATGGTGATTCGACCACAGAGCGACTCGTATCGTCGCCCCAGAGCCGAGCGGCAACCGCGTCGGTTCGGGGACGGGCTTCGGGCCACATGAAAGAGCTCGTCCTCGACCACCTCTCCGTGAGCTTCGGCGACGTGCACGCCCTCCGGGACGTCACTTTGAACGCCGTCCCCGGCGAGGCGCTGATGCTCATCGGCCCCAACGGCGCCGGTAAGTCGACCCTGATCCGAATCCTCCTGGGCCTCGTTCGGCCCGACGAAGGCTCGATCATCGTGGATGGCAAGCGCGTGTCCGTCGACCGCACGTTCAAAGAGAACCTCGGCTACCTGCCGGAGGCCATCGCCTTCAGCGACAACCTGACCGGCCGCCAAGTCTTGCGCTTTTTCGCGCGGGCGAGGGCGGTGGATCGTCGACGGGTCGACGCAGTTCTCGAACGCGTGGGCCTCGCTGCGGCGGCGAAGCGCAAGGTGCGCGGGTACTCCCGCGGCATGAGGCAGCGCCTGGGCCTCGGCATCTCCATCCTCAGCGAGCCTGACCTCCTCGTCCTCGACGAACCAACCGGCGGCCTCGACCAGGAGGGCATCGCCGTGCTCTTCAGCGTGCTCGACGAGTGGCGCGAGGCCGGGCGCATGGTGCTCATCGCAACCCACGACCTGACCCTCCTCGAGCGGCGCGTCGATCGGGTGTGCATCCTCGAGTCCGGGCGCCGGGTGGCCTTCGATACCCCCGCGGCCCTTCGGGAAGCCGCCGGTTTGCCCGTCCGGGTGACCTTCACGGTGACCGGGGATGCGTCGGCCTTCGTCGCGGCCCTCGAGGCCCGGGGAGGCGGCACCGTCGAGCGCATCGGCGAGCACGTCGAGGTCGAGGCGTCTCCCGACGAGCTCATGGCGCTGATGGACATTCGCACCGAGCACTCCTCTACGGTGACCGGGCTCCGGGTGATCGAGCCCGGTATGGACGAGGTCTACGAGCACTACCTCGACGCGGCGCAATCCCAAGACGCCGGGGCGGCCGGGGCATGAACCGCGTCGCCCGAGCCCTCGCTCTCCACGAGCTCGTCGAACGCACCCGCGACCGGTGGGTCGTGGTCGTCAGCGTGCTCTTTGCCGCCCTCGCCTCGGCGGTCAGCGCCTATGGCCGGAGCGCCGGGGAAGGCTCGGCTGGGGCGACCCTGACCGGGCCGAGCCTCGTCACCCTGGCGAGTCTCTTCGTTCCCCTGGTCGCCCTCGTCCTCAGCCACGACGCCATCGTCGGTGAGCGCGAGCGCAATACGCTCGGGCTCTTGCTCTCCCTGCCCATCACGCGCATGGAGACCGTCTTCGCCAAGCTCGTCGGGCGCGGCGCGGCGCTGGTCCTCTCGGTTAGCGTCGGTCTCGGCGCGGCGATGGCCTTCACCTCGGCCGGCGAGCGCGCCACCTTGGCGGCTTTGCTCGGCCCGACGCTTCTCCTCGGCCTCGCGTTCTTGGCGATCGGCCTCCTCATCTCTTCGGTCGCTAGCCGGCAAGCGGTCGCGGCCTCCATGGTGGTCGTCGTCTGGTTCAGCATGGTCTTCTTTTACGACCTGGGGCTGCTCGGCATTCTGGTGGTCAGCGACGGCACGGTCTCCCAGGACCTCATCGCCAACCTGGTCCTCGGCAACCCTGCCGGGCTCTACCGCGTGACCATGATGGAGGCCTTCGTCGGGCCCGAGGCGTTGACCGACCTCGGCTTGGTCGCCGAGCTCCCGAGTCGGGCGATGCGCGGGGTCATCTGGGCGATGTGGATCATCGGGCCGCCCCTGGTGAGCGGCTTGATCCTCCTGCGAAAGAAGGTGGTGCGGTGAGAGCATTGCGCACGATCACTTGGGCGTCCCTGTTTATGGGCATGCTGGCCGCCGGATGTGGCGATGACGGAGCGACTGAAGCGACCGCGACCGGTGCGGTGTCATTCGAACACCACGAATGCGCGGCCTGCGGCATGATCGTCCGCGAGCAGCCGGCGCCCCGGGGGCAGCTGATCCATCGCGACGGCACCCGCGCGCACTTCTGTGCCATCTCTGACCTCGCGGTCTACGTCGGGGCCCCATCGCCTCACGGCGCGCCGACCTCCATCTACGTCGAGGTGATGGCGCCGGATGCGACGCCTGACGATTTGTCGACCGACGAGCGCTCATGGAGCGCCGTCGACGATGTGACTTTCGTCGTAGGTAGTTTCGAACGGCCCGTGATGGGGGAGCCGGTCCTCACGTTTTCGACCGAAGAAGAGGGCCGCGCGGCTGCCGCGCGCCTCGACGGAAGAGCTATCGGGTGGGAAGGGCTGCTCACGGAGCTCGCCCGCCGCGCGGATGAACCGCACTGAAGGAAGAGATCTATGCGTTACGTTTTGATGATTTTGTTGGCCGGAGTACTGGCCACCGGTTGTGGTGATGACGGTTCCGATGGCGCAGAGGGTGCAGAAGGTGCAGGCGGCGAAGAAGACCCCAACGCCAACGCAGACACCTCGATGCCCG
>QMMC01000160.1 GCA_003647065.1 Deltaproteobacteria bacterium | reverse complement strand
GGTTGATGGCGTCGTGGGCGCCGAGGTCCGCCATGAGCGCCGCGAGCTGATACATGTCGAGGCCCCGGCTGCCTTCCCGGCGGCCGTCGGCGACGACGAGGTAGACCGTCCACCCGTCCCGGGACACGCCGACCGCGGTGCGCGGGTGGCGGCGATGGGAGGTTTCGAAGAAGTCGAGACCGAAGGTATCGACCTCTCCCCCCCGGACGAGCATCGGCCGACCGGAGACCGCATCGTGCACGCGCTCGGCCCCGACGAACCGGTGGTCCCCCACCTCACCGGCGACATCGTGCGCAGATTCTCGGGCCGACGCTTCGGCCCCGTCGGCCTCGATGGCGACGATGTGTTCAGGCGGGCTGATCCACGCCCGGCCGTTCTCACCCACGGCGAAGAAACCATGGTCCCGGTCATCCTCGGCCTCGGGCCACGGGTCGCCCTCGCCGACCGCGAGGCCCCCGGGCCGCGCGAAGGCTCCCCAGAAGCCGCCGTTGACCGCGGCCACCACCTCCCGTTCCTCGGCCCAATCGCGGACCGAGCTCCAGCGCTCGCCGTGGGGGGTCGCCACGATCTCGACGCCCTCGGCGCGCAGATCGATGACCAGGGCATGGATGGTGCACGGGTCTCGAGTCGTGCGACGAAGATATCGAACACCGGGGTTGGGGTCGGACCAGAGATCGGCCCAAGGGTCTTCTTGCGGGCCCGACTCGGGCTCCTGGGCGAGGGCCATCGACGGCCCGAAAACAAAAAAGACCGCGGCGAGGGATGGGATCGCGATCAGGGGCACCTTCATGGGGGGCTGCGGGTTGCAACCACCGGACCGCCCGCGGTTGTCGGGACAAGAGCGGCCCAGCGGCCCCCCGGGCCGCGTCTTTGCAGACACGATCGTCGCGGCAGAGACACAACCTCTGCCGCGAAGTTGGGGCTCGGGCCCCGATGTTGCGACGATCGCATCTGTGAATCCGTTCGCCGCGCCCGTCACCGCCGTCCTCACCGCCGCCCTGGTGGCCGTCTCGGCCCTCACCGTCGCGGCCTGCGATTCGGTGTCGGCCTCTGCCCCGCCGAGGGAGCTCGCGGCGACCCGCGCTCCGGTGACCGAGGCGACCCCGCCCGACGTGGTCGAGCCCGCGGCGGCACCCGCCGACGACGAATCCGCGGCGGCACCCACCGACGACGAGAACGACACCGTCACCGACCCGGCGCTGGTCCTCGACCAACGCAGCCGCTTCCTCGGCGAGCTCGATCACACCGTTCGCGAAGCTCTCGCGACGGGCGAGATCGCCGAGATCGAACGGGGCCACGGGGGCCGGTCCCTCGCGTTCAAGATCACCCTCGTCGACGGCACCCAGGGCTACTTCAAGCCGGAGCAGTCGTTCTCGGCGGCCCACTACTACTCGGAGCTCGCCGCCTACTACCTCGACCGGGAGCTCGGCCTCGGCCGCGTACCGCCTGCTATCGGCCGCGTGATGGAGTGGGCGCCGCTGCGAGAGGCCGCCGGCGGCGACGAGCGCATCGACGAGGTCGCCGTGCAAGAAGACGGCACCGTGCGCGGCGCGTTCATCTGGTGGATCCCCGAGCGCCTCGCCCGCATCCAGCCGGGGCGGCGCTGGGACAAGTGGGTTCGTCAGGAGGGCTCGCTCCTGATCTCGCCCTACCAGCGGCCCCGGGAGTGGAGCAACGCCCACATCCCGACCGAAGGCCCCATCGCCGAGGACGAGGCCGACACCGAGGAGCGCGTCGGTGAGCTCACCGACTTGATCCTCTTCGACTACCTCACGACCAACGTCGACCGTTGGGGCGGCAACTACACCAACGTGCGCACCCGCGGCGAAGGCGGGCCGCTCATCTACCTCGACAACGGCGCGGGCTTCACCGCCGGCCCCCGGGCCCGAGTCCCCTTGATGGACGCGCGGCTGCACGCCCTTCAGCGCTTCCGGCGCGAGACCGTCGATCGGATCCGCGAGCTCGACCAAGGAAGCCTCGAAGCCCGGATGGCCCGAGACCCCCTCGCGCCGTTCCTCCGGGCCCGGCACTACGAGCACCTCTTCATCCGCCGGGACCACCTCCTCGAGCACGTCGAAGAGCTCTCGGGCCGCTACGGCGACGCGATCTGGCTTTGACTGGGATGACCGTCCTCGCCGGCTGACCGAGCCTAAGCAGGGCATGGCGATCCGGGGATGGCTTTTCGATCAGCCACCATCATCGCGAAAAACACGAATGATTTCGTGGGCTGATATCTCAGCGCCGTTGGCACGGCGCCTGCGATGTTCCTCCGGTATGTCGGAGGAAGCGATGAAGCAGGTCACCCGGAACGAGATGCGACGAGAGCTATCACTCATGCCGGACGGCTTTGCCGACGAGCAGACGGTGATCGACGGCACGGCCTACGTCGCCAAGCCCCAGCCTCCGCCCCTGCCCTTCAGCCTCATGCGGGAAAAGCCCGCCAACGAGGCGTGGATCCTCGCCCTCGACCCGGCCGCCCGCGCCGTCCTCGAGCAGGCGTCGATGCCTGCTCGCAACTGGCCCTTCGCCGGTCGGGTGAGGGGTGCCGTCGCGACCCCTGCGCGCAAAATCCCGTCGCTCTGACCTTCGCTGCTCCTCCAACTCGGACTCCGACTCGAGCGCCGGAGCGGACTCGTAGGGCCTCCTGATCGAAGATCCCCCAAGCCGGGGGTCGTGAGCTACTTTCGCTCACATGTCGATTCCGCGAAGAGAGTTCGAACACCGAGGCGCGCTCCTCCTGCCCATCGGCTTCGTTCTGCTCGTCGGCGCGGTCCTCGCGTGTGGCACCTCCGCACCGCCAGAGCCGACCACGCCGCGGGTCGCAGACGCTCCGTCACCGCCGGCCAGCGAGAGCCCCGAGCAGGCACCGGTCGAGCCTCGGGTCGCCGCTGCCCGGGACATGTCCTGTGCCCTTCGCGGGGGATCGGTCTACTGCTGGGGTGGTCGGGGCAGGGACCCCGCGCCGCGGAAGTACGGCGGCGCCTCGGGTGCCGTCGCCGTAGCCGCCGGGTGGAGCCGAGTCTGCGTCATTCTCGGCGACGGAACGGTGGCCTGTTCTCGAGGCGGGGACCGCGCTGTCAGCCCCGTAGAAGGGGTCGGCGCAGCCGTCGCGCTTTCCGTCGGCCCGTCCCACGCCTGCGCCGTGGGTCCCGAAGGCAAGGTGTGGTGCTGGGGTCAGGCCAGCTACGGCGCCCTCGGCGTCCCGGACGAGGGACGAGACGTCTGGGATCAGTCGGCGGTGGAGGTCACCGGCATGACCGACGCGGTCGGTGTCGCCGCCGGCGAATACCACAGCTGCGCCCTCCGCCGAGACGGCCGAGTTTCGTGCTGGGGCATGGGAGCCGACCCCCGCATCACTTGCAGCCGCGGCCGAAACTCCGTGACCTGCAGCGGCCCATCGAATGCGACGCCCCACCTGCCCCGAGGCGTGGCAGGCATCGCCAACGCCGTGCACATCGAGGCCGGGGAGGGCCGGACCTGCGCCGTCCAGGGCGACGGCACCGTGTCCTGCTGGGACATGATCGAACACGACGGGAGCGGCGAGTGGCTCCCGCGGCGGGTCGACGGCGTCGAAGGGGCCCGGCGGGTATCCGTGGGTGTTGGTTATGCCTGCGCCCTCGGAGACGGCACGGTGCGTTGCTGGGGCGACGACGAGCGCGGTCAGCTCGGCGACGGCGACGCGACCGAGGGCGCCGTCGTGGTCGGCCTCGACGACGTGGTCGACGTGGCGGCGGGGGAGCACCACGCCTGCATCGCCCGAGAAGACGGACAGGTCCTCTGCTGGGGCGCAAACCAATGGGGCCAGGTTGGCGATGGAAGCCTGGGCTTCGACGGCTCTCCCATCGCGATGACGCTGCCCGGGGTGGCGGAGGTGGACGGGAGCGGCGATCTCTTCTGCACTCGCGACGAGAACGGCGCGGTGCGATGCGCCGGCAACAACGACGTGGGCCAGCTCGGCGATGGCACGACCGAGGCGCGGAGTCAGCTCGCCCCGGTCCTCGACCTCGGGCGGACCAACCAGGTCGACCTCTCGTCCAGCGCTCAGGCATGTGCCGTGGATCGCGGCGGCGTCCTGCGGTGCTGGGGAGACAACTCGAGCCTGCGCGCCGGAGCGTCCTTCAGCCCGGTGCCTCCGGTGCTGTCGACGCCGCGGCGAGTCGAAGGTGTCGGGGTCGTCGCCGAAGTGGCGACCAACTCGGTCGGCACCTGCGCGCTCTCCAGGTCCGGACAGGTCTCGTGTTTTGGGCGACGCGCGTGGGCCAACGAGGATCCCACCCACGGGCCGGTACCCAACCTAGGCCGGGCGACCCACCTCGTGGCCGGCGAACGTCACTTCTGCGCCACCCTCGCCGACGGTCAGGTGCGCTGCTGGGGCAACGATTCGTCCGGGCAGCTGGGCGGCCCGATCGCCCCCGGTGAGTCCCGGAACCCAAACGCCTTGGTCACCGTCGGGGGGCTGGACGGGGTGTCGAGGGTCGCTGCGGGGTGTTCTTTCAACTGCGCCCTGGGCCGAGACGGGACGGTCACGTGCTGGGGCGCAAATAGGAACGGGGAACTCGGACCGGGGCACGATGGCGAGGCCTCGTCGGAGACACCGTTGACGGTCGACGGGGTTTCGAACGCCACCGCCGTCGGGGCGGGATGCGTGCACGCGTGCGCCCAGACTGCAGGGGGCTCTATCGTCTGCTGGGGAGAGAATGACCGCGGTCAGCTCGGGAACGGCTCGACCTCGGCGGCGACGGGCCTCGTCACCCTCCCGGCGCACGGCCGAGTCCACGTGCTCGCCTTTGCCACCTGCGTCGACGAGGGAGCCGGCGCCCTGCGCTGCTTCGGTGACGTGCCCGGGGTCTCGAGGCGGGCCGATCGCAGCGCACCCGTTCCCGTCGTCGGGCTACCGCCGCTGCGCTGAGGGCCCCGCTCCCGGCGACTGGCCAGAGGCCCTCGGTCAGCGGCAGTCCACCGCGACCGGGTCTCCGTGACTCGGCCGGGCGCCACTCGAACGCAGCAGCCCGACCCGAAGCAGCCCCTCTTCGAACGCGGCGCGCTCGTCGTCGTCGAGGGCGTGGGTAGACCGGTAGACCTCGCCCACTCGGAGATGGGCCGGGGAGAGGACGCCGTCGAAGAGCAGGTCGACGCGCCGCGGCCGATAGCCCCGGCCGAGACGGAGGGCGAGGTCCGCACCGCACGGCGCCTTCGCTCGGAGGGTGAGCACGAGGGCGCCTTCGTCGAGCTCTCTGCCCACGAGGTCGAGGCAGGCCGACAGGTGTTGGGGCGGGCCCTCGGCGGTCGGGACTCGATAGCGTTCTACCGGGAGGGCTCGGGGATCTGCGCCGCGGCGCAGGACGAAAAACGGCTCAGCAACGAGGACCAGGCCGTAGTCGTCCCGAGCGAGCCAGTCCCGAACCGTCGGCTCTTCATCGGTGCGCAGGAGGTCTTCGCTTTGGGCAAAGTCGACCCGATGCCAGGCGTCGAGGACCACCCAGTCGTAGTTGCGGTCCGGCGGGGGTGGTGGGCCGAAGTAGAGCCGCTCGGCGACGTGGGGCATGAGCGAGTAGGGGAGCTGTACGGCGGCTTCGTCGGGCAGGACGGCGAGGACCCGACGAGCCGCGAGGGATCGCGCGTCGTCTTCGAACATGGCCGCGTCGTAGTCCATCGCGACGGGGCTGCCGCCGGCCAGGGCGTGGGAGGCCAGAAGCGTCCCAGTCAGGATGACTGCGATGAAAGCCCCGGGCGTTCGAGGGATCAGGCGGCTGCCTCCGTCGAGGGCCGCGACGATCAAGAACGGCAGGAGCACGGTCTGATAGTGGCTGTCGAGGTCGGTCGTCGTGGGCCACTCGCTCACCAGGTTGATGCCGACGATGGGCAGGATCGGGATCAGCCAGCGTGGCGCGAGGAACGCGAGGAACGCGACCGGGGCGAACAAGCGCGGCAGGTAGGCCAGGCGCTCGGGCGCAGCGAGGTGCTCGAGGAGTTCTACGGGATGCGTGACCATGCCGACGAGGGCCGCCGGCAGGGACGGGCCCCACTTGCCGAAGTGAAGCTGGGCCGAGCCCTCGGCGGGGCCGTAGAAGGGCAAGAGCACGAAGAGGAAGAGCGCCACGTAGGCGAAGGACACGAGGGCGACGACTCGGCCCGCCCGATGGAGTTCGGGCCCTGCGCGAAACGCGACCAGGCCGAGGAGTCCGGTGACGAGGCCCAGGTCTTCGCGGCACGCGAGGGCCAGGAGCACGGAGACGATGAATGCGCGCGGGGCGCGGCGGTCGAGGGCGTCGAGGGCGTAGGCGAGGGGCAGGACGGCGATGGTGCCCGGATGCCACTCGTAGGTCGCGACGTGCATGATGTTTGGGTAGAGCAGCCAAGCCGCCGCGCCGAGGACCGCGCCCCAGGGGCCAAAGCGACGGGCGGCGATCTGGCCGAGGGGGATCGCAGCGGCGGCGGTGGCGATCGCCTGAAGGCCGAGGAGCAGGGGCACGATCACCCCCGGCACCAGGGTGACGAGGCTCAGGGGGAAGAGCACCAGAGAGAGGTGCAGGCCCAACATGTGGGCCCCGACGATGGGGTCCCAGAAGGTCCCGTGCACCGGTCCCCAGGCCATACGGGCGTAGAACGCGAGGTCGAAGGTCTGGTTGTGCAGGCTCTCCCAGCGCGCCATCGCCTGGAAAAAGAGCAGCAGCGCGGCGCCCACCACCAGGGTGAGAGCGACCGCTTGGGGCCTTTCGGGCTTCCGCACGGCGCGCACCATATCAGCCTGATTTGATTGCTCACCCCGATTTGAGTAGACGGGAGGAACAACCATGTTCGTCTATCTCGCAGTCGGCGCCGGGGTCGTCATCATCGGGGCCCTGGTCGCCCACCGTCGGCGCGGCAAAGGCGCCCCCGCCGCCCTGCCCACCGATGCAACCCGCGAGGGGTCCGCCGGAGACCCGGCGACAGCGGACGTGGACGACGTGCCGGCGCACTGGTTGGTATCTGGCTCCAAAGGCGCTGCGAAGAAGGCCAAGAAGAAGGCCAAGAAGAGGGCCAAGAAGAAGGGCGAAACGAACGACGATGTCGCAAAACCCGCGCGCCCCGGAGGACCGCGGGGATTGCGCGTTGGCGACGTGCTGCTCTACGCCGATACCGAGCTTTGGCTCGCCGGCGAAGTTCACTTCGACGAAGAGGGTTTTGCCCTCAGCCTCTTCATCACCCCCGGCGGAGTCCGGGCGAGCCACGTCGTCATGCTCGACGCCGAGGGCCGGGACGTGGCGTTCCTGTCCGAGACCGACGAAGTCCCCGACGGCGCCGTGCCCACGGAGTTGCCGGTCGAAGGCTTGCGCCTCTCCCTCTGGCGCCGAGGCCAGGCCGAGGTGCGCACCGAGGGCGAACAGCTGCCGATGGTCAGCGAGCGCGCCACCTACACGATCTTGAGGGGCCCCGGGGGCCGACTGCTCGTCGTCGTCGACTACGCCGCCGGTGATCGCATCGCGCTCCTCGGCGAACGCGTCGGCGAGGAGTTTTACGACATCCTGCCCGGCGGCGACTGACCAACCCCAAGAGCTCGACAAAGGTCAGGTCGGAGTCGCTGAGCTCTTGATGCCGAGGGCGTCTTCGTAGAAGCGGATGGTGCTCTCGACCGAAGAGGTGAGGGCTTCAGTGACGACCTTCGCCGTCGCGTCCTCGGAGGTCTTGAGGGCGTCGTAGTACCGCTGACGCTCCGTCGCATGCACGATCGCCGGGGGATAGCCCTGGCGCATCAGGATGAGGTTCATCAGGAGGCGCGCGACCTTGCCGCTCTGCTTCTTGTACGGATAGGTGTGGAGAAGCTTGTAGTGGGCCTTCGCCGCGAGGCGGACCGAGTGCGTCGAGCGCTTGGTCTCCGGGGCGTTCATCCACGTGACCAGCTGCTTCATCTGGTTGCGGATTTTCTCCGGCTGGGCGATCTCGTGGAAGTAGAGCCGATGCAGCGGCATGTCGGCACGGTACTTGGGCCCGCCCTTACCCTCGGCCTCTTCGGGGAGGAGGGTCACGTAGATGTCTTTGATGACATCTAGGTTCAGGGTGAGGCGCTTCTTCTCGGCGAGGTTGCGGATGAGATCGATGGCCGCCTTGTGCTGACGGATCTCATCATAGAGGGGCATCAGCGTCGATTCGCTGACGATCTGGTCATCGACCGCGGCTTGTAGCTCATCGAAGCCGTAAACGACCCCTTCGAGCGCGCTATCGTGGTGAATCCACGTGATATCGAGGCGCTCCACGAACTGGTCGTGAAGCGATTTCGGGGCCTTTGCGGTTACCTCGTGAAGACGCGCGACGCGCTCTTCGAGACTTCCGCCGCGAAGGATCTGAACCAAGCGGATCTCCTGCTGGGAGGGGGCGGTAGGGCGGCGCAGCATACCGAGTTACGAGCCGGACGTCAATAGTGGACTGGGCTAAGCTACGGATATTATGTGGCAATCGTTGGACATTAGGGGGGGCTGAGACGTGAAATGAGGGCCCCGAGGCGCCCCTCGTCGGGCACCCCGGCCCGGGCCTCGACAACCCGGCCCTCCCGATCGATGACGATCAGGGTGGGCAGGCCCGCGACCCCGTAGGCCGCAGTGAGGCTCCCATCTTCGTCGTGGAGGCTCGGGAAGTCGGCGCCGAAGTCGCGATGGGCGGCTTGGATCTGCGTGGGAGTTAGCCCCGCCTCGACGTTGACCCCGAGCAAGGTCACGTCGGAGCCGTACTCGGCCTCGATGCGGTTGAGGATGGGGATGCTCTCTTGGCAGGGAGCGCACCAGCTCGCCCAGAAGTCGAGCAAGACCACCTGGCCCCGCTGCTCTTCGAGGCTCACCCGGTCCCCGTCCCGGGCCCCCTCGCCGGCGACGATCGGCAGGGCGAAGCTCGGCGCGGGCTCGAGGCCCTCCTCGAGCCAGAGGCCGAGGGCGGCGGCGACGAGCACCACCGCGGGCAACGCCAGGTACGCGAGGGTGGTCTTCAAACGGCTCACCTCAGCTCACCTCACCGCTCTCACTTCTCACCCTGTCTGATCCTCGGGCCCCGGCGCTACGGACGCCACCGGGAGTGACAATACGAAGCGCGTTCCGGTCTCGGGTTCTTCTCGCGGCTCACAGGAGATATCCCCACCGTGCTCGAGGACCACCTTCTTCACGATGGCGAGGCCGAGGCCGGTGCCCTCGGCCTTCGTCGTATAGTAGGGGTCGAAGATTCGCGGCCGGGCGTCGGCGTCGATCCCCGGCCCATCGTCGACCACCTCGATTCGCGCCCGGTCGCCGTCCCGGTGAGCGCTCACGACGACGACGCCGCCGTCGGCGAGAGCGAGGGCCTCGACTGCATTTCGAACCAGGTTGTCGACGCAGCGCTTGAGCATCATCGCGTCGATGCTCACAAGCACCGGTTCTTCGAGGGTCTCGAAGCGGACCTCGACCCCATCCGGAACCTCGAGGGCGGAGGACAGGCTGCGGGCGAGGTCGCCGATGAACTCTCCGAGGTCCGCGGGAGCGAGCTCGGCCTGGGGGAGGCGGGCAAACTCGCTGAACTCCCCGACCAGGCGCCGGAGGGTGGCGACCTCCTCCTCGATGATCGACCGGGCCTCACCCAACTTGTGGGCGTAAGCCTCGTCGGTGCCGGTGTAGGCCTTCTCGACCTCCTGGGCCGCAAGCTGGATCGGCGTCAGGGGGTTCTTGATCTCGTGGGCGAGGCGCCGGGCAAAGTCCTGCCACGCGCCGATGCGCTGAAGATACTCGATGCGATCCCTCGAGCTTCGGAGGTCCGCGACCATGGCGTTGAACGCCCGGGTCAGCTCCCCCACCTCGTCGTTGCTGTCGGTGGGCACGGTGACCGCGAGGTCCCCCGCACCGACCCGGGCCGTCGCCTCCGCGAGGTCGGCGACCCGGCGCGTCACCCGGCGAGCCGCCAGGACCCCGACGGCTACCGCGACCACGGTCACGCAGAAGAGAAACCCGAGGTAGATGGCGAAATAGAAGCCAGACACCCGAGACGCGCCGGCCTCGAGGCGCGAGTACACCTCCGTGACCTCACCGGCACG
This sequence comes from Deltaproteobacteria bacterium, assembly GCA_003647065.1. GTDB lineage: Bacteria > Myxococcota_A > Polyangia > Polyangiales > B10-G4 > B10-G4. The sequence continues at coordinate 3,698 of QMMC01000160.1, read as the reverse complement.
CTGGTAGTCGACGAAGAGCTCCGCTGGGGCGGCGACGGTCACCCGGACGAGGACCTCGACGGGTGGAGCCGGGACCGAGGCGTCCGGCGCTTCGGCGCTCGCGCCTTCTGAGAACTCGCCGACGGTGCGTTCGAGGACCAGAAGCCGGAAGCGGTCTTCGTCGAGGCGCTGCGCTCGCTCCGCCGCCGAAGTCACGGAGCCCGTGGGGGAGAGGACCTCGATGCGCGCTGTGCTTTGGTAGCGCACCAGGCAATCATCGAGGTAGCTGGTGGTCGCGGCGGGCCCCTCGGCGAGGGCAACGCCGAGGCGGCGGTCGAAGGCGACGGTGTCGGCCGTGAGGTCGGCCTCGTCTCGGAGTGCTCCGAGGAGCGCCCGGTGCGTCTCGAGGGACCGTTCGAGCTCCGCCTCGACGCGCGGGTTCACGCCGACCTGATAGGCCTCGAAGAGAGCGGTCCGGCCGAGAAAGACCGTACCCAGAAAAGGCAGGACCGCAGCAGCGAGGATCGCCGCGAGGATCTTCCGCTCGAAGCGAGTCAGCTTCACCGCGGCACCCGGACCCGTTGCGAGCGGAAGCGCAGGACCCGTTCGGCGTCGCCGATCCGGCGATTGACGAAGAGGCTCACGAAGGAGCCGAAGAAGGCCTCGCCTTGCACGCGCCCACCGGTCGGACGCGCCAGCCACCGGCGGATGCGTTCGACGGTATCCTGAGAGAGCGGGTTGAACTCGAAGAGCACGGCGAAGTAGACCCGGCGGCCCCGGTAGCCGGCATAGTCCGCGGAGGTTCCCACCGGGAAACGGCGCGAAATGACGCAACGCTCGAGCACCTCGTCGACGTCCGAGACCGTCGTCGCCCGGTCCGCGTTCACGCTCGCCACCTGAACTCGGTAGACCTCTTCCCAGAGGTCGTAGACGACCCGACACGAGCGCACGGACATCGCGATGGGCGCGGTCCGTCCCACGGCGTAGGCGTAGACCCGCATGACCACTGTCTGGGGCAGGCCGCTCGCGAGCTTCTCCCGGGCGTCGGCGTTCAGGAGGTCCCGAGCGCTGAAGGTGAGATGCGCCGGCCCACCGCGGAACGACACCCCGAGGCGACGCCGGGACGGCTGCTCCTGGGCCTGGGCCGGTGAGGGGGAGAGCGAGGCGAGGGGCGCCGAGGACACGGTGAGGAGCACCAAGAAGAGCGTGAATAGGAGCGCCACGGTCCGTGAGTGGGACGCGCGCATTCAGAGCTCCAGGAACCCCAGGAGCGTCGAAAATCCGACCTGGAACATGCCCACCGAAGTGTCGAAGCGCACCCCGAAATCGAAGGTGAGGTCGACGGGAACCTTGGACGCGCCTTCGTAACCGGGGACTGAGAGAGCGAGGTCCCGGCGGTCCGAGAGCGCGTAGAGACCACCGCCGAAGTAGCCGCTCACCGACCGCAGGCCGCCGTGGCCTTGGTAGATGGGGAGGTTGTATTCGACATCGATGCGCCCCGCGAGGTCCCCGGACCGGCGCTCGACGATGGACGTGTTCAAGAGGTTCGGCGGGGACCGGTCGTCGACGTTCATCTCGAGGATCCGCGATGGGATCAGGTCCGAGAGGTCCGCCGCGTAGAACTTGAAGAAGAAGGGCGCGTCGCCGAAGAGCACGCCGCCGTAGATCCCGAAACGCACCGAGTGGCCATGGCCCCAGGGCATCGGCACCCAATGCCGGACCTGCCCGTGAACCTTGAGGAAGTTGTAGGCGCTGCCGAGGATGGGGCTCGAGCCATCGACCATGAGCCGCACCAGGACCCCGCGGTTCGGCAACACCGGATCGTCGCGGTTGTCGTAGTGAAAGCCGAGGCGCAGCGTCGACAGGAAGCTCGTGCCCTCGCGGATCGCAAAGTCGATGGGCTCGATGTCCGTGCCGCGCATCTCCGAAGCCGCGTCGGGGCGAATGGGCACGTCGACGAGCTCGGGCTGCCAGTCGAGGGTCAGCCAGGCGGCGTTGCCTAGGTCGACGCCGGAGCCCACGCGCAGCCCATACCGCCTATAGAAAACGACGGCGCGGTTGGCCTCGACCTCCGCAGGGCAGGGCTCACCGGGCTCGAGGTCCGGGGGACACCGGACGGCCACCACGGCATCGGTGCCGAAGAATTCGCGGCCGTTGTTGAAGAAGCCCGCCAAACCGAGACTGAAGGCGGACCCCAGGAAGGTCGGGTCGTTGAATCGAACGCTGACGCCCTGCTGACGCTCGGAGATGAGGCCACTCAGGGAGAGGGCGATGCCGGTGCCCAGGAAGTTGGTCTCGGCGAGGGTGAGGCCGAGGTAGGGCAAGAGATCGCTCGCCGTATCGCTCGTATTCTCTACGCCCTGGGAGAGCCCGAGGGCGAGGTGTTCGACGATGATCGTATTACGCTCCTCGACCTCGACGACGAGGACGACCCGTCCTCGGGCGCTGCCCCGGGCGAGCGAGAGGCGCACCGTCTCGAAGTAGCCGCTGCCGAGGAGGCGGTAGCGGATGCCCTCGATGTCCGGGTCGTCGACGTCGAGGACATCCCCGGCCTCGAAGGGCACGTAGCGGAGCACGACGTAGTCGGCGGTCTTGTCGTTGCCGCGGACCTCGACCCGCTCGAGCACGTAGCGGATCGGAGAGAGCGCACCTGCGGCTGGCGGGGCCGCGGCCGGATCGTCTTCGGGCACCACGTCGTCGGGCACCACGTCGTCGGACGCCACATCGTCACCGACAACGACGTCGGGCTCCTCGGGGGCGGGCTCATCCCAGATGGGCCGATAGCCCTCGTCGGGCGCCGCTTCATCGGGCGCCGCTTCATCGGGCGCCGCTTCATCGGACGCCGCGTCACGGAGCCCGCCCTCGTCGGACGCCGCTTCATCGGGGACCGCCTCCTGAGCCGCGGCACCGATCGAGAACGAGAGCGCCCCGACGAGCAGAAAAGCCAGTGGAAGTGCCCGTGCCCGCACGGGGCAAAGCCTACTCCAAAGAACGGCGGATTGCCGTCTACCCGCACCAATCCAGCGACCATGCCGGTCGCACCAGGCTCCGGTCGACTGGCGTCGCCCTTTCGCCTTCTTGGGACCGCCGGCGCCGCTGCGCCTTCTTGCCGTCTACCCGAGAGGCGGAAGCCGGGCGAGGATGAATACAGCCACGACGAGAAGCGCAAGAATCGCGGCCACCCAACCGAGGGTGGCGAGGGGGTTCGACGGCGGCCGGGGCGTTTTGATGGCCTCGGCATCCCCGCCGCTGCCTTCGGCCGCCTCCTCCGGCGCTCCGACGACCGCCATCTCCTCGGCGCCCCTTTTCTTACGGACTTTGCGCTTCTTCTTCCGCTTGTTCTTCTGCCCCACGTTGTCCTCGCTGATCCGCTCGGGGGCGGCTTCCGGCAGGGCCCCGTCCCGGCTCTTGCCCTTGGCGACGTGCCGGGTGGTGCCGAGCACCTCCTCGGGGTTCCGATTGCTCGAGTAGACGATGCGCACCGTCGGCTGACGCTTGCGTTTGCGCGTAGCCTGGATGCGGACGACCTTCTGAACCCCGGCGGGTGAGCTGTCCCGGGCCGGGGGCACGATGCTCTCGGGCTGGGCCCGGGGGTCGGTCCCTCGACGTTTTTCTCGCTCCTGGATGATGTCCGTGAGGGCAACCTCGACCGAGCGCAGGAAGATCTCGCTCGTATCCTTGGCCCGGCGCCGGTGGAACTGAATGGTCGGTTCCCGGTC
>QMMC01000159.1 GCA_003647065.1 Deltaproteobacteria bacterium | reverse complement strand
TCCTCGACCTTCGCGTAGTGCTTCTTGGCCTGCTTCGCCTTGTCGAGGTCGAGTTCGGTCACCTCCCCGAGGCGGAGGAAGAGGTCCGACACGACCGCGTCGTCGTCGCTCGCCTTCGCGAAGGTGCGGAGCTTCTGGGCGTACGCCCGGGAGTCATCGACGCGACGAGCGAGGTGCCGTGCCGCATCGTGCAGCTCGCCGCTCACGGGAGCGTGCTTCAGGGCTTCGAGGATCCGTACGAGTGCATCGGCACCCCGGTCGAGGTGCTGGTCGAGCAACCCCGAGACGCGCCCGAGGAGACGGGCCCGGGAGCCGTCTTCCTTGACGGCCTCGAGGCGGCCCTCGAGGGCGCGGAGGGCGAGGTCGTATTCGCCGTGACTCACGAGGGTGCGCTCGAGACGCTCTGCTTCTTCGTCGCTCGACCGGCCGGTCTCGAGGGCGCTCTCGAAGAGCTCTCCGGCCGCCTCTTCGTCACCACGAGCCTGGGCGATTCTCCCGAGCTCGTACTGCACTTCGCTCGCCCCGACCTTGAGATCTTCGGGCTTCTGGCGGCGCACGATCAGCAGAAGAGCGCGGTAGGCCCGCTCGGCCCGAGCGTGGTCACCCGATTCGTGGGCGAGTTGGCCGAGGGCGCGGAGCAGCACGGGGTTCGACCCGTCCATCTTGGAGGCGAGCTCGAGTTGCTCGAGGGCAACGTCCATCTCACCCTGGGCCTTCCGGACCCGGGCGAGCTGATGGTGCACGCCGGCACGCTCGGAGTTGCGCCGACGGCCGTAGCTCTCGATGACGTTGGCGAGGATATCCGCCGCCTCGTCGAAGCGCTCGGCGCGAAGGAGCCCCTCGGCCAAACGCGACCGGATGTCACGGTCCTTCTCGGCTCGGGCAGCGGCCAGTTCCAGAATGGAGATCGCGCGCTCCGGCTGGTCGAGGGAGGTGAAGAGGTCGCTGGCCTCTCGCGCGCTGGCGAGCAGCATCTCGTCGTCTTCGATGTGCGGCGCGGCGGCGGTCAAGAGCACCGCGAGGGGCTCGTCGGCCTTCGTCGCCCGATACTGCTCGGCGAGCATGTCGCGGACGTCTCCGCGCTCGGGTGCGCCCTCGAGGGCCCGTTCGAGGACTGCAATGACGCGATCCACCTGACCCGCGCCGAGATGTGCGTGGGCGAGGCGAACGGCCACGTCGGTCCGCTCGTCGTCTTCGGCGACGCTCAGGCGCCGGTCGATCCACTGGGCGGCGGCAGCGTGCTGCCCCCGATCGGTGTGCAGACGCGCCAAGGCGTCGAGGGACTTCGCGGTGGCCGAGAGCTCGACGACCTTGCGGTGGGAATCGAGGGCCCGGTCCACGTCGTCGAGGCGCTCCTCGGCGAGGGTTGCGGTCTTCGCCCAGAGCCGGGCCGCACGCTTGGCTTCGCCCTCCCCTTCGAGGCGCGTCGCCTGGTCGGTGAGGATGTCCGCGAGCTGCCCATAACGACGGCCGGCCTCGAGGACCTCGATGATGGCCTCGATGGAGGGCTCGTGCCCGGGCATCTCGCCGAGGTTTGCCTCGAGGGCCTCGACGCGACCGCCACGCTTCTCGAACTCCCCGACGAGGTGAGCGAGTTCGAGGCGGATGGTGAGCCGCCGCTCTGCTTCTTCGGTCAGGCCGAGCTCGTGGGAGAGCAGCGCCATCATCTCCGGGAGCCGGTCTTCCTTCTTGCACACGTCAGCGAGTGCGCCGAGGACCACCGTGTCGTTCGGCGTCTCGTCGAGGATGCCGCGATAGAGCACGATGGCCCGCGAGTTGTCGCCGGTCGCGGCGGCGATGTCCGCCGCGCGGCGCCGCCATTCGAGGGAGGTCGCAGAGCCGACGGGCAGGAGGGCTGCATCGGCGAGCAGCGAGATCGCCCTGTCGGGCGCTTCGTCACGCTCATGGACCGCGACCAATTGGTCGAGAGCCCAGCGCGTGCTGGGCTCGGGCTGAGCCTCACCCCCGGTCGTCGCCCCGCGGCGCCAGAGCCGGGTGCCCTCACGATAGAGGCGCTCCGCCGTGGCGCGGCCGAGCACACCGTCATCGATGCCGTTGAGAGCGATCTCCGCGGCCTCGAGGAGAGGATTCAGGTCGTCTTCGACCAGATCCGCCATGCGCATCAAGGTGTCGTAGAGGGGCCGCCCCTTGGTGCGACGCTGGAGCCGAGCGAGTTCCGATAAGGTCGCGACGTGCGTGTCGTCCTGGACCACGGCGCGCGCGAAGGCGGCTTCGGCGGCGTCGAGATCCTGCCGTCGGTTCTCATGCCACTCGCCCGCCAAAACTTCGAAATCCCGAGCGAGCTTGGGGTCGAGGTCATCGGTGTCGCCGGTCGCCAATTCGAGGGAGCTCGCCACGTCGCTCCAGGAGTCGGCCGCCGTCGCCGCCGCCTCGATGGCCTCGACCACTTCCTTCGCGACCGCCTTCTGTGCACGGCTCGCGCCGACGAGCGTCTCTCCGAGCACCTCCCAGCGGCCGGCCTGGCCGGCTGTATTCACGATCGCGGTGGCGGCATCGATGCGCGTGGGATCTCCGGCGAAGACCTTGCTGAACGCGCTGAGGGCCGCCTCCGGATCACCGATGTGCTCTTGGACCAAGCGTCCTTCCCAGAAGCGCAGGTACCGCGACCGCGGCGCATCTTCGCCGAGGGCCGCAACCGCTTCGCGGATGGCCTCGATGGCCACCGCCCACTGCCCCGTCGCCTCGGCGAGACGGAAAACGTCCCCTTCGATGTCGCGGAGCTCCGGCGCGAGGCCCATCGCCAGGCGCATGGATTGCAGCGCCGCGCCGAGGTCTTCGGCCCGCTCCTCCTGGATCTTGGCCGCTTCTCGATAGAGGCGAACCTTCGTGGCCGGTGTCGTCGCCGCCTCGAGGCGGTGCGCCAGGAGACCGAGTTGCTCCCGCCATTCGTCGGTCAAGCCGTAGGCCTGAGCCAGCGCCTCTGACGCGGCGCCCCGACACGCGTCGACGGCGATGAGCGCCACCAAGCCCTCGCGAGCGGTCTGATAACCCGGGTCGATGCGCAGCGCGCTGGCGTAGGCCTCGGTCGCGTAGGAGAGTTCGTCGAGTTGGCCACGCTGGACGTCGCCGATGCGCGCGTAGATGGCCGCCACGTGATCTGCTTCGCGGTCGGCAGCGCGACCGAGGAGCTCCGAGACGTCGTTCCACCGCTCCGCTACCGAGAGCAGCTCCGCGAGAGAATCGACCGTCTCGGGGTCCTCGCCGAACGCCTCGGCGACCTCGGTCCAGGTGGTGATGGCGTCTTCGACGCTGCCGAGCTGCTGGCGCTGAACCTTGGCCACGCGAACCAGATCCGCACGGCGGCGGAACGGACTCGACGCAGCCGCTGCGCGTTGCCGTAGCACCGTCACCAGCTCGCCAAAGCGCTCTTCCCGCTCGAGGATGCGCGCCATGTCGTCGAGGGCCTCGATGTCTGCTTGGTTGTCCGCGAGGCGCCGCTGCCAGGCTCCGAGGGCGCGCTCGACATCGCCGAGTTGGTCGGCGGCGCGGGCAACCTGGCCGATGATGGCCGTCCGATCCTGGGCCTCCGGCTCCGCCGTCGAGAGGCGTTCGAGGACGAAGAGACGCTCTTCGACCCTGCCCGCCTGAGAGAGCAAATCATTGAGGCGCCGGGCGACCTTCAGCACCACGGAGGCCTCGGCCTCCTCTTCGGCGAGGACCTTCTGGTACAGCCCAATCGCCTCTTCGACCTGACCGAGGCGCGTGCGCCGGACGTCCGCGGCCTCGCAGTAGAGCGCCACCCTCGGTTCCGAGGACTCGCTCGCCGCGGCGGCGGTGGTCAGCGCGGCCGCAAAGCGCTCGTGGGCATCGAGGGTATCCGCCCAACCGCGTAGGGCATCGAGGGCGTCCTTCGCCGACGCGTCGAGGGCGAGGAGCTTTTCGAAGTGGCCAAAGGCAGGCTCGAGACTGCCAGCGCTCGCCAGGCGTTCGGCCGCCTCGCGGTGAAGGGCGATGCGCTCGTCGGTCCCGGCGAGCTCGAGGGCGGCCCCGAGAATGCGGACGACATCTTCGGTACGCCCGGCCGCTTCGTACTGACCCTTGAGCAAGTCGAGGGCGTCGGTGCGCACCGCATCGTCGGCTTCTTCGCTGTCGCCGATGCGCTCGAGGAGGGCGATGGCTGCGTCGCCGCCGCCACCGGCTTCGAGGAGCTTCTTCGTTTCGCCGAGGGCGGCGGCGGGCTGGTCGAGTTGGTCGAGGTAGGTGCGCGCGATGCGCTCGTGGGCCGCGTGCACGTCCTCCTTCTTTTCGAGGTTGCCGATGCGCCCGTTCCAGAACGCGATGAGGTCGGCCCACTGCTCTTCCTTCTCGAGGAGGCGCTCGAGGGAGGACGCGAGGCCCTTGTCTTTCGGCTTCAGCGGAAGCAGCTGCTGCATGTAGCCGATGGCCCGGACGGCGTTCCCCGCAAAGTCCTTGGCGACGTTAGCCGCCTCGTCGAGGAGTGAAGCGCGCTGAGCATCGTCCGGCGCCCCCGCCAGAGCGGTGTCGTAGAGGGCGAGCAGATCGTCGAAGCGACCAGCCGCCGTGTGCACGACCGTGAGGCGCTGGAAGGCCCAGTCCGCAGACGGATCCGTCGCGAGAACCTGGCCGAGGATCTCGACGAGCAGCGGGGAATCTTCCCCGAACCACTCTTCCAAGAAATTCAGCGCACGCTGACCGAGCGTCGCCGCGAGGTCGGCGTCGATGTCACCAGCGAGCACGTCGCGGTAGAGCTCGGCGACCTCGTCGGGACTCTGAGAGTCCGCCACGATGTCTTCCAGCGTGTCCCACGCATCTTCGTCGGACGGGTTGTTGCGCGCGTTTTCGATCGCCGCCTCAAGCGAGTCGTCAGCCATGCTCTTGTCGCTCCTCGATTGGTGCGCGGACGACGAGTTCGCCGCGCCCGGACCCGGGAGGATAACAGGGGACCGCGAGGCGGATCACGGTCGAACTGAGCTTCGGGCAGATCTCCTACTCGAGTCAGTCGCCGGAGCCGCTCGAGGCCTTGTGGAGGAGGTCGCGGAGGGTCTGAACCTCTTCGTCGGAGAGGCCACCGAGGAGGGCACGCTGGGCTTCGGCGAGGGGTCCTGCGGTCGCCTCGACCAGGTCGCGGCCCAGGTCGGTCAGGTGGGAGCGCACGACGCGGCGGTCGTTTTCGCACCGCGCCCGGGAGACGAACGACGCCTTTTCCAGGCGATCCAGCAGGCGGGTCACGTCGGGGACGTGATTTAGCATGCGTTGACCGACTTCCTGGCAGGAGAGGCCGCCCCCATCGGCGTGCAGGACTTCGAGGACCCGGTACTGCTGGGCTGTGATTCCACGGTCCTGAAAGAATCGTCCGAGATCTCTGTTCAGTCGTTCGTGCGTGCGCACGAGGTTCCGATATGTTTCACGCTCGGCGCTGGGATCCGACGCATCACCCATGAGAAATAAATACGTCATCACGGTGTTCGTGTCCACGCTCTTTTGGCTGAGCACGGTGTCCCTCGGCACTTCGGGGTGCGGAGAGGACGAGCCCGACCGGGGCGCCCCGAGGGCCGCTCCGCCGGCAGAACCCTCCCAAGCGGCGCCCGTCGGCCCCCGCCACGAGGCAAACGGCATCTCCTTCGTAGACCTCACCTCTGCGACCTACGAGGACGAGCTCAGAGGGGGCATCGCCACGAGCCGGGCGACCTACCCCGGCGGCATCGCTTTCGCGGTGATCTCCAGTCCCCCCGTGGTCCCCGCGGATCAGGCCCTCGAGGTTCAGATGGGAAACGCGAGGCGAGCCGCCGCCAGTCGAGGACAGATCATCGAAGACGCCGACGCCCCGGGGCGCCCCTTCTGGGCGGGGGAGCTCGAGGGCCGGCGCGTCATCTACCGGACCGCAGGCACCGTGATGCACACGGAGGTCTTCGCGTTCGAAGGGGATGACCGGACCGTCACCGTGTTCATCGAAGTGCCCGACCCACCGGACCAGTTCCGCGAGGTCCTCGATACGCTCACCTCCTCGTTGCGCGTGGCGAGGCCCTAGAGCCCAAAGGCTCAGTCGTCGCCTTCGTCTTCTCGGGCTGCCCGCCGGCGCCGTTCGAGGAGCGCCGCTCGGGCGGGCCCGTCGCCCACGATGGTGAGGGAGCGGTCGATGATCGAGCGAACGGTCCCGGGGGAGCCCGCGCGGTCGGCGAGGTCGAGGGCAGCGCGTATCACGGCGAGGTCGCGTTCGAGGACGCCGGCCCGGGCGAGGGCTCGGGCGGCTTCGACGTCGTTGCCGCGGCGCCGCAGAGCGTTCGACAGAGCCCGGGCGAGGCTGGCGCGGGCCCGGGGCTCGTCGGCGGCGGCCTCGAGGGTGGCGAGGACGTCCGGGTCCGTAGCCTCGGCGGAGTCGTCGCCGCCGTCGGCCGCAGCGAGATCCTCGGCGGACAGGAGTTGAGTGTTGGCCGTGACGTCGATGTTCGGATCCGTTTCCGTTGGGCGACGCCGCAAAGGAGCGGGAATCGACCCCGCCAGCGTTTTTTCGCCCACCTCGATCCGCTTCAAAAGCGCGATGCTCCGAGAGTCATCCGGATCGCGCCGCCCGAGCATGTCGACGAAGGGGCGCGCACCGTCCGGATCGTCGAGGTCGTCGAGATTGAAGCAGGCAGCCTCGACGAGGGCGTGGCCGAGGGGCGCCCCGTCCAGCCCCTCGAGACCGAGGAGCAAGTCGTAGGCCCCGACGGCCCCGTCGCAATCTCCGAGTTGAACACGCACTCGGGCGAGGGCGCAGCAGAGGGCGGGGTCTCGAGGCGTGAGTCGCAGCGCGCGCAGGAGGCGCGCTTCGGCGGCCGACGGCTTCTGAGCGCCCCGGAGGAGCTCCGCGGCACGGCGGAGCAAGCGCGCCGCCGCCGCCGGGTTTCCATCTTCGACGTGAGCCCGGGCCGCCCGGTCGAGGCGTAGGACGGCCGCGGCGCGATCCCCGCGGGCGGCGAAGAGCCCCGCCAGACCTTCGAGGGCGGAGGGTTCGTCGGGGCAGGCAAAGAGCGCTTCTCTATAGAGGCGCTCGGCATCGGTGCTGCGATCGAGGCGATGGAGGGCGAGGGCCGCCGCGCTGACGATCCGGGCCCGGTCCCGTGAAGGAAGGGGAGCACCGAGGGCCTTGGCGGCGGCTCGTTGGACCTCTCGTGGATCGCCGGCCTGCAGAGCGAGGCGAACGCGCTCGAGAGCGAGCCCGACGTCCCCCGGTCGCCGAGCCGCGGCCCGCGTCAGGAGGGCGAGGGCTTGCTGCGGGTCGCCCGCGAAGATGCTGGATTTTGCCGTCGCGAAGGCCTCTGCGACCAGGTCCGAGAGAGGCTCGACGGTGACGAGGCGCTCAATTGCATCGGCCACCCCGGAACGGTCCCCGATCCTAACCGAAAGGCGAATACGGGTCGCGACCGAAAAGGGATCGTCCCGACCGGCGAGGGCCTCGAGGACCACCTCTTCGGCGCCGCGCCGCTCGGCATCGACGGTCAGCGAAAGTTGCATTGCCCGGTCCCGGAGGGCGTCCTCGGCCCCGGGACGACTGGCGAGGCTCTGGACGAGGGCGAGGGCAGCCTCGGCGGCTCCGTCGACGTCGTCCTCGGCGAGGCGGGCGAGGACCGGGGCCATGAAGCGAGCGTCCTCGGCGGCTTCGAGGGCACCAGCGTCGTTCGAGGCGGCGTCGTCGCCGATGCGTAGGACGAAGGCCCCGTCCCGCAACTCGAGGGAGCTGATGTCGACCGAGCGGTCGTTCGGGAGCCGGAAACCCCGCGTGCAGAGGGCGGCGCTGAGCAGCCGTCGGGCCGGTCCCGGAAGGCAGAAGAAGCCGCCCTCGGCGTCGAAGGCGAGACCGAGGCGTCGGGCCGCGACCACGATGCGTCGAAATGGATTGGCCGGGCCGTCGGTCGCTGCGCGGAAGCTCTGCACGTAGAACCGGAGATCCCGCCCGAGGGCAAAGGCCGCGACGGAAAGGCCGATGACCCCGAACTCGTCGCGGAGGCCGAGCGCAAACGTGCTCGCCGAGGGCGAATCGCCCAGCATGAGGGACACATCGCGGTGAGCGGCGATGCGCCCGAGATCGCGCGAATCGAGGTGAAATGTGGCCGCGCGCAGCGTGGTCCGCCGGTGCCGGAAGGCGAGAGCGCCGGCGGTGACGTCGACCGGATAGCGGACCCGGCCGAGGCCGAGGTCGAGGGCCGAGACCCGAAACCGGCCCGCGGTCAGAGGTCGAGACAAGCGCAGCAAGCCGCGCCCCGCCTCGAAGCGCAGATCGAAACGGGGCCCATCTCCCACGCCCTCGCCGGCCACAGGTCGCCGCGGGCTACCCCGATACGGCGCCTCCGACGTCAAACGTCCTGCTCCGGAGGAGGTGCCGGAAGGGTCGCCATGTTCGCCCGGGGGACAGGCACCTTGGCCCGAAACGCTCCCCACGCGTCACCGAGGTGCTCCCGGGCGAGCTCGAGGATCTCGGCGGTCGTCGCGTCGTCGGCCCCGAGGGCGATAGCCTCTTCTGCGCAGAGGGCCGCGGCCACATGCTTTTCACGGGCCGAGTAGCTTCGAGCGAGGTGGGCGACGAGCCGCTTCGGGTCGGCGCCGAGGCTCAGGGCGCGACGCAAGAGGCCGATGGCCTGACCGTGGCGCCCGCTGATGACCGCCGCCTCACCCAAACGCCGGAAGAGATCTGCAGCGGCGGGGCCATCCTGCGACCACTGCACCCCAAGGCGAAGGACCTCCCCGGCCCAGTCGTCCCGTCCGGTCTCGGCGTAGGCCGTGCCGAGGAGCCCGAGGCTGCGGGCCAGGGTTGCCCGGACGTCCATCGTGAGGCGTTGCCCTTCGGCGGTCCGGAGCAAGAGCGAGAGGGGACCGGGCCAGGCACCGAGGAGCTCGACGACCTTGTCGTGATCGTCGTCTGTGGCGGCCACTTCAGCTTCGGGGATGACCGCGAGGTCGATGGAGAAGGGAGAGCCCGTCGACGAGCGATCAACCTCGGCACGGACCCGCTCCCGGAGCGCCTGGCGGAGAGTCTCGACGGGCACCGCCTCGTCGTCGTCGCCGATGCGGCACAAGACCGACGCACCGCCGAGGGCATCGATGTGCACTTCGAGGAGCTCGACCCCGAAGAGGGGGGCGAGCAAGACGTAGCGAAAGCCGATGAGCTCTTGGAGCGCGTCGGCGTCGAGCTCGTCGGCAGAAACGGGAGGTGGTGGTGCTTCCTGGGAGAGGATCGCGGAGACGAGGCGGCGTCGGAACTCGCCGAGACTAAGGCGCTGCTCTTGGTCGTCTTCGCCGAGGGTGAAGTCGACGAGGGACGCATCGGGAACGCGGCGGTCCAGGGAGAGGGCGGTGATGCGCACGCCGGCGATGACCGCAAAGGCGACGAAGCGCTCGCCGATGGTCTCCGAGAGCTGGCCGAAGGCTTTGTTGCCTTGTGCTAGCCGCTCGAACCATCCGTCCGCGCGCACCTCCGAGAGGCTGATAATCCGCTTTTCGTCACTCACTCGCTGCTGCTCCGAAGAACGCGGAGCATTTCAGGGGGTTGTGGACGAGGTCAAGCCTTCCGATACCAGTCGATGGTCCGGGCGATGCCATCTTCGAGCTCGATGTGGGCCTTGAAGCCGAGGAGCTGCTCCGCCTTCTTTACGTCGGGGATACGCAGCTCGACGTCCGGGAAGTCCCAATCGACGAACTCGATCTCCGACTTCGAGGCAGCGAGGCGGCGCACCAAGAGCGCCAACTGGTAGATGGTGATGGTGCTCCGGGGGTTGCCGATATTGAGCGCTTCACCGATCACCTCGTCTCGCACGAGGCACAGCTCGACGGCATCGACGATGTCGTCGATGTAGCACCAGCTGCGGATCTGGTCCCCCTCGTTGTGGATCTTGAGGGGTTCGTTGCGCAGGCAGCGGGTGACGAAGGCGTGAATGGCCCCCTCCCCCACCTGCCCCGGGCCGTAGATATTGAAGGGCCGGACGGAGCAGGTCGGCAGATCGAACTCCTTCCAATAGTTGTGGGTGAGGTGCTCGGTGGCGAGCTTCGAGACGGCGTAGGTCCAGCGCGCCTCGCCAACGGCGCCGAGGCTGGTGACGTCGGCCTCGCGGACGCGGAAGGCGTGGCTTCCGAAGACCTCGCTGGTCGAAAAGTCGATGAGGCGCTTCACGCCGCCGACCTCGCGAGCAGCCCGGAGCACATTCAAGGTGCCCTCGATGGACACCTCCATGGTGAGCACGGGGTGCTTCAAGACCGTGTCGACACCGGCGATCGAGGCCATGTGCACGACGTAGTCGCACCCCTCGGTGGCCCGAAGCACCGCGTCGGCGTCGCGCACGTCTCCGACGACGACCTCGACGTTGGGGTGGGCCTCGAGGTCGGTCTTGCCCAGGGCGTTGCGGCGCAGGTTGTCGAAGATCCGGACGCGGTTCCGGTCGACGAGGCGCCGCGTGAGGGCGGTACCGATAAACCCGGCACCGCCGGTGAGGAGCAGGGTGGCGTTCTCCAGCATGGCCCCGGGACCATACACCGACCCCTCACCGAACGGGACCCGTTCTCAGCCCCCGGCGGTCGGATTGACGGCGCTGTTCCGGTGGATATCAATTCACCCATGGGGATGCAGGTCGTGGTGCTCACCGCTCTGGTGGTGAGTCTGGCAATTGGCTGTGGGGGCGAGGAACCCATCGAGACACCGGCGACCCGGGCAGATGCCTGCGTCGCCGTCGGGGGCTGTGAGACGCCCGTCCACGTGGAAACGGGTCCGCGCCAGTCCATCTTCCGGGTGCTGGTCGTCCGAGACCCCAGCGGTGCCGTGCGGATCGAGGAGGTGCAGGAGGTCGAGGTCTCCGCGCGGGTGGGGGCGCCGGAAGGGCCCCTCGCGGGCACCCACGGCCTCGCCGCCCTCGACGCCGCCGGAGCGCCGGTCGAGTTCCAATACCTGCGATTCGCCGACACGCTCTTCATCGAGCCTCTCGAATTTCACGAGGCGACGGTCGAAGAAGATCTGACCGGCGGCGAGGTCAGCACCGTCGGGTATGTGACCCTCGGCTCCACCGTCGTCGAGCTCGCGATCGTCGATTCGACCGGGACCATCGTCGATAGGCGCCCCGCACCGGCGCCCGGTGATGCCCTCGCGAGGGACGACGGCGTTGGCGCGTCGCGGGAGGCGGTCGTGCGACCGTCTTCGGCATCGGCGTGCTCCCACGTCGTGCTCCTCGAAGGCGGCGTCGACGAAATCTGGTACCCCGCAGCGCTTCGGTCGCGGCTCCGGCTGACGCCCCTGTCGCCGACGCAGTACGCCGTCGTCCGCTCGGCCCTCGGGCGCATGACTCCTCTGCACTGCGCCGGCATCAGCCGCATGGCGTTCGCGTCGTTCCCCGACACCGGGGTCGCCGGCGTCGTGACAGCCCACGCCGGAGACCTCGTGATCCTCAATACGGATGTCGAGTTCGGTGACCCCGGCGAAGGGCTCGGCTTCGACGAGTTTTCGCTCCAGGGCGCTGGCCAGCAGGCGCGCTTGATGCACGTGATTTTCCACGAGGGCGGACACGCCGCCGAGTTCCTCCTCGACAGCGTGACCGACTTCGAGAGCTTCCCCGGCGAATGGGAGCCGCGGCAGGGCAATCTCGCAGAGCAGACGATCGACCGGGTGCGTCTTCGCGGCGGCTTCGCCCCAGCCTGGCGCGCGGTCCATGGCAGCTTCTTCGAGCAGGGCTGGACCGGGAGCTACCTGACCCCACCCTTCTCGGCGCTCCAGCGCATGGAGATCCGCTCTCTGACCCCGGAGGGCTTGGCGGAATACGGAGTGATTTCGCAATACGCCACGAAGCAGCACCACGAGGACATCGCCGATACGGTGGCCTATCCCCTCTCGGCGCCGATCATGCGGGCGGCGGGGCTCCCGGACGGCCCTTCGCCGCAGGTCAACGACTATGGGTGCATCGCGATGCGCGCACACGCTGAGCGCAGCGTCCCCCAGAGCCTCGCCGCCGTCTTCACCAAGCTCGCGTTCGTGCGCGACCTCGGCCTGATCACCGACGAGGACTTCGAGTCCTGCGCCGGAACGATGATCGGCATCCCTTCGGAGGTGGAGGGCATCACCGTGCTCGCGGACGGCGAGGTCCAGCGAGTCTTCGCCTCCGGGCCGGAGGCCGTCATCGGCACCCTCGACGGACGCTACGTCTTCGAGTTCACGGTCGGCGGCACGGCCGAGTTCAGCGGAATGGACTACGGCGCGACGCTGAAGCTGATCATCGACCTCGCGCCCACCGGCACCGGAAGCGGACCGACGCCCCTCGAGCACGTGTCCTGGCCCCGGGGCCTCTACTCCCTCGCGATAGGGCAGCCACACCGCTTCGAGCTGCGCATGCCCGACGCGCCCGCTGGCAACTTCAACGTGACCGACGGCTTCGTGCTCATCACCGAGGCGAGCAACGATCGCATCGTCGGCTCCGTTTTCGCGCGGGAGGCTTTCCGCCCCAATGCCCCCATCCCCGTGCCTCAGGTCTTCGACCCGCCCCTGAACTTCCGCTTCACGATCACCAACTAAGCAGAAACGCGAGTGGAGACGGTCCGGACCTCCTCACAGCCGTCGTATCACACGCGATATCGCCCAATGTCGCGTGACTATACGCAACTGCCCGCCGCAACGGCCGACAAGGGCACATGCAAACGCCCTCCACCGGACACCCCCGTGCCCCTCAGCTATGATCACCGCATGGGCTTCCCCCTCGCATCGCTCGCGCATCGGGACGGCACGCCGACCGAAGACCACGTCGTGCAACTGCACGGCGCGACCTGGGCGGACTACGAGCGAATCCTCGAGATCCGCGGGGACAAATCCGCCCCTCGCATCACCTATCTCGACGGGCTCCTCGAGATCATGAGCCCGTCCCGGGATCATGAGAATCTGAAGTCGCTCATCGGCTGTCTCGTCGAGACCTATTGCCTCGACAAGGGCATCCGCTTCACCACGCTCGGCTCCTGGACGCTCAAGGACGAGGAAAAGAAGAAGGGCGCCGAGCCCGACGAGTGCTACGTCTTTGGCGACGGAGAGTACGAGCGCCCGCACCTCGCGATCGAGATCATCTGGACCTGGGGCCGCATCGACAAGCTCGACATCTACCGAAAGCTCGGCGTTCAGGAAGTCTGGTACTGGCGCAATGGAGCGCTCCAGCCGTACGTGCTCCGAGGCCAACGCTACGTCCCGATCGAATCCAGTGAGGCCCTCCCGGACCTCGACCTCGCGCTGCTCGTTTCTTTTCTCGACCAGCCCACGACCTACGACGCGATGCAGGCGTACCGCGCAGCGCTCGAGGCGTGAGGGTCATCTAAACAGCATCGCCTTGACCGCGATCCACGGCGCGAGGTCGGCAAGAAGGCGGAGGGCGACGTGAGTCGACCGGAGCTGGATTGACTACCGGATCTGGCCCCGCTTCCTGCGCTGCCTGCTCAGCTACTTTGCATAGCCTCCGCGGGCTGCTCGAAACCGGAACCACCTCGCTTGTGTCTCACACTCAATGCGACACTGTTTAGGTCAGACGCGCGGCGAGGTCCGGAGGGAACGCTTCAACGCGCCTCGTCATCGAGCTCAGCTTGGATTTCGCGGAAGCGGGAAATCAGTTCGACGTCGCCCTCCTGAGTTGCCCATCGCAGACCGCGTTCGAACGCGGATCGGGCCTCGTCGTATTGTCCAATCTCTCGATGGATGCCTCCGATGGCCAGGTGGAGGAGCGGATCGGTCGGGTCTACGGCGAGTGCTTCTTGATAGTGGCCAATCGCCCCGGGGAGATCACCCGTTTCCGCGGAAACAACCCCGGCGTGTCTGGCCAGCAGAGAAACGGCTGACAGGTCCCCTTTGGCCTTTGCCTCCGCCACGGCTGTCCGGAGGATCTCCAACGCCTCCT
>QMMC01000158.1 GCA_003647065.1 Deltaproteobacteria bacterium | reverse complement strand
CGGGCCTCTTCTCGGCGACCGGCGACGTCATGGAGCTCTACCGCCTGAACCATGGCGTCGACATCTCCGCCGGTGCCGAGCTCTTCGATCCAGCGCAGCCCGTGGCCGGGACGCCCGGTGGCGAGGTGCTCCCGGGCGAGGCGCCACCGGACCTCGTCTGCGGTCGGCCCGTCGGGGAAGGCGAGCACGTGCTTTTCCCACCGCGAGAGCAGTTGGTCCATGTCCCCGGGGGCGAGCTTCTCGAGTAGATTGAGGGCTGGGGCGTGTTCCGGGGCGACGTCGAGGGCCTGGATGATGAAAGCGGCCTGCTCACCCACGGGCACCGCGTGGACGAGGTCGCAGAGGATGTCTGCTGCGCTGTATCGGTCGCGGTCGCGACTGTCCTGGTCCGTCGAGCGGTCGGCGCGCTTGAGCAGGGTGTCCACGAGGGCCCGGCGGGTGGGCACACTTCCGGGGTTCGACCGGATGGCGCGCTCGTAGAGGTCGACGGCATCGTCGAAGCGGAGGAATTGCTCGCAGCAGATCTGCGCCATCAACGCGAGCAACTCGGCGCGATGGGCGTGGTTGGTCTCGACGGCGACTTCGGTCTCGAGCACATCGAGGGCGAGGCTCCAGCGCTCGTGGCCGAGGGCGAGGCGGCGGGCGTCCCGGGCGAAATCGGAGCGGGAGGGATCGAGCTCGAAGGCCCGGCGAAAATTGACGAGGGCCGCGTCGATCTGGCCCATGCGCTCTTCGGTCTGCGCCAGACGGGCGTGGGCGAAGGCGACGGCTCGGGCGTCTCCCCGCTGGCGGGTCAGCACGCTGACGCGCCGGGTGAGCTCGGTCCGGAGGCTCTGGTCATCCCCGCGGGCTACGAGGGCCGCCTCGAGGCCGATGGCCGCCCGCTCGTGCCCGGGAGCTTTCTGAATGGCCTGTTGGAAGAGCGCGACAGCCTTCTTGTGCTTTCCCGCTTTCGACGCCTGCTCCGCCGCGGCGCAGTAGTGAGACGCGGCTTCGCGGGGGTCTGCGCTTTGCCGCGCCCTCTTCTCGAGGGTGCGCACGCTCGGACCCTGCCCCTCGCTGTCGCCGAAGATCCCCACCAGACGTGGATGGTCGCAGCGAATTCAGCAGACGAGAAGGATCTATCTACGGGCGCTCTTCGAGGTGTTCTTCGGGGGCCTCTTCGTCGAGTGCCGCCGTCCCGGAATTTTCCTCCGCCTCGGTCACGGTCGGTGCGGCGCTGTGGTCCGTAGGCCCGTCCGTCGACGGCGAGGGGCCCGGGTTCCCCTCGTCGAGGGCCGCGTCCGGGTTCCCCTCGTCGAGGGCCGCGTCCGGGCCCCCGTCGCCGACGGCCCCATCCAGGCCCCCGTCGCCGACGGCCCCGTCCAGACCCGCGTCGCCGAGGGCACCATCGAGGCCGGCGTCGAGAGGCTCGTCCCCGGTGAGCACCCGGCCGAGGTGTCGCGCCGCGGCCGCGCACTGCTCGTCGCCTGCGGCCCGGCAGACCGTCTCTTCGAGCCAGTGATGATACAGCTCGTTCATCGCGGCGTTGGTTTCGTGGCCCACCCCGTCGAAGGTCTGGAGCACGACGTCGAAGTCGAGGGCGGCGAGGCGAGCGAAGAGCTCCCGGGTCGGGGTGATGGGCACCGTGGCGTCTTCGTTGCCATGCATGGCGCGAATGATCGGGTAGGTGAGGTCGGCCCGACGGTAGGCCGGCTCGAGGGGGGGCGGCAGCCAACTGCTCATCGGCAGCGCGGCGCCCACCACATCGTCGTGGTAGAGGGCGAGGGCCAAGGTCACGATGCCTCCCTGGCTGAAACCGGTGACGATCGAGCGACCCATCGCTCCCCGCTCGGTGATGACATCGCGAATCAATCGGGCCAGACGCCCCGCCGTCGCGAAGAGGGTCGACGCGAACTCGTCGACGAGACCTTGATTCACGTAGACGGGGATCCACTGATACCCGTCGTGAAGTGGGGTCGGTGCCTGCGGTATCAGGAGGCGTACCGGATGACTCAGGTCCCGGAACGGGCCCCCGGGGATCTGGGCGTAGCTGCCCCGGCCGTGCAGCACCACGACCAACGGCAACTCGTCGTCGAAGGCGGCCTCGCCGAGCACGACCTCGAAGTAGTGGATGCCGTCCTTTTCGCCTTCTTGGACTTCGAAGCCCGGTCGTGAGGGAGGGGGGCGGTGCAGCGGGGAGGTCTCCAGGTGGCCGCCCGGGAGGGCGCCCCCATCGAGGAGCACCGTGGGCGCCGCGACCGGGCGCAGGGGCGCGGGGGTCACCGGCGGCCAAACGTGATCTGGCTCCTCGAGGACCGCCCGGGCGATGGGCAGAGACTCGGAGTAGCGCTCCGGTCCGCTCGGGGCGAGCCAGATGGAGACCAGCAGGCTCACCGTCACCAGCGCCAGAGAGCCGAGGACCCACCGCGCGATGCGCTTCATCCCGCGCACGTGGGGCTTTGGGGGGTAGCTGGGCGGGTAGCTGGAGTGTCGTTGCCCGGTCACCGGGCCATCATACGCTCTGGCCGGCGATGGCTATGGACTTCCCTCGCCGTGGGCATATCTTTCACTCGTGTCCGATTCCGCATCGTCCGGTGGTGCCCCGCCCGCCGTCCTCGACGCCCAGGGAATCACCAAGACCTACCGCATGGGTGAGGTCGACGTGCACGCTCTCCGCGGTGTGGACATCCAGCTCCTGAAGGGCGAGTTCATGGTGCTCATCGGCGCCAGCGGCTCCGGGAAGTCTACCCTCCTCAACATCCTCGGGGGCCTCGACGTGCCGACCGAAGGCAGGGTGTTCTACGGCGACTGGGAGCTGACCCAGGCCGACGACGCGGAGCTGACGAAATATCGACGAGACAACGTCGGCTTCGTTTTTCAGTTCTACAATCTCATCCCCAGCTTGACCGCGCGAGAGAACGTCGAGCTCGTCACGGAGATTTCCCTCGACCCGATGGACCCAGCCGATGCCCTCGACATGGTCGGCCTCGGGGATCGCATCGACCACTTCCCGGCCCAGCTCTCCGGCGGTGAGCAGCAGCGGGTGGCCATTGCTCGGGCGGTGGCCAAGCAACCATCGGTCCTCATGTGCGACGAACCCACCGGCGCCCTCGACTACAAGACCGGCCTGCGCGTCCTCGAGGTGATCGACCGGGTCAATCGGGAGCTCGGGACGACGACCGCGGTCATCACCCACAACGTGCCGATCGCGGCGATGGCCGATCGGGTGGTGAGCCTCGCCGATGGCCGGATCGAGTCGGTTCACGAGAACGCCGAGAAGATCGCCGTCGAGGACATCCGGTGGTGAACACCCTCGACAAGAAGTTGTTCCGCGATCTGTCGAGGATGGGCGGCCAGGTCGTGACCATCGCCCTGGTGGTCGCCGCCGGCATCGCTGGGTACGTGACCATGCGGGGGACCTACGCGTCCCTCACCTACTCGAAAGACGCGTACTACGAGCGCTACCGGATGGGCGACGTCTTCGCCCACCTCGCCCGAGCGCCGAGCTCGGTTGCAGACCAACTGCTCGCCGTCGAGGGGGTGGCCACGGTCTACCCGCGAGTCCTCGAGGTCGCCACCATCCCCGTCGAGACCCTGGCCGAGCCCGCTTCGGGGCATCTGGTCTCGGTGCCGGCCGGGTCACGCCCGCTCTTGAACGACCTCTACATCCGGGAGGGCCGTTACCTCGACCCCGCGCGGACCGACGAGGTGTTGGTCCTCGAGTCCTTCGCCGCCGAGCACGAGCTCGCGCCAGGGGACCGGCTTCCTGTGGTGATCAACGGTATCCTGCGGCACCTCGTCATCGCCGGCATCGCGATGAGCCCCGAGTACGTCTTCCCGATGCCCGTCGGCGGGATCAGCGCGGACGCCAAGCGCTTCGCGGTGCTCTGGATGAACGAAGACGCGCTCTCGGCGGCCTTCGAGATGGAGGGGGCGTTCGACGACGTCGTACTGCGGCTGCAACCCGGCGCGTCCGAGGCCGCGGTCCTCGCCGACGTCGACCGGATCCTCGAGCCCTGGGGGGGGCTCGGTGCGGTGAGCCGGAGCAAGCAGCAGTCGAACATGATCCTCGAAGGCGAGCTGCTCCAGTTGGCCAACTTTGCCAACGTCGTGCCGTTCATCTTCCTCGGTGTCGCGGCGTTCCTGCTCAACGTCGTGCTCTCCCGGATGGTTCACCTCCAGCGTTCGCAGATAGCCGCCCTCAAAGCCGTCGGCTACCCGGACCGCGCCATCGGCTTTCACTACATGAAGTTGGTCACGGTGATCGTGATCCTCGGGGCGGTGATCGGTGTCGCCGGGGGCTCGTGGTTGGGCCGCGCCTTTACCGAGATGTACACGATGTACTTTCGTTTCCCGATGTTGGTCTATCGCCTCGACCCAATGGTCGCGGCGACGGGAATCGGTATCAGTCTCTTTGCGGCCCTCGTCGGCGCCCTCGCGGCCGCGCGGCGAGTCGCCCGTTTGCCTCCCGCTGAGGCGATGCGTCCTCCGGCGCCCCTGAGCTTCAAGCCTACGCTCCTCGAGCGCAGCGGCTTCCATCGGCTGCTTTCCCCCGGGGCGCGCATGGTCTTGCGCGAGATCGAACGTCGGCCGTTTCGGCTGATCTTGTCGAGCGTCGGCGTCTCGATGGCGGTCGCCATCATGATCGTCGGGCGCTTCAACGTCGACGCCATGGAACAGCTCATCCGGGTGCAGTTTCACGAGGCCTGGGGCGAGGACGTGTCCGTGACCTTCCTCGGGCCGGTGCCGGACCGGGCCGTCCGGGACCTCGCCCACCTTCCCGGGGTGCTCCACGTCGAGGGCATGCGCTCCGTACCGGTGCGCTTTCGAAACGAGCACCATTTTCGCGACTCGGTGATCATGGGGTACCAGGACGGCGGCACCCTCCGGCGGCCCCTCGACTCGGTCGGGAACGAGACCATTCTCCCTGGCGAAGGCGTCGTGTTGAGTCGCAAGCTCGCGGAAATTCTCGAGGTGCACGTCGGCGAGACGGTTGTTACGGAGATCCGCGAGGGGGACCGCGCCGTCCGTGAGTTGCTCGTTGCAGATGTCATCGACGATTCATTTGGGCTCATGGCCTACATGCGCCTTTCGACCCTGCAGTCGTTCCTCCGGGAGGAGGCGGTCGTGACCCAGGGGTTGATGCGCATCGACCCCCTCGCCCTCGACGACATTCAGAATCGCCTCAAGGAGATGCCGGCGGTTCAGAGCGTGCTGCGCAAACAGACGATCATCGACATGTTTCACAAACAGAGCGCCGATATCATGATCGCCATGACGGCGATCATGACCCTCTTCGCGGCGGTGATCGCGGTCGGGGTGGTCTACAACAACGCCCGGGTTGCGCTATCGATGCGGGCCCGGGACCTCGGTAGCCTGCGGGTCCTCGGTTTTTCCCGTCGCGAAATCAGCGCCATCCTTCTCGGAGAGCTCGCGGTGCAGCTCGTCCTCGCGGTACCGATAGGGCTCTACGTGGGCACCTGGATGGTGCAAGGGATCATGGACGCGGTGGACCCCGAGCAGTACCGCCTGCCGGTCATCATCCAGAACAGGACCTACGCCTACGCGGCGGTGGTCGCCTTGGCGAGCGGCTTTGCGAGCGCGCTCCTCGTCCGCCGAAAGCTCGACAAGCTCGACCTCATCGCAGTTCTCAAGACCCGGACCTGACCCTCGTGTAGATCGGGAGGACCCGTGAACGACAAACGCCGAAAAAACGGAAATCTGGGCAAGACCATCCTGAAATGGGTCAAGCGCGCCCTCGGTGCGGCCTTCGTCCTCGGCGTCATCGCGATGCTGGTCATGGCGTGGATGCCCAAGCCCATCCCCGTCGACGTCGCCGAGGTCGAGAGCGGTTCTCTCCTGGTGACCGTGGACGAGTCGGGGCGGACCCGTGTCAAAGATCGCTATATCGTGAGCGCGCCCCTCGCCGGCAACGTCGCGCGCATGGCCCTCGACCCGGGGGACTCGGTCGAAGAGGGGCAGGAGCTCGCCCACATCCTCTCTCTCGAGCCGCCCTTGATGGATGCCCGGAGCCGCGCCCAGGCCCAGGCCCGAGTGAGCGCGTCCCGCGCCGCGGCCCGTCAAGCGCGGGCGACCCGGTCGCGTATAGAAGCCTCCTCGCAATTTGCCGAACGCGAGGCCGAACGCCAGCGCGGCCTCGCTGCCCGGGGCTCGGTCGCGTCCCTCGCGGCCGAACGGGCCGACCTCGCCCATCGTACCAGTCGGGAAGAGCTCTCCTCCGCGACCTTCGCCACGCGAGTCGCCGACTACGAGCTGCGAGTCGCCGAGGCTGCCTTGCGACGCCAGGGGACGACGGCGCGCCGCGGTCAAGCGGCGACCGAGGAGCAGGTCGTGGTCGAGGCTCCGGTTGCCGGCAAGGTCTTACGGGTCATTCAGGAGAGCGAAGGCGTCGTCCAGGCGGGGTCTCCGCTCCTCGAACTCGGAGACGCTTCACATCTCGAGATCGTAGTGGACGTGCTGACCAGCGACGCCGTGGACGTGGCCCTGGGCGCGTCGGTCATCATCGAGCGCTGGGGCGGGGATGAGGTGCTCCATGGCCGCGTCCGCGTCGTCGAGCCCTCGGCCTTCACCCGGGTGAGCGCCCTCGGCGTCGAGGAGCAGCGGGTCAACGTGATCATCGATATCGACGAGCCCTACGAGGTCTGGCAGGCCCTCGGCGATGGCTACCGCGTCGAGGCGCGCATCGTCACCTGGGAAGGCGAAGACGTCCTGAAGATCCCTTCGAGCTCCGTTTTTCGCCGCGATGACGGCTGGGCCGTCTACGTCGTCGGCGCAGAGAGGATCGTGGCGCTCCGAGACGTCGAGGTCGGCCAACGCAACGGCCTCGAAGTTCAGATCGTCTCCGGCCTCGATGCCGGGGACCAGGTCGTCCTGCACCCGAGTGACCAGATCACCGAGGGCGTGCAGATCGAAGTGCGGTGACAACAAGAAGGCGCCGCGTAGACGGCGCCGGGAGTGCTCGCCCCCTACTCGTGTTGGCCTTTCCAACGGTCCACCGGGTACTTCTCGCCGTTCTTCACCAGCTTGTCGCGCATGGCGTCCGCGAGGTTCACGCCGACGCGGTCGGCGAGCATGGTGAGGGTGATGGCGACGTCGGCGATTTCGTCCCGAACCCGGGCGTGGTTGTCGGCCTTCCGGCACCAGGCGTCGGCGTCGTGATTCGGAACCCACCTGAGTTCGGCTGCGAGTTCGCCGGCCTCGGAGACGACGGCCATCGCGAGGTTCTTGGGGTCGTGGAACTGCTCCCAGTTCCGGGCGGCGACAAAGGCGCGGATCTCTTCGAGGACTTCGTTCATGGCCCGAGAGTACGCGACTGACCGATCCAGCGTACGTAGTGGTCGGCGAGGACGAGGGCGACCATGGCCTCGGCCATGGGCACGAAGCGGGGAAGCAGGCAGGGGTCGTGGCGACCCTTGGTCTGAATGGTCGTCACCTCGCCGCTTCGGGTCACGGTGCGTTGTTCCCGGGACAGGCTGCTCGTCGGTTTGACCGCGGCCCGGAGGACGATGGGCATGCCGGTCGAGATGCCGCCGAGGATGCCGCCGTGGCGGTTGGTCTCGGTCACTACCCGGTCGCCCTCGGGGACGAAGATGTCGTTGTTTTCGCTGCCCCGGAGAGACGCTCCGCGGAAGCCGATGCCGTATTCGACGCCGAGGACCGCCGGCAAGCTGAAGAGCGCCTTGCCCAGGTCGGCTTTGAGCTTGTCGAAGACCGGCTCGCCGAGCCCCGCCGGAATGCCGGTCGCGCAGATCTCCGCGACGCCGCCGACCGAGTCTTGGTCTTTGCGCACCGCGTCGATCAACTCGACCATCTTCTGGGCGGCGAGGGGGTCTGGGCATCGGACCAGGTTCGGCTCGCCGTCCGGGAGGGTCTCGACCGCCGCCTCGGTGACCGCCACCGGGTCGTCGACGGTGGCGACGACGTCGCCGACTTGGATCACGTACCCCGTCACGCGTCCGCCGAAGGCCGTCCGGAGGAGCTTCTTGGCCACGGCGCCGGCGGCGACCCGGGCGACGGTCTCGCGGGCGCTCGCTCGGCCGCCGCCGCGGTAGTCTCGAAAGCCGTACTTATCGTCGAAGCTCTTGTCGGCGTGACCCGGGCGGTACTTGTCCGAGATGTCCGAGTAGTCCCGAGAGCGCTGGTCGACGTTGCGGACGAGGATGGCGATCGGCGTGCCGGTCGTCTTGCCCTCGAAGACGCCGCTCAAGATCTCCGGGGCGTCGGCTTCTTTGCGTTGGGTGACCAACCGGCTCTGGCCGGGACGTCGCCGACCGAGGTCGGACACGAGGTCTTCCGTGGAGAGGGGCAGGCCCGGGGGGCACCCGTCGATGATTACGACGTTACCGGGCCCGTGGGACTCACCGGCGGTCGTGATGCGAAAGGCCTCGCCAAAGCTGGATCCGGGCATGAGCGAATCCTCCCCCGCCGAGGGAGCCGAGAAAAGGAGAGAAAACCGCCCCGTCTTGCGAAGGGCGAGATGACGCCTCAGGCTCCTGACTCTTCGGGGAGGTTTTCTTGATGTCGAGCTTTGTATTCCGTGCCCTGGGCCCCTTGGCCCTCATTTCCGTTCTTGGCCTGACCCTGGCCTTCGCCTCCGCTTGCGGTGATGACGGCCCCGCAGCCGAGTGCGTGCCCTCGGCCATCGACACCTGCCGTTGCGATGATGGACGCCCCGCCGTCAAGGTCTGCGCATCGGACTCGACCTGGGGCGCGTGCATGTGTGACGGCGTCGATGGCGGCACGGACAGTTCGGTGCCCGCGGACGCGTCCATGGACGGGGCGGCAGACGCGGGCCCCGATGCGACGGCCGATGCCGCCCCGGACGCGCCGCTCCCCGATGCCGGCGTGATGTTCCCCCCGACGCCGGGGGCGTACACGCCGGGTCCTGTCTCCCGCATCACGTCCCTCACCATCCCTCCCGCGACCACGTGCTGCCGCGATTGGGGCGCGGCGTCGAAGAACGGCGCCGGCATGGTCGACAACGCCTTCTCTACCCTCGCCGAGGCGACGGCGGGCATGGGCCTCGACCTCCAAGCGTTGCTGACCAACTCGATCGCGGCCGGAACCATGAACATCCTCCTCGATCATCAGGGCTTCGACGGAGACCCCGACTCGGCCCTGATCATCGCGGCCCTCGACGGGGTGCCCGATGGCGCAACCGACTATCTGATCGACCCGGCGACCTTCCTCCCGGGGACCGGGATTCCGCGTTCGCGCTTCGAGCCGGCGACGTTGATCTCCGGAGCGGTCGTCGCCGGACCGGGGACCTTGACGCTCCCCATCGCGTTCTTCGGCGGGAGCCTCGAGTACTCCTTCGAGGATGTCGAGCTGACCGGCACGGTCACCACCGGCACCGGCATCACCTACACCGCGGGCACCCTCGCCGGTTACCTTCGCGTCGAAGACTACTTCGGGGGCGTGAACGACTACGTCGCCGCCGGGTGTTCTTGCCTCGGGCTTTCGGGTCCCCTCTACAGTCGGTCCGGGACTACCTGGAGCCACTCCTGCGTCACCGTGGCCGAGGCCGCGACCCTCTGTCCCGGAAACTCCGGCTGTCAGGAGATCTCCTCCGGCACCGACTGCACCATCGCCCCTCTCCTGATCCCGTCCCTGGCGGACATCGACATCGATTCGACCCTGCCGGGGTACGAAGGCCTCTCCCTGGGCCTGCGCTTCACGGCGGCCCCGGTGACCGTATCCGGCGTCGCGGCCCCCTGACCCTGGGTTCGATCGCGGGTTCGATGGTGCGGGCCGCGCTACGGGTTGGCATCGCCGGCTCGCGGGTACACCTTTCGGGGACGGTCTGGAGGCGCCACGAGCCGCGTGCGCCCGCGAGGCCCCATGACCTCAGAGGAACCCGTGAAAACTCGCCTCATCTTCACCGTACATCTGGCCCTCTTGTCTCTCCTGGCCCTTTCGGCTGCGACGAGCCTCGGCGCCTGCAAGCGCTCGCCCTCCAATGACGATGATCGCGGGGCGTTCGGGACGGGCGACGTGGGGCCGCGCACCCCGGCCCTCGCCGGTCGAGAGGTCTTCCGGGCGAATTGCCAAGGTTGCCACGCCCCGGGCGCGGTCGGTTCGGAGCGGGGGCCGGCGCTGACGGCGATTGGCATCGCCCTCGCGGCCGGCGCCCACGACAGCGTCGTACGCACGCGGCTCGCCGACGGAGGGCAGGAGATGCCTGCCTTCACGCACCTGACGAGGTCGGAGATCGATGCGGTGATCGGCTACCTGGTCGAAGTCGGTGGCGGGCGGCCTGCGCCGGAACCGTCCATCGCCGCCCTCGGCGGCGTGGCCCTCGGCGAGCACCTCTTCCAGAGCAACTGCGCAGGGTGTCATGGAGTCGAGCGCACGGTGACGACGGGCATCAGCTGTCGACCCGCGGACCTCGCCGGAGCGACGACGCGCTTCACCAAGGAGCAGGTGATGAACCTCCTGAACTCGGGGGTCGGGCCGATGCCCGCCTACGCGCATCTCACCCTCGGTGAGCGCGACGCACTTTGGGGTTACCTGGGCACCCTCGACGCGGGCCCCAACGCGCCCCAGGGCGCATCCTGCGGGATGGTTCAGGCCGCCATGGAGGGCCGAGGACCAGGCGCCGGCGGGGGTTGCGGTTGCGGCGGCCGTCGCGCAGCGGCCACCGGCGCCGCCGCTGGTGCTATCGGGGCTCCCGGCGCGCCCGCTGCGGCGGGATGCGGTTGCGGCCGTCGGCGCGCCGCTGCTGCCGCTGCTGCCGCTGGTGCTGTCGTGGCCCCCGGCGCACCCGCTGCGGCGGGGTGCGGCTGCGGGGGAGGCGGCCGTGGTGGCGGGGGAAACTGCGGTGGCGCGGTCGCCGCGCCGGCACCGGTCCCAGCGCCCTGATCACATCCAGCGGGGGCCGCTGAGCTCGATCTCCGCCCGGAAGTGAGGCACGCCGGGGCCGTCATCGGAAATCGTGACGCGATGCCTCCGGCGGTCGAAGTGCACCGTTGGGTCGCCGTCCGCGAAGGTGAAGCCGTCGTCGATGGCGGAAGTGGGGCGACCGTTTTCGACGTCACAGTCGACATAGCCGGCGCCCTGGCTGGGGTCCGGGTAGAGCACGAGGCCGTCGCACATCACCCGAATCATGCAGCTGAAGCCGCCGCTGCGGATGGGCAGAATGCGCACGTCGCAGGCGGTGCCGGGGGAGAGGGGCAGCCCTTCTATGGACGCGATCTCGCCCTGCGAGGTGGTGGGGTTGAAGTGGAAGGGGACTCCGCCGTCGACCGGGCCGATCCATCGATCCATCGCGGCCATCTGCGGGTCGGGATCGTCCGAGTGGTAGATGAGGGTGGGGTCGAGGGCGGGATCGTAGTCGCGGGGACGGTGCGAAGATGGTCCGTCAGCCATCCATCTCCGCCGCGTATCGCCGCGTCTCACGGGCTGGGAATCGTCCGCGCGCACGATTTCGGGCCCATCGTCGAGGTCACTCGCGCTGGCGACGAGGTAGACAGTCAGCGCACACGCACCTACGCATATGAGGGCGAAGAGCCAGACCACGGGCCGGACCTCTTCTTGCTCGCTCTGCGCTTGTGCTCCCCGCGTCATCCCTCGACTCCATCTAACGCCGGCTCGTGAGGAATTGTTCCTTCGAGGCCTCGGCGCCCCGAGGTAGGACGCCGGGGGACGGAGAAAGTTTCAGGGACGCGGGCACTCCCAGCGCCGCTACGGTCGGCCTGTCGGCTCTGCACGCCTCCGGCGCGCTCCCGCCTCGGGCCGCCTACGCGGCGCCTTCTTGTTGGGGGCTACGGACGCGGCGGCAAATGCGCCGTGACCCGCCACCGGCGACGAACGCACTGATAGAGCGACGAACAGCCCTGGATGCACTGCCTCTCCCGGTCGACGCTGCACCGGGCACCGCTCTCGATGGGACGCGTAGGACAACCGTCAGCGCCCAGGTCGTCCATGCATGCCCACCCCGTAGCCTGATTGAGGACCTCGGGTGAAGGAGCGGCACCGCCGCAGTAGGGGGCCGGCCGTCGACACGCGCACCAGCCGCCATCGTAGGGGCAATCGAGGGCGGGTTGGTCCGGGTGCATGCAGTGAACGTCTGTCTCGGCGGCCTCCTCGCGGCCCGCTGGGCAGGCGCTTTGGGCGACAAAGGGCACGCAGAATCCCCTCCGAAAGCTCCATGCACACTCACGGTTCACCTGCCCGCACGGGTCTCCCTGCCTGAAGCTGGGTTGAACCCCGTAGGCACCCGCGAGTGGCACGGGGTGCACGCCTTCGCAGACGTCATTTGCGACCCGGCAGGCCCCGTCGAAGACGCAGCCGGGGTTCTCGCCACAGCTCGGCGGCGCCAGGCCCGCGCATGCATCGGTGGCCGTGTCGCCAGCGACCGTGTCGTCAGCGACCGCGTCGTCAGACGCGGATTCTCCGTCGGCGGTCGTTCCGTCCTCGACGGTCGTTCCGTCCTCGTCGGGGTCGACCTGTTGGCCTCCGTTCTGTGGTCCGGAAGTCGCAGTGCTTCCGCAGGCGAGAGAGAAAGCGAACGCAGTGAAGAGGACACTGCACACCAACCAGCGCCGCGCGTCTGATGCTCGGGACCGTCTCATCCTCCGTAGCGTAGTCGCTTACCTCGTCGACTGGAATGGACCCCTCGCCCAACGTTGGTGACTTCTGATAGAACTCATTCGGGGCGGACAGGTGGGTTCCATACAGGAACCCGAACGCTCGAACTCACCGGGGGCACGTGGAAGAGCAGAGCTGGCGCGAGGGCACGCTCCGCAAAGCACAGAGGGCGGTTCTTCTGCTGGGCATCGGCGTCGCCGCTCTCACGGTCGCCGTCGTGCTCTCCCGCGACGCCGCCGGGCTCGTCTCGGCGACTTACCTGTGCATGATGGCGGCCTTCGCCGGGATTGGTGTTCTCGAGGTCGTCGCGCCACCGTACCCGATCCGATCGAAGGTCTTCGTCGCCCTGCTGGTTTTGATGGGGTGGTTCTCCGTGCTCACCTTCGGGCTCGCTCCCGGGCCCCTCGTCGTGGCGTGCATGTCCACCGTCGCCGCCGGTGTCTTCATCGGACCGGTAGCGCTCGCCGCGACGCTCTCCGTCAACGCCCTCGGCATCCTCCTCGCCGGGGCCCTCCTGACCACCGGCATGGTCTCGCCGGTTGCGCTTTATCAAACCCATGACTTGATGGATTGGGCCCAGGGGTCGGTCGAGTTCTTCCTCACCGCCGGCGGTCTGGCGGTGCTCATCCATCTGATCACCCTCGAGATCGCGCGCCAGGAGGCCTCCCTCGCTCAGGCCCGCCGCCTCGAAGCTCTCGGGAGGCTGGCCGGTGGCGTGGCCCACGACTTCAACAACACCCTCCAGGTGATCTTCGCGTGGTCCGAGATGCTCGGCGAACACGACGACTCGGAGGTCGTTACGGGCGCGAAGGAGATCCAGTTTGCCGCGGACCGCGCGAGCCAGCTCACGGCCCAGTTGCTCGCCTTTGGCAAGCGGAGCGTGTGGGCCCCTGCCAACATCGACCTCGCGTCCCACGTACGACGCTGGGTCGGGTCGATGAGTCGACTTCTGCCCGAGGATGTTCAGCTCGCGACGAAGCTCACGGACAGCCCCGTCATCCACTGCGATCCCGCTCAACTCGACCAGATTCTGATGAACCTCGTCGTCAACGCCCGCGACGCGATGGACGGTCCCGGGCGAGTGACGATCACCGTCGAAGAGGTTCGGGCGGCTCTGCTGCCGGGCAACTCGTTCGAGACCGAGAGCGTCGCCCGCCTCAGTGTTCACGATGACGGGAAGGGCATCCCGCCAGAGGTCATGGGACAGGTGTTCGAACCGTTCTTCACGACGAAGGGGCGCGGCGGGACCGGTCTGGGCTTGTCGATCGTGCACAGCGCGACGCGAATG
>QMMC01000157.1 GCA_003647065.1 Deltaproteobacteria bacterium | reverse complement strand
GAACGATGGCTCGACGGACGGCGGGGCCCGCGCCGGGCCCACCTGGTGATCGTCGGTGACGGGGGCATCACGCGGGGCCCGGCGGCCGCCGCCGCGTTCGCCAGAGCACGAGCCCGGGCCGTCACCGTCTCGTTGATCGACGTCGCCGATCGGGCGCCCTGGGCGTACCTCAGCGAAGGCGTCACGAGTACCGGGGGGCTGGTCATCGAGGCCGGCGCCGCCGCCGAGGACGCCGGCCGGGGCCGCGGAACGGCGCGCCTCGAGGAGCAGCTCAGTCGCCTCTTTGCACCCGTCGTCGCCCGCCGGGTGACGGTGCGAGCCGGGAGCCGCCGGATCGCCCTCGGCGAGCTCAGGGCGGGAGAGCAGTTGGTTTTTGCCGGCCCGATCGGAAGGCCCGGCGCCTTGCGCATCGAGGGTATCGGCGACGTCACGACGACCCGACCAGGCGCGTCCCGGGCGGCGGGCCTCGCCGCCTTGGCCCGCGGAGACGGGGCAAACCTCGTCGCCGTCGACCGCGCCGACCTCGCGCCGGCAGCGCGGGCCGGGGACGTGTCATGCATCGACGGCCGCGGCCCCGCCCAGCGACCGAGCGGCGTGAGCTCGGACGCGGCGCCGGTCGCGCTGGCAGAAGCTCGGGCCTGCGCGCATTCGGCAGCGGCCGCCGCAACCTCGGGGCAACACCTCGTCCGGCGAGACCAGGAAACGACGAGCGCCGGGAGCGCGACGACCTCGACCCTCCGAGGTCGCGGCATCCCCGCCGAGACCGTGCTCCGCATGCTCCGGCGCCGGGTCCAGCCCGTCGCTCGGCGCTGCTTTCGCCGGGACCGGGCCGGGCGCCTCGACTACGCGGTGCGCGCCGAGTTCGTCATTCGACTCGAAGACCGGGAGCTGACCGAGGCCCGAGTGGACGGTGAAATCAGCGATGAGCTCCGAGCATGCTTGGCGAGCGCGGTCCACGACCTCGAAATCCCCCGTTTCCGCGGCGCGGTCATCGTGCGCTACCCGCTCTACACCGAGCGCGTGCCCCGCCCACCGACGATCGAGCTCGTTCCAGAGGTCGCCCGGCAGGTGGACGCGGTGACCATCGACGGCCCGGGCAACTGAGATTACCCTCCGCGGTCATGAGCACCCTCGAAGGCAAGACCCTCTTCATCACCGGCGCCAGCCGGGGCATCGGCAAGGCCATCGCTCTCCGCGCTGCGCGGGACGGCGCGAACATCGCCATCGCCGCCAAGACCAAAGAGCCCCACCCCAAGCTCGATGGCACCGTCTACACGGCGGCCGAAGAAATCGAAGCCGCCGGCGGTAAAGCCCTGCCCTGCATCGTCGACATTCGCTACGAAGATCAGGTCGAAGCGGCGGTCGCCAAGACCGTGGAGACCTTCGGGGGCATCGACATCCTGGTCAACAACGCCAGCGCCATCATGCTGACCGGCACGACCCATACGCCGATGAAGCGCTACGACCTGATGCACGACGTCAATACGCGCGGGACCTTCCTCTGCGGCCAAAAGTGCATCCCGCACCTGGCCAAGGCGGACAACCCACACATCTTGAACCTCTCGCCGCCGCTCCAGATGCTCGAGAAGTGGTTCGCGCCCCACGTCGCCTACACCATGGCGAAGTACGGGATGAGCCTCTGCGTGCTCGGCTGGGCCGGGGAGCTTCGGGACATGGGCATCGCCGCCAATACCCTCTGGCCGCGGACGACCATCGACACCGCCGCGGTGCGTAATCTGCTCGGCGGAGTAGAGCTCGCCAACCGCTCCCGGACCCCCGAGATCATCGCCGACGCGGCCCACGTGATCCTCACCAAGCCGGCGAAGGAGTTCACCGGCAACTTCTGCATCGACGACGAGACCCTCGCCTCGGTCGGGGTGACCGACCTGTCGAAGTATGCGGTAGACCCGAGCCAAGAGCTCGCCCCGGACTTCTTCGTTTAGTGCACTTCCAAACAGTGTTGGATGGAGTGTGAGACACAAGCGAGGTGGTCTCGGTTTCGAGCAGCCCACGGAGCCTACGCATCGTAGGTGAGTAGGCAGCGGAGAAAGCGAGACCAGATCGCGCCGTGGATCGCGCTCCAGGCGATACTGTTTAGAGGACGCCCACTTCGCCCTCCGACGAGAGGGCGCCCGAGGGCACCAAGGTGCCGGTCACCGTCGGCATCGCGCCGGGACGCACGTTGAGCCGGATGCGGCCCGCACCGCCCCCACCGCCCCCGCCGCCGCCGTTGGGATCGTCCTTGTCCTCTCCGTTGGCGCCGCGCCTGCCGTCCTCGGCGGAGCCGCGCCCGCCCCGGCCGCCGTGCATACCGCTGCCCGCACCACGAAGACCTCGCAGCTCGCTCGGCGGATCCCACCGACTTCCCGGGGATCCGTCGGGGTCCGCCTGCGTCCCGCCGCCACCGCCTCCCCCGGGGGCGCCCACGGTCCCCGCGATCGAGATGGCGGCCGCCTCGAGTAGTACGCTGCCCCCAGCGCCGCCGCCGCCGCCGCCTCCCCTGTTTCCGCTCGCGCCGTAGCCACCCTCGCCGCTGGCGTCGATGATCGCGCTCGTGGTGACCGTGAGCGTGCCTCCGGCGCTTATCTGCAACGCTCCACCGCCATCGCCTCCGGCGGCGATCTCGTCTGCCCCCGCGCCGCCCGCCGAGCCACCGTAGAGCGGCACGAGGCCCTCGTCGCCGTAGACCGGACCGGGGTCGCCCGGAGTTCCTCCTCGACCCGCGCTACCGCCCTGTCCACCCGGAGAGCCGTAGCTTCCCCCGCCGCCGCCGCCCCGCCGGCTCGAGTCCGCGTTGCCCTCTCCGCCGCCGCCGAAGCCCTCGCCATCGGTGCCCTCGAATCCTCCCCCCCCGGCCGGGGCATGGACGAAGACCTCAGCGCCGTCGGTGTCCAGAAGCCACTCCGCGCGGGCGTTGATGCGGCCTTCTACCAGAACGTCGCCCTCCACCAAGACGACCGCTGCACGCGTGCCGACAAAATGGATGGTGCCCATCGCGCCG
This sequence comes from Deltaproteobacteria bacterium, assembly GCA_003647065.1. Classification (GTDB taxonomy): domain Bacteria; phylum Myxococcota_A; class Polyangia; order Polyangiales; family B10-G4; genus B10-G4. The sequence continues at coordinate 10,906 of QMMC01000157.1, read as the reverse complement.
ACCGTCAGCGAGTCCATCACCCAGACGGCGAGGTCCGGGATTTCGGCGCCGCTCGGGGTCTCGGAGCCCTCGCCCCCCCGCTGCTCGTGATAGATGCCTGCGTCCACCGACCCCGACGCTGACATGCGAACCAGGGTGCGCTCTCCGGTGGCGGGGTTGTAGCGATCGATCCGGCCGCCGTCGTCGGTGTCGAAGATCAACACCTCCGGTGCGGTCACGCCGACCGCGAGGCCGGAGGTGCCGGAATCCAACGCAACCGACCCGCCAACGTTCGACGGTACGAGGACACGGCATTCGATGCTCGTCGGATCGCAACCCAGGGGACAGGCCTCCCGTACTTCGCCCCCCGCGCAGGTGACGCGGTCATCCCCGTCGCACGTTTCGACGCAGGCGAGAACGCAGCTGCCCGTCGTTCCGCCGCCGCCTGGCTCGCAATGCTCGCCCATGCCGCAGGGCACCGGCGCATCCTCCATCCCGGTAGCATCGCAGGCGATGATGGCCTCTCCCGCGTCGTCGCAGCGGGAGGTGCCGGGCAAGCATGCCCCGCACCCGGCGCCGCCCATGCCGTCGTCGCTGCAAGTGCCGGCGGTGCAGGTCGCGGCCGGGATCTCGTCGCCGGTGGTTTCGCAGGTGAGGATGACATCCCCGTCGCAGCGCCTCGTCCCCGGATCACATACCCAACAGCTCTCTGCCCGCGGCGTGCAGCCAAACGCGCAGCTCTCGGTGGTCGGCGCTCCGTCCGCGCAACTCAGCAAGTGCGTGCCGGCGCCGTTGCAGATCGCCGCCGCGTCTGACTCGGGGCAGGAGTCGCCAACGATTGCGCTCGTGTCCAGGCTGCAGCCAGGGAGGGAGATGACGAGGACAGCCAGGAGCAAAGGGATGAGCAAAGGGCGGAGGTGACGGAGCATGGAACGAGGATCAGCCTCGGGGCTCGGCGATGCAACAACGCCGCAGGCCCGGAGTTTTTGGGGCGAGGATCTGCATTTGGGCCCCTCCCGGGCGGCCGGCCATCGCGACTCGTTTTCCGCCGACGTCGAGCCTAGAGCTTCGAGGACGTCAGGGATTCATTTTCGGCGGTGGAGAGCGGCAGGTGGATGCCGCACTCCCGCTTCTTCCCGAGCATGCGGCCCTCGCGGGGATCCTGGTCGGGGAGCGTCGGCAGGGTCGAATGCCAGTCGCCGAGGGACCGATATCCCTCCGCTACCAGCGGATGCAGCGGAAGGTCGTGACGCTCGATGTAGGCGTCGACGTCGGCGTCGGTGAAATCGAGGATGGGGTGGACCTTGACCCGTCCATCTTGGATACCGACGCGACGGAGGCTCCGGCGGTGTTCGGTCTGGCCGCCCCGGAGCCCCGCCATCCACGCCTCGGCCGAGAGATCCCGGAGCGCCCGTTGCATCGGCTCGACCTTGTTGATGCGCAGATACTGGGCGACCCCTTCCTCCCCTTGTTCCCAGAGACGTCCATAGAGCGCCTCCTGGTGCGCCGCGGTCAGACGTGGGGTGACGACGTGGAGATCGAGGTCGAAGCGCTCGGTGAGGTCCCGGGCGAAGCGATAGGTCTCGGCGAAGAGGTAGCCCGTGTCGACGAGGATCACCGGCGTGCCCGGCGCGTGCACGCTGACCAGGTGCAGCATGACCGCCGATTGCGCCCCGAAACTCGAGGATACCGCCAAGCGCCCTCCGTAGTGGCGAGCCGCCCAGGCGACGACCTCCCCGGGGGAAGCGTCGATGAGCTCGGCATGCACCGCGTCGAGGTCGAGGGCCTTCGCATCCGCGGGCGGCGCCAGGGAGGCCGCCGATGCGAAGGAGGGGTCCCGCCGGGCGCCGGCGCTCATCGCCGGAAGCTCGGCTCGGGCTGGTCGAGGGCCGCCTGGTAGGTGACCGAGAGTTCCCCGAAGGCCGCGAGGCCATCGGTCGCATCGCGCCGCGCGGGCAGTTGGAACGCGTCGAAACCGACGCGCGAGAGATAGAAGATCTGGTCCCGGAGAAAATGCCCGACGGCGCGGATCTCTCCTTCGTAGCCGAGCCGCTCCCGAAGCAGGCGTCCCGTCGTGAAGGCGCGTCCGTCTGCGAACTTCGGAAGCTCGATGGCGACGACGTCGAAGTGCTCGAGGTCGCCCTCGATGTCGCTCAGGTCTTGCTCCCCCGGGATCACGACACCGAGGCGCCCGTCGCGGGCGAGGAGCGCGTCGCGGTCGGCGCGAAAACGCTCGAGCGAGACGAGGACGTCACTCTGCGGCGCAGGGTTCTCGTCGTCCGGCAGCCACCGGTACGAGTCCTGGACGACCTGGCCCTTCTTGATGACCTCGATCTTCTCGATCTTCTCTTGGCCCTCGCTGCTTTCCTGCGCCCCCATAGACTGCCTCCTTGAATGGTTTCGCACCCACGCGCCGGTAGGTATCGATGAAAGACTCACCCTCGGTGCGGAGGGCGACGAAGGTGCCGAGCACCTCGTCGATGGCGGCCACGACCTCGTGGGCCTCGAGAGCGCGACCGAGGATCTCGCCAAAGGATGCGTCTTCGGTGTGATTGCCGCCGAGCATGATCTGGTAGTGCTCGACTCCCTCTTTGTCGATTCCGAGGATGCCGATGTTGCCGACGTGGTGATGGCCGCAGGCGTTGATGCACCCCGAGATGTTCAAGCTGACGTCGCCGATGTCGTAGACCTCTTCGGCATCGGCAAAGCGCGCGGTGATGGCCTCGGCGATGTTGAGCGACCGGGCGCTCGCGAGGTTGCAGTAGTCGAGGCCGGGGCACGCGATGAGGTCCGTTACCTTGCCGAAGTTCGGCGTCCCGAGACCGATGCCTTCGAGCCGCCCGAAGAGCTCGGGGAGGCGGCGAGACTCGACGTCGCTGAAAACCAGGTTCTGTCGATGGGTGACCACCAGGCGGCCAAAGCTGAACTCGTCCGCGAGGTCGGCGACGGAGTCCATCTGTTGGTGGGTCACATCCCCCGGGGGGCGATCCGGTGCCTTGAGCGAAAGGGCGACGATGCTGTACCCGGGGACCCGGTGCTCGGTGACGTTGGCCATGGCCCAGCGGGAGAAGCTCCGGTCTTTGCCGAGCAGTGCGGCGCTGACCGCGGTGTCGCTCGAGGCGAGTTCGAGATAGGACGGGGCCTCGAAGTGCGCCTTGAAGCGGTCGATGTCAGCCGGCGTCAAGCGCAGCCCGCTGTCCCGAATGAGCGCCCACTCCTCGTCGACGAGGCGAGCGAACTCGGCGCGTCCCGTCTCTTGCACGAGGATCTTGATGCGCGCTTTGTATTTGTTGTCGCGGCGCCCGAGGCGGTTGTACACGCGGAGGATCGCCTCGCAGTACGAGAGCAGGTCCGCTTTCGGGAGGAACTCGCAGAGGACCTCCGCGAGGATCGGTGTGCGCCCCTGGCCGCCCCCGACGCGGACCTCGAAGCCGACCTCCCCCGCGTCGTTCGTGACTAGGGCGAGGCCGATGTCGTGGACAGCGATGGCCGCCCGGTCGTGCTTCGCACCGGTCACCGCGATCTTGAACTTTCGAGGCAGAAAGGCGAACTCGGGGTGGAAGGTCGACCACTGACGAATGAGTTCGCAGTAGGGGCGCGGGTCCTCGAGCTCGTCCTTCGCGACGCCCGCGAAGGGGTCGCTGGTGGTGTTGCGGATGCAGTTGCCGCTGCTCTGGATGGCGTGCATCTCGACCTCGGCGAGCTCTTCGAGGATCCGCGGCACGTCTTCGAGGTCGGGCCAGTTGAACTGGATGTTCTGCCGGGTCGTGAAGTGCCCGTAGCCTCGGTCGTACTTGCGGGAGATGTGGGCGAGCTTGCGCAGCTGAGCTGCCGAGAGCAGCCCGTACGGGATGGCCACGCGCAGCATGTACGCGTGGAGCTGCATGTAGAGGCCGTTCTGGAGGCGCAAGGGCTTGAACTCGGCCTCGGTCAACTCCCCCGCGAGGCGCCGGCGCACTTGTTCACCGAATTGAGCCGCGCGTTCGGTCACCGCGCGCAAATCCATATCGTCGTATCGATACATGCGTTACCTCAGATCGCGTAACCAAAGCGCTCGGCTATCCACCGGGGACCCGCGGCGCGGATGTGCTCTCGGGCAGACGTCGGGGCGAGCCCCTCCCGAGACCGACGCACGGACATCACGTAGGGGTCACACACATCGAACTCCTGAGCCCGGGCCCACAGAAGTTGCGGCTCCTGGCCCGCCTCGTCGGGGGCCCAGTGGGCGTCGTCGAGGCACTCGCTGAAGGTGCGGTCCGCGGCCAGATAGACCGCCCGACCATCGGCCGTGCGGTTTGCAGTGACTATGAAAACACGTTGCATCTATTCCCCATCGGACAACCGACCATATACTTGAGTTATCCGATCGGCAATTGCAAGCCGCGGTGGCGAATAAAGCAAAACCCCTCTGAAACCAAAGGGGTTTTGTTTCCTACCTATGTGGTCGGGTATCCCGAATCAGTCGGGGCCACCGGAGCCGGGGATGACCGGCGGAACCAGGAAGAAGACCCGGCGACTGTCGAGGGGCGAGCCATCGCCGTAGACGGTGACCAGCGCTTCGAAGACCAGCGGGGAGGCCTCCGGGGGAACCATGGTGTTCGACTCGGCGACGATGTCGTAGCAGACCGGCGTACCGGGAGTGACGGTCGGGAAGGTGTCCTGGACGCCGTCCATGTCGCTGTCCTCGGTGGGGATCATCGAGCAGGTGCCACCCATGGTGTTCGTCTCGAGCTGGCGAATGAACTGCAACGAGTCACCGGCATCACCGGGCTGGTCGGCCGCGTCGATGGTCACCCGGAGCGGGACACCCTCGACGATTTCGTTGATGGCGGCCGTGACGACGGGAACCACGCCAGCGCCGTTCCCGTCGAAGACGAGGGGGCTGCCGCCGCTGTCCAAGGAGCCACTGCCCGTCGCGACGGTGACGAGGTCACCACGAGCGGTGCTGCCCGCCGTGCCGCTCCAAACGCCGATGAAGGTGATGCCGGCGTCGGCGAGGGCCATGCCTGCTTCGGTGCCCACGGCGGGGCCATCGCTGTCCTCGTCCGTGAACATGACGAGGATCTTGACGGCCTCGGCTCGGAAGCCGGGGCAACCCACGCGGTCGGGCGCGGGGGTGGCGCAGGTGTGACCGGGATCCATGTACGCCGCGCAGCCGGACGCGGTCGGGTCGGCCGAGCACTGCGCCGCCTGGAAGAGATGCTCGGTGCCGCCGGGGAAGGTCCAGGCGGACATGGTGGCTGTCGTCACCGCCGGGTCGGGCTGCAGGTCGAGGTCGTGCATCAGGGTGTTCTCGTACTGGCCGGCGCCGGTCCAGGGGCTCGCGACGCATGAGCTGATGCTCGGGTCCTCGATGCAGGTGCCGCTCAGGGCGCAGACCTGATCCGTGCCGCACATCTCGTCACGGGTGCAGGGGGTGCCGAAGTCCATGCAGGTGAGGTTGGAGATGATGGTGGTCACGGCGGAACGCAGAGCGGAGCTCTCCGAGCTCATCGAACCCGACTCGTCCATCAGGAAGTAGATGTCGGCGAACTGGATGCTCGTGCGGAACTCGAGGGTATCCCGGAGGGGATCCGGGGCCTCCTCGTAGGCCACGACGAAGACGAAATCGCCTCGTTCTCTGGGGTTATCGAAGGCATCCGTGGGGTCGGTCCCACCGGCGATTTCAATCAGATCGGTGATTCCGTCGCCATCGGTGTCTTCGAGGGTCGGGTCCGAGCCGGCGGCGAGCTCGTCGGCATCGGAGACGCCGTCGTTGTCGGAGTCGGTGTCACGGAAGTTGGGAATGCTGTCCATGTCCGTGTCGAGGGGCGGGGTGCGGATGTCCATGTCCCCGGCCTCGTCGGCGTCGGAGATTCCGTCGCCATCGGAGTCGTCGTCGCGCCAGTCCGGCGTGCCGTCGCCATCGGTATCGGGAGCCTCACCGGCCCGGGGACGCTCGTCGCCGTCGAGGATGAAGTCCCCGTCGGAGTCGGGGTCACGGAAGTCGGCGAGGCCGTCGCCGTCGAAGTCGACGGGAACCGACGGGTCCACGATCTCCGTGCTGTCGTCGACGCGGTCGTTGTCGTCGTCGAGGTCGCGGTAGTTCGGGATGCCATCACCGTCGGCGTCCATCACGCCTTCGACCAAGTCCGAGATTCCGTTGCCGTCCGAATCGTCGTCGACGAAGTTCGGAACGCCGTCCATGTCGGCGTCTTCGGGCGGCGTATTCGTATCGGAGTCTCCCGCCTCGTCGGCATCCGAGATGGAGTCGCCGTCCGAATCCGTATCGAGGTAGTCGGGGATATCGTCCCCGTCCGTATCTCGATTGGTGACCCGACCTTCGTCGTTGTCGCTGATGCCGTCACCGTCCGCATCAGGCTGGGGCGGCAAGGTCGCGTCGCCGCCGTCTCCAACGCTGCCATCCCCGGGACGAGGGCCATCGTCTCCACAAGCGCCCAGAGAGAACCCGAGAAGGGCAACCATCATCACAACGAGAACTCGACGCATCAGGACCTCAGAGCAGAAGGAAGGGGGGATCAATTTGGAGCCATTAGGCGCCTGATTCTCGAGGGGCCAGGCCCCGTGAGAATCCACATGAGACCACTATCTTACATCAAACCCGCCCTCGGCGGATCTTAGCGGCCCCAGAGGTGACCTTATCGAGTGAGATCTCGGGGAGTTGCGTGGGATCTGAGCAATTGAGCAGGCGCCCCCGTGCTCGCCTCGGCGGGCCGATATAAGCTCCCGCGATGGACGTCGGCACCCTCCTCGGCTCCCTCGCCGAGAAGATGAGCCTCATCGCGGCGGCGGCGCTCCTCGCCGTACTGATCCCCCCTCTCAGAAACCGATTGCTCGGCGTGGGACAGCGCCGCGACAAGCTCGCCGCCGTCTTCCTGGGGCTTGCCCTGTCCATATGGGGAGCGATGCTCGGCCTCGACGTCATGGGCGAGCACATGAACGTACGAGCCATCGGCGTGCTCATTGCCGCGATTCTCGGTGGCTGGAAGGCCGGAGCCCTCGCCGGCTTCGGCGGGGGGCTCTTCTACGCCTACCTGGTCAATGACGGTACGGCGCCGTGGGTCCTCATCGCATCGGTCATGGACGGGGTGATAGCCGGCGTCGTCGCCGAACGGCGACCGGAATGGTTTCTAGGCCCCCGGGCGTTCGTGACCTCCGTGGGCATCCAAGCCTTTCACCTCGTCGCCGTGGGACTGGGCCTGCTCGCGGTGGGCCACGCGGCGCGGTACATCCCCGCCTGGCCCGCACACCTGGTGAAGCTCGCCATCAACGCGGCCGGGGTCACTCTCTTCGTCATGGTGGCGCGCCTCGTGGTCTCTCGCGAGGAGAGCGCGGTCGCCCTCGTCGAGGCCCGAGCCGCGGCCGATGCGGCGAGCCTCGAGTCCCTCCGCCGGCGCCTCGAGCCTCACTTCCTCTTCAACGCCTTGAACGCACTGCGTGCGACGATCCGCAAAGACCCGATGCGCGCCCGGGAGCTGGTCAGCGACCTCGCGGACCTCTACCGCTACCTCCTGAACCATCCCGAGGACGCGACCCTTCGCGAAGAGGTCAGCCACGCCGAGAGCTACCTAGCCATCGAACGGGCGCGTCTCGGCGACGGGCGCATCTCGGTGCACGTAGACGTCGACCCAGAGGTCGAGCACGACACCATGCCGGCGTTGCTGCTCCAACCGTTGGTCGAGAATGCCGTACGCCATGGCGTCGCTGCCCACACCGGCACCGGGAGGGTCGAGATCCGGGCGACCGCCGCGGGGGAGGCCCTCGACATCGTTCAGGTGGTGGTCGAGGACCACTCTGACGGTGAACGGCGGGGGGCACCCGAGCTCGACGGCAAGGGGAGCGGAATCGCCCTCGAGACGCTACGCAAACGCCTCGCCCACCGGTACGGACCAGACGCGAGTCTCACCCTCGAAGTAGAAGGCGCGGGCGCTCGGGCAACTCTCCGCCTTCCGCGCGCGGAAGCCAGCGCCGAGGCCAGCGCGAAAATCGAACGGGGGGCGGCATGACCGAAGACCAGGACCTTCGAGCCATCGTCGTCGACGACGAACCCCTCGCTCGCGACGAGTTGCTCTTCCTGCTCAGCCAGTGCAGCGGGATCACCGTGGTTGGCGAGGCAGAAGACGCCAAGAGTGCCCTGGCGCTCCTCGAAGAGACCGCGCCGGACATCGCCTTCGTCGACCTGCGCATGCCCGGCCCGGACGGCATCGCCCTTGCTGAGGCGATTCGCGCGGCGCGCCGGCAGACCGCGGTAGTCGTCGTATCGGCGCACGACGACGGGGCTCTCCGCGCCTTCGAAGCACGAGTCGCGGACTACTTGCTCAAACCCGTACGTCTCGAACGACTGAAGAGCGCCATCGAGCGTTCGCGAGAACTGACGGTCCGGGCGATCGAACCCGCCGACCCTGCCGACGCGCCTCTCACGCGTCTCGCCATCAAACGTCGCGACGGATACGTGGTCGTCGACGTGGAAGACGTCGTGTACTTCGAGATGCGCGACGAGCTCGTCTGGGCGGTAACCCAGACCGACCGCTTCGCCCTCGACCTCACCTTGAGCACCGTCGAGAAGCGGGTCCCCGAGGGGCTCTTCTTCCGGTCCCACCGGGGGGTCCTGGTGCGCATCGATCGCATCGAGAAGATCGAACCTGCGGGCCCCGGGAGCTTCGAGCTGGTCCTCGACCATCCGGAGGCGCCGCGGGTGCCCCTCGCCCGGGAACGCGCCCGTACGCTCAGGGAACTCATCCCCGTCGCGGGGTGAGGTCCGATCAGCGGCGCCGACGGCGGCCGACCGCCGAGAAGCGCGAGAAGAGCAAGACGACCAAGAGGCCCGCGAGAGCCAGTTGCCCCATCGAGCCGCCGCCGCCGACCCGCGTCGCCGAGCATCCCCCCTCGGAGCTTTCGCCCCCGCCGCCGCCGTCGAGGCCGCCGTCCATCGACGCCGATCCTCCATCGGTGGGGGGCGCCGCATCGGCCCTCCCGGCGTCGGTGGGGGCACCGCCATCGAGGGCCGGTCCCGTGGGTCCTCCGTCGACCGGCGACGCACTTCCGTCGTGCCACTCGTAGGCCCCGAGGTCCGTGGCCGCTCCCTGGGGGCGCGGGATGCGGTCGAGATCGAAAGCCGGCGCCGCCTCGGAGGAGCCGACATCGATGGCGTCCGTCGCGGTTGGGCGGAGGTGAAGGTCGTGATTGGCGACGTCCTCGAAGAGAGCGGCGAGATCATCGATGAGCAGATTGTGGTCCTCGGTCGTCTCCGCACCGACTTGAATGGAGGTGCTCAGATTGTTGCGCACGAGGCTTCTTGCGCTCGGCGTCTTGGCCTTGTGGTCGTCGATGCGAATCCATGGGGGTTTTGGGCCATCGTCCGGGCGGTTGTCGAGGACCGTGTTGTTCACGAGGCGCAGGTTGTGGGCGCCGAGAAAGGTGATGCCGTGCCTGTGGTCCACGATGACGATGTTGTTTTCGACGATTTAGTCCTCGAAGAACCCGTCGAAGCATCCGATGCCCTGGGCCTGCCCGGCGAAGGGCCGCGCCGGGTCGTCGAAGTTGATGAAGAAGTTGCCCCGGAGGACGACACCGCGGACGACTCCCTCGCCGGGAGTCCCGTCGGCGCCGACGGACCACGATTGAAAGAAGTCGTCGTGGTGGTCGTCGACGTCGTAGGCGTTGCGAACGACGTTGTATTCGAAGAGGCCGTAGTCTCCGATCCCCCGCAGCCCGTCCCGGGAAAATCCGTCGATGTGGTTTCCGCGGACGATGGCGTTGGGGGCGTCGTGGGCCACGGAGATGCCGTGGCCCACGTTGCGCACGCGGTTGTTCGCGATGGTCGTGTCGGGGGCGCGCACGCTGACCCCGGTGCTGGGGAGGTTTGCCCAGTCAGCGGCGCCCCAACCGGCGGCGACGCCGTCGGTCACGCTGAAGATGTCGCAGTCGGCGACGGTGACCGATTCCGACGAGCCGTGGACCGTGACCATGGTGCGTGCCTCGTAGGGGTCACCGTAGGAGAGGCTCACGGTCGCGCCGCGGAAGGTGAGATGGGTGGCCCGGATCTCGACGCTGCGGAAGCGCGCCTGCTCGCCGGACGCGACGACCACCGTCGTCTCGGAACCGAAAACGCCCATCAGCAGAGCATCGCCGTAATCTCCCTCGTGGAGCACGACCCGATCACCGTCCGAGGCGGCTCCGAGGGCGGCGTCGATGGTGCCGAAGGGGCTCGCCGCGCTGCCGTCGCCCGTCCCTCCGGGGGCGACGTGCAGATCGAGGGCCGCGGCCCCCCGGCTCCCGAGGCCAACGACGGAAAAGGCTGCGAGGGCGAGGGCGAAGACCGTGGGGCGCGTCATGCCCACCATTGGGCAGGCATGAGACCCCTTCCGTCAATCGGGGGCGAGGACCAGGGGCCGTAGCTCAGGGAGCGAGCTGGCAGGTCGAGAACTCGAGGCCGAGGCAGGTGACCGTCGGGCCGTTGCAGCAGGCGGGGCCGGCGGGGTCGCAGAACTCCCCGAGAGAGGGCCCGGTGCACGGGTCGCACTCGGCCGCGTCGCTGGTGCACACCTGGCCCCCGGCGCCGTCCGAGACGCAGCCGCAGCCGCAGCAATCGGCCGAGGTGGTGCAGGTGGCGCCATCGGGCACGCAGGTGCTCCCGCAGCGCAGGACGCCGTCGCTCGCAGAGGGGGTGCACATGCCGCTGCAGCACACGTCGCCGAGGGCGCACTCTTCGCCGTCGGAGAGACAGCAGATGTTCGTCCCGGCCGGGCCGGGCTGACACATGATGGCCGAGAAGGTCTCGACGCAGCAGTCCGCGGTCGTGGTGCAGCCGGCCGACGGGATGGTGCAGTCGGTGGTGCCCCCGAGGCAGCGGCGGAAGCCTCCGCTCGTGGCGACGCAGCCGGTGTCGCCTCCTCCGTTGGGGCAGCAGTTCGAGGAGGCGCCCCCG
>QMMC01000156.1 GCA_003647065.1 Deltaproteobacteria bacterium | reverse complement strand
GGCAAGGGTGCCCTCGCCGGTGGCCCGAGCCAGGCATTGGCCTTCGTCGCCGGGCGACACCTCGCCTACTTCCGGCCGGGCTATTACGTCCGGCACCTCGTGCCCACGGGCAGCGGGCTACGCGCTTGGCTGCTGGCGTCGATTCAGGTCGTGCAACCGAAGTTCCCCGTTCCCAAGAACCTCGCCGGGCCGACCAAGGACGCCCTCGGCGCCCTCAAGGAGCACCTCACGGGACAGCAGAAGGACGAGGTCATCAGCCTCGTATCGAAGCTCCTCGCGGCGTCGCCGAGCCTCGACATGAAGAAGTGGGTCGCGGCCATCGACATGAGCGCGGACCGCGTCGGCTTCATCCTCGCCAACGACCTCGAGCTCGCCCTCGCCATCGTGCGCGCGAGCCCCGAGGAGAGCGCTGGCCTCAGCCAGAAGGAGCGCCTCAAAGAGCTGCATCTCTATTCGGTCAGCGAGGAGTACCTGACGCTGCGCGCCAAGCTGGGCATCGCGATAGGCGAGTGACGGGGCGGGTCGCTACCGACCCGTCTCGCGCTTACCAGCGCCCGCCGATGGTGAGCGTCATGGTCCAATCGTTGCGCTCGTCGGCTGAAGAGAAGTGCATGCGGTAGGCGTGTCTACCGCCGAGGGGAGACCGGAGCACGATCGCCGAGGCGCCGATGTAGTCGTCGCCGAAGGCGTCGCCTACGGTCTCGAGGTTCTTGTCGTCCCACATGAGGTTCAGGCGCTCCGCGGTAGGTATCGAAGGGGCGCCGCCTCTCGCCATCTCGGCGAGCTCGAGGGGGGCGGGGGTTTGGTCGTTGGTGCGCCAGACGTGGAAGCGGTCGGGTTGTTCGACGCGGGCATAGAGATGCTGGAGGAGCTCCCGGGAGTCGACCTCGACGGCGAGGCCGAGGAGGAGCAACGGCCCATCGGCCGAGAGCGAGGTGGACATCACCCGCCGGTCGGGCAGCACCACGGTCGCCGGGAAGCCGTGCACCGTGTGCATCGGGACTTCGATGATGGTGCGGGCGATGAGTCGGGCTGAGGCGCCGCCGCCCGAGAAGAGGGCTAGGATGAACGCGGGTTCCGGCTTCCCTCGTAGGAGCCCATCGTAGCCGCGGGCGAGTTCGATGCTGGTCACCGCGAGGCGAAAGGGCCGGCCATTGCCGGGGCCCCGGGCTCGACTCCGGTTCTTGTTGCGACGCTTGCGGCTCACGGGCCGAGGGTAACCTCGACGGGTAGCGTTGGGCTATTCGTCACGGAGCAGCGGGGCTGCTTACCGTGAGGGTAATCGTTTCTGCGGGAGCGCTAGGCTCTTCGTAGGGCGCCACGACGAGGTAATAGCGCTGGCCACTCGCCGCGAAGAACGTGACGGAGGAGCCGACGCCCCCGACCGTTCCCGACGCGTCGTCGCTGCAGACGAGCTCGTCGGCTGAGCCGCACGACGAGGCGTCGTACACGGCGAGCATGGTGTCCTCGCCGCCCACGCTGTCGGCGGTGACGGTTACGTCTCCGCCCCGCGGCGCCGTATACACGTAGACGACGTCGGGGCGCACGGTGCTCGTGCCGCAGCTGAAGGGCGTGTGGTCCGCAGCATGGCCGGCGAAGATGAAAGAGGCCGATGAAGTGATCGGCATGGCGGTCGCGCAGCTCTCGCCGACACCGGTGGTGGGCACCGCTTCGCAATAGCGACTCGGGGTGCAGGTCTCGCCCGAGCCGCATCCTCCGCAGCTCCCGCCGCAGCCGTCGTCTCCACACTCGGCGCCGCCGCAGGAGGGGGTGCAGGTCGAGACGCAGGATCCGCTGCGACAGGCTTCGCCGCCGTCGCAGCTGTTGTAGCACCCGCCGCAGTGGCCGAGGTCGCTCCGCGTATCGACGCAGGAGTCGCCGCAGGTCGTTCGCGGTGATGCGCAGCCGGGCCCCGGGTCGATGCAGGTGCCGCCCTCGCAGTATTCGTCGCCTTCGCAGAAGTTGCCGCAGGCGCCGCAGTGGTCGATGTCGGTGTAGATGTCGACGCAGGAGCCGTCGCAGTCGGTGAAGTCCGAGGTGCACGTCCTCGGCGGTGCGGCGTCCTCGCCCGCATCTCCGGTCGCTCCTGCATCCGGGTCCGTGACGCTGGTATCCGCCCCGTCGATTGGGGTGGGGGCGCCGGAGTCGGCCCCGCGGGACCTAGAGCCGCCACCCCGGCGGCTGTTGCCACAGCCGGCACTTGCCAGGAGAGCGATGAGACCGAGGGAGAAGACGCTGAGGAGGGTGAAACGAGGCATGGGAGGCTCCGGCGAGGGCTATTCGACTCCTCCTACGCGGTTGCCTACGGATCCTTCCCCTCGGAAGGCCCTTTGGTTCCGAGCTGGTCGCATTTGGTGCGGGAACCTCCGACCGGGACGGTTTCTCCGGAAGGGACGTGAGCGCCTCGTGCGATACTTCAACTAATGTCGCGGATCGGGCACTTCCTAGTCGTTTCGATGCTCGTCGTCGGTGCCTGTGGCGACGACGAGGGGACGACGAATCCGGCTCCGGACCCCGTCGTCGCACCCGAGCCCGAGCCCGAGCCCGAGCCCGAGCCCGAAGCTGAGACTGAGCCCGAAGCTGAGTCCGAGCCCGAAGCTGAGGCCGAGCCACGCATTCTCGATTCGGCTGAGGCGATCCAGACCGCTCTCCGGGACGCCTTGGGCTCTCCCCGGGCGGTTTGGGCGTTGACGGACCCTCTGCGCGGCCTCGATCTCGACTTCAACTGGATGATGGGCCATTTCGCCCACACGGCGTGCAGCGAAGAAGACCTCACGACCTGGCTCGGCTGGGCGCAGCAGGACGAGATGTCCTTCTACGACTTCGCCCCGGGTGATCCCTTTTCCTGCGTCGACGATCTCTCGCTCTGCACCTCGTGCCCCGAGGACATCGCGACCTGCGAGCGAGGTTACGTCTTCGAGTTCGCGGTCGATGGTGCGGGGCGAAGGTACCTCTATGGCGTCATCGCGGCCCCGGCCCGCTCCGAAGGGCTCTGGGACCTGACACCGACGACCCTCGATGCGGCCCACCGCGCTCGGGTGAACCTCGGCTCGATGACGGAGACCGGGGAAAAATGCGAGCTACGCCAACGCCTGCTCGCGGGCGAGGTCGCGTCCCTGTGGGTCGAGCACGTGCCGCGGGTCGGTGCCCGGAGCGTCCGACACCTCGAGGGGGAAGACGCGGCCGCGTTTGGTCGCGACCTCGGCGCCAGCTTCGGCCTCGGCGCCTATTGCGACGGGAGTCATTGCGTGGCGTCCGGGGACGGCGAGGCGTTCGGCGTTTACTACACCCGCGGTCGCCGGCGCCGCCGCCGCGCGCGACGACCGCCCCGCATCACAGTCGTCACCCACGGGCCACCCGAGTGTGAGGGCTGCGCGCCCGAGCCTTCGCCGGAGGTCCTCGCCCGAGGATCACGGCGTCGGCGCCGATAGACCGGTGCGTGCTACGGCGCATCGCGGCGCCCTGAGCTCACCGGACCTGGGGCAGGCTCTTTTCGCTCGGGGCGGCGCCCTTCGAAGCTCCGTTCTTCGGCGATGCGTTTTTCGGGGCGGCCTTGAGGAAACAGCCGTACTGCTGGTGTTCGTCCAGGCGGCAGGACCAGATGAGCTCACCCTCGTGGACCGTGATGTCCGGGCATCCGTCGCACATGTTGGCTTCGCCGTCAGCCATCATGTCGATGGGCTGGATCACTGCCAGGGACTGAAAGTGCACCTTCGGCGGCTTGCGCAAGGGGTGCTTGGCGAGGTCGACGGAGTAGTTGCCGAGGGCCTTCCGGGTGCCGCCGTCGAAGGCGGAGAAGCCGGCCATGATCGAGCGCCCCTTGGAGAGCAACTCCGGCGCGGTATAGGCGAGGAAGTTGCCGGTGACGGCGTGGTGACCGACCTGCACGGCCTCCATGTAATTGGGGCCGACGTAGCCGTAGGTCTTGTCGGTCGAGGCGAGGCGTCCGGCGAGGAGCCACTTGAGGCTCTTCGGGTCCTTGGTTCCCCCGAGGTAGGCGCAGGCGTCGTACTCGGGCTCGACTTCGCGAATCTTGTCGACGATTTCCTGGGCCATCAGCGGCTCGGGGTTGTCGTCCATGTCCTTGTAGACGAGCTCGGACTCGACCGGCATTTTTTCGCCCTGGGCGTAGAAGTCGAACTCCTCGGTGCGCATGGTGCGATAGAGGATGAAGACCATCGAGTGCACGATGTCGATGTGCTTACGGGACCACTTCACGAGCTCCGGCACGTACTTCAAGGTATGGCGGAAGACGGTGGAGTTGAACGCGACGCCGAGGCCGCCCTCGTCCGCGACCATCTGGGCGAGCTCGAGGCGCAGAGGCAAGAGCTCGAGCTCGTTCTTGTTCTTCCAGTGGGGGCGACCCTGGCTCGAGTCGACGTGGAAGGTGAGGCCATGGAGCCCGGCGGCCTTGAGCTCCCGGAGGAGCTTCTGATCGAGGGCGACCCCGTTGGTATTGACGACCGGCTTCTTGCCGTAGTCCTCACGGATCATGCGCACCGTCTCGACGATGTGCGGGTAGATCAGCGGGTCGCCGCCGGCGATCGAGATCGAGTCGACCTTGCGGTTGGCCGTGAAGACGTCGAGGTCGGCGCGTACCTGCTCGAGCGTCTTGTCGCTCGAGGGGTCGTTCCGCGAGTAGCACCCTTCGCAATAGATGTTGCAGCGCTTGGTCGGTTCGAGCCAGGCGAGCACATTGTCATTGAGCGACCACGGGAGGCGGTAGAGGTCGTTCGGGCGGACCATGGGGGACGTGTTTTTCACGCCGTTTCCCTAATCGGATTCGGTATCGCGCTGATTGTCTTGGATCAACTGAGCCGGGGCGCCCACGCACGATATGCGAGGACCGTAGCGGCCGACAGGGTGACGAAGGCGCCGACTTGGTGGACCACGGCGATCCACAAGTCGACGTGCAATACGACGGTCAGGGCACCTAGGGTGAACTGAACGCCGAGGACGATGAGGGCGCCGAGGGCGGCCCGGGTGCTCGCTTCCGGCTCGTCGCGACGCCGGGCGGCGAGCCACAGGGCTGCGCCGACGAAGAGGGCCAGCCAGCCGAGGCCCCGATGCAGGTAGTGGATGGCCGGGCCGTGGTGGATGAAGTCGTCCCAAAGCGTCGGCGCGGTGAAGAACGGCCCCGGGCCGTAGCTGCCGTTCATGTCCGGGAAGGTCGCCGAGACGGCGCCGGCGTGGGTGCCGGCCATGAACGCGCCGTAGAGGATCTGGAGGGTCAGGAGCGCGATGAAGCCGACCGTGGCCCAGCGGAACGTTCGGGAGGCGGGGCCGTCGACCGCGTCTTCACGGCGCGGCTGGTGCAGACCGAGGATGATCCAAAGGATCCACTGGGCGGTGCCAAAGGCGAGCAAGAGGTGAGCGGCGAGGCGGAAGTGGCTCACGTGGGGGACGTCGACGAGGCCGCTCTTCACCATGTACCAGCCCAGCAACCCCTGGGCGCCGCCGAGGGCGAAGGCGATGCCGGTGCGCGCGATCAACGCGCGGTTCATCCGGCGACGGGCGACGAAATAGAGGAAGGGCAGGGCGAAGACGACGCCGATGAGGCGTCCGACGAGGCGGTGCAGGTACTCCCAGAAGAAGATGGCCTTGAAGTCGGTGAGGCTCACCCCGGCGTTGACCAGGCGCCCTTCCGGCGAGGCCTGGTATTGGGTGAAGACCTCAGTCCACTCCGCATCGTTCAACGGCGGCACGGTGCCCATGAGCGGGCGCCAATCGACCATCGATAAGCCCGACCCGGAGAGCCGGGTGATGCCGCCGATGACCACCATCGCGAGCACCAAGAGGTAGAGCACGATGAGCCAGCGGCGCACTCCCGCGAGGTTTTCGGAGCGATCTCCAGCGTTCGGCATCGGGGGCAGCGGACCGTAGCCCCCAGAGGTTCCGAGTCAAACGGAGTCGACTCGGGGTCACACGAGGTCGAAGCAGACGACGCCCTCGAGGCGTCCCCAGTTGTTGTCCTCGTGGCATTCGTCGATCTCCCCGTCGGGGTCCGGCACGACGTAGATGTCGACCGCCTCCTCGGGGGCCGTGGTGGTGCAACTGATGGTCACGCACTCGCCGATCTCGATCGGGGTCTCAATCGTGGTCCGACAGAACTCGGGGCCATCGGTGGCGCCCTCGCGGAGTGCGACCACGAGGCCGCCGCCGAGGGGCAGTCGGCCTCGGTTGCAGACGCGCGCGTTCACGGTCGCCATACCGTCACGACATTCGAGAGGAGTCACCCCGCGCACGTGGGCGGTCAGGTCGGCCACGCCGAGGGCCTCGAGGTCTCCCTGCACGTTCTGCCTGAAGTTGTTGAGGTCCGGATCTCGCCAATTGATGCCCACCGCGCTCGTGCGGGGGATCTCACCACGGTCGCCCACGTGGGTGACCGAGTAGGCGTGCTGATTCCAAACGGGCCGGGAGGCCGCCCACCGGTCGAATTCGTCTCGGAGCACGTACACCCCGTTGGTTCGCATGAACGAAATGCCCGGCATATAGGGATCGACGGCCGGACACGAGGAGTCGTTGTCGTGTGCGCCGAGGACGATCTCGGAATGGAAGTCCCCGTCAGCATCGACCACGATGGGCATCTCGAACCATGTCAGCGATGAACGCGGGAAGCTGTACAGCACGTCACCGTCGGCGCCGTTGAAGATCCGGACGAAACACTCGTCGTGGTAGATGACCTCGGCGATGCCGTCGGCATCGAAGTCGAAAACACTCGACCCGGTGAGCCCCGAGCTCTGCTCGTCGACCGAGCGTGACCAGAGGCGACCGTCGGTGCGAGACATGCCGCCGCAGAGAGCAGGGTCACCGCCCGCGAGGCAGTCCATGTCGAACACGACGTACTCCTCCCGCGCGCACGCCGCGAATTCTGCCCGGCCGTCACCGTCGAAATCGGCGACCGTCGGCGGGCCTCCGCGACCGCTCGGGAGCGTGGCGGTGAAGAGACGCGTTCCCTCGATCGTCTCGACTCGCACGTTGCCCTCCCCGATGACGATGATCTCTGCGCGGTCCTCGCCCCCGAAGGATGCGAGGGGAAAGTCGCCCAGGTCGGCCACGGCGGCGAGCATGAAGCGGGCCGTGTCGACGGTGCCAGCGAAATAGCTCTCCATGACGATGGCTCCGGCGGCAGCGTCGTAGCGAAAGATCCCGCGGGAAGAGATGATTTCGGGTTCGCCGTCTTCGTCGACGTCCGCGATGACTGGCATCAGGTCGAAGTTGTTGGTGCCGAGGCTCGCGAGCAGGCAGCCGTCCGCGTCGTAGATGCTGCCGCCTCCAATTATCTCGGGCCGGCCATCGTCGTCGAGGTCGTGAATCGAGGGAGAGAACCCCTGACTATCGATCCCCCGGTGTTCGACTCGGCTGCCCCCAGAGCAGGTCGCGCTGGTCCAGAGCTCGGCGAAGCTGCTCGCGGATGGGTCGTACCGCCACACTCGCAGCAAGCCGCCGACGTTGCCGACGATATCGGCTCGGCCGTCACCGTCGATGTCCCCGAGAGCGAGGGTGCTGGCATTCTGGAGCCCCGTCGCGACGTTGTGCTGCAGCTCGCAGGTGGCGCCATCGATGATGCGGAGCACCTCGTCCGAGCCTCCTCCGAAGGTGGTGAAGACGATCGACGGGTGCAGGGTCGCGGGGTCGAGGTCGAAGTCGAAGTCCACCACGAGGGGAGTGCCCCGCAGGTCGTTGCTCCCCGGGTAAGGATCACCCGGCGGCGGCTCCGTAAACGAACACTGCAGCGCTGGGACGATCGCCTCGATGTCGATGTCCTGGACGCATTCTTCGTTGCGCACCCTGTCCGCCGGCACGCCGTACGGAACGCATGAACCATCTGCGGCGCAATAGGAGTCGGACGCGCAGCCGTCGTTGTCTACGCAAGCCCCGAGTTCTGGCACGCAGGCATCCATGTAGCAGCGCGCGCCAGTCTCGCAGCATGTACCGCCACAGACGATGCCCGTGGAGCACCCGGCGTCGCCGCTATCGGGGGTGACCGCATCGGCGCCCATGTCGGGAGCTGCGTCCACGGGCCCCCCGTCCCCCGGCTCAGCGCATGCACCATCGACACACAGAGACCCCATCGGGCAGTCGTCGCTCGATGCGCATATCTCGCCGGTGTGGCCAGAGCAATCGCAGCCCGTGGCCAACGAGACGAGAAGGAGGGGAAGTAACCAACGTTGCATCTGACAATCATACGACGAATCGCCAAGCAGCCGAGCTCGGTGAGACATCGCAAGTCGCCAGGCTCAGAGCGTGGATCTCGATGCGAAGGATATGCTCAGCTCACCGTCGAGGGGGAAGTCCACGAGCAAGTTGTTCTCCGCGAGGATCGCCGTGCCGGCTGCGGGGACGACCAGCTCGAGGGCCTCGAACCGATCATCGGGGTCGGGGTAGCGCACCCCGTCACCATCATGGGTGATGATGGTCGGATGAGTGACGGAGAGGCCGTCGTCTCCGCCGTAGAGCGTGATGCGTGACATGTGCATGCCGAGGGCGACGCGCTGGGCCAGGAAGCGGAGTTCCGCGCCTGGAAGCCCGATGTCGTCGAGCTCGACGACGTTGTCGCCCTCGACGATCGCCTGCGGGCTCGTCTCGTAGTCCCCTCCGGGAACCGGAGGATCCACGGGTGGGTCTTCCTCTTCCGGCTCGACGGCGCCTTCGAGGGTGATCCAGTCCGCGACGATTGCCTCTTCGTCTGCCTCCCAGGCGGGGCCGCGGTGTGCGCCCCAGGTGAGGATCGTGCTCTCGGCGGGGTCGCCGACGACGACGACGCCGCTCTCGAGGAAGCTCACGTACGGGTAGTCGAGGTCGATGAACACGGGGGCCCGGGCGGCATCCGCGTGGCAACCGTTGCAGCGGTCGTCGAGGAGAGGCAGCACTTCTTCTAGAAACACCTGCTCGGGATCGGCGTCTTCCGGGGCGGGCTCGACGGGGCCCGGGGGCTCGCCGGCGTCGCCGGGGTCGCCGGGGTCGCCCGCGTCGTCCCCCTTCGGGACGTCGCCCCAACCGGGCCCGGTGGCCGTCGCCGCCTGACATCCGAGCCCCGCGAGGCCGGCTGTGAGACCCGCAATGAGCATCGGTACAACTCGAAAATTGACGCGCATGAGGCGCAGCTCCCATCACGAGTGATGCCAACACCGATATTCCAAGAGATCGCGATGGTTTCGCCGGGTTTGGCGCAGTTTGCGCTCTGATTTCGGGAGCCTGGAGCGCTCTCCGTTCTCCCCCAGGGGGGGGCTGCCCCCATTTGACCTCGATCAATCAGGGAGATCCCCCCACTTCGCCCTCGCCAACCGGAGGCATGGATCTGGCAACGCGACGGAGGCAATGAAAGTCAGTCGTACGGTCACCCCAATCTTCGCCCTCACGTTCCTTGCGTTCGGATGCGCAAACACCGACCTCATCGAAGGAGAAGAGGACGGCGGGCCCCTGACGCCCTACGAACGACCGACCTGCGAAGCCTACGACTTTCGAGGAACGGTCTACGACTGCGTCGCCCTCGACCGCTGTACCGAGGACGACCTCGAATACCGTATCGCGTGCTGCGAGTGCGACCCCGCGTATTGCAATGCGGACGACTCCTGCGAGCCGCCCCCCGGCGACGCCGGCGGGCCCGTCGAGCCCCCTCCCGTCGACGATACGCCGGCCGAGAGCTGCATGGCGTGCCACAACGGCTCCGCGCTCAACGACTACACGGGCCCTGGGATGAGCAATCCGCATCCCTTCGTCGGCGCCGAGAAGGTTTATTGCACGACCTGCCACGGAGGAAACGGAGCTGGCGTCGGCAAAGAGGGCTCCCACGTCCCCGCGCCTCCGGAGATCGGAGATGACGCCTACCGCGTCCTCGACGCCCAAGCGTATTTCAACCGTCTCAGCCTCGCGGGCATCGACAAGCTCCCGGACTACACCGTCGACGGCGTCGCCTACACGGCTCTTCAGTATCTGCAGTTCGTCAATCCGGGGGACCTGCGCATCGTGACCGAGGGAGAGGGCTGCGGCACCTCCGGGTGCCATGGGGACGAGCACGTCGAGTGGGTCGTGCGCAATACCACCGGAAACTCGACCGGCATTCTCTCCGGTGCGCGTTATGCCGCGGGCCTCGAGAACGCCGTCCCGGCCCAACAGGGGCTCTGGGAGGACACCGCGGCCGACTACGGTTTCCGGGCGCTCACCGACCCCGAATGGAGTGGTGAAGATGACCTGGTCGGTACCGTCGGGGAGGTCCTCGAGTGGCCCGAGCGCGCCGTTTACGGCGACGACACCGGCATCTACGACAACCCGCTCTACGACGCGAACGAGATGTCGAACCAGGTCCATGAGGCCGCCGACGGGACGAACCACGCGAACCAGATCATCGACGGGACCCCCCTCGAGCACGTCTATATGGAGGCGATTGGCATCACGTGTGGCGATTGCCATCTCAGCAGCGCCGGCGCCAACAACCGCTACGGAGACTTCCGCAGCTCGGGCTGTACCGCGTGCCACATGGAGTACAGCTCCGATGGCCGCAGCCGGTCGACGGATCCGAACGTCAACCACTTCGAGCCCTTCGACCCCGACCAGATCGCTGCGCCGGAGCGCCCCCACATCGACTCCCACCAGATCCGCAACGTCGCGAAGATTCTTCCGGGCGGCGCCTTTGCCCGGGGCATCAGCGACTATGCGTGCGCGGGTTGCCATCAGGGAAGCAACCGCACGGTCTTGCAATACTGGGGCATCCGCCTCGACCAGAACCAGGACGTCGAAAACGGGACGCAGTACCCCGCGAACCCGGTGACCTTCCAGAACGCGGCGGGCGATGAGCGGCTCTATGACCGGATCACCGGAAACAATACGTTCAACGGCCGGGTTCCGGAGCAGCACATCCTCATCGAGGACTACGATGGCGATGGCCGCGACGATACGCCGGCCGACGTGCACCACGACGCGGGCATGGGCTGCATCGACTGCCACGGAAGTCGCGACGTTCACAACGGCACCCGCGGTGACCCCACCAGCGGCAACATCATTTCGCAGATGGACCAGGGTGTCGCGATCGAATGCCAGTCATGCCACGGCGGGGTGAGTGCCTACGCGGCGACGGCCCCTTGCGAGACCTATGACGGAACAAGCGCCGACTGCGCCATCGACCGGCGCGGAAACTCGGTGCGCCATGTCACTCGGGACACGGACGGGAACTACTGGCTCGTCAGTCGCCTCAACGGCGGTCGCCACTTCGTGTCGCAGACCCGGGATACGACGGTCGACAGCGGTCGCCGCAATCCCCTCACCGGGAACTTCATCTACAGCCCCGCGGCGTCGTACGCGATGGGCCGCGCCGACGGGAACCCGGCCACTGGCATCGGGCCCTTGCAGGACGACCCGGACACGGTCGGCCTGGGCTTCAGCCACACCGACGACATGGACTGCGCCAGCTGCCACAGCTCGTGGACCAACAACTGCGTTGGCTGTCATCTGAAGAACCAATACGACGACGACCTGGCCAACGAATTCTTCAGCAACATCACCGGCGAGCGCATCGTGAACTTCCAGGCCGCTGCGGACTTCACCTACATCACCCCGGTGCCCTTCTACCTCGGCGTCAACAGCCGGGGACGGATCACCCAGACGGCGCCCGGGACCGCGGTGTTCTACCGATACGAGGACCTCAACGGCGAAGAGTCAGAGGTCTTCGCGTTCACCGATCGTCAGGGCAACGGCAACAACCCGGGGGTGGGCGGCCGCGGTAACTTCGGTGCCCTCAGCCACGACTCGATGATGGCGCACTCGATCCGTGGTCGCGTCGGAGCGACCACCGAAGGGCCCCGCTACTGCGTGGCTTGTCACATGACCGAGGACGGCCTCGACCAGTTCGGAGGCGAATACAACGCCTTCCGCACGGCGATGGTCGAGGACGATTTCCGGTCCCTCGATTTCGACTTGCTGCAAGAGCACATCGGGCAGAACCCGGGCAACCAGCTCAACTCTCCCCTCTTCGTGCACATGGTCGCGGGCCTCGGCTCCGGTGTCTTCCTCTTCGACGAGACCGGCTGCCCGGTGAACCCGTTGGATGACAACGCCAATCGCCAGTACTGCCCCGACGGCGCACCGGCTGACAACTTCGACCCGGACAACACCGTCTACAACCTCGACGGCCTCGTCGAGGTCAACGGCATCCAAAACACCGCATCCGCCCATCCCGCCCAGGACCGCGACCGGGTCCGTGAGGCCCGGGACGGCGCGCTCAACCAATACACCAGTGGTCCCCTCGGCGCTCGTTCGGTCCAGAGACTGACCGACCCGGCCATCGGGGTCGTCCTCGACAGCTACTTCGACGCCGATGGCACCCCCCAGGGCAACGCCGCCGTCTATCTGGTCCGCTGATATGATCAGCACACGCATACCGAACGCTTTCCTGGTTCTCTGTCTCGTCGTGGCCTCGCTGGCCGCGTACGAAGCGCCGGCGGCGGCGCAGACGAGCAACGCGCTCTTCGTCGCCGCGCCGAGTCTTTCGAGGTCACTTCGTCGCGCCGTTCCCGAGGTCCTCGCTTGGGAGTCGCAGCTGGTCGACGGGCGGGCTTACACGAGAGCCGCCCGGGGGCAGGGGCTCGATGCCGCCCGCGGTCCGGCGCTCCGGCGCTTCGGGCCCCGGCAGGGCGCTGACGTCATCATCGTCGCCGGCGCGAGCACCCGTGGGCACACCCGTCTGCTGCACTTGAGCTACTACCACGGTCAGACCGGTGAGGAGCTTCGCGCGGGGACCTACCGCCTGCGCGGGCAGAAGATCCAGCGAACCGTCCACGCGGCCATCGCCAGGGATCTACAAAACGCCGTGAACCTGAGCCGGCAGGGTAGCCGAAGTGCTCGCGCGCCGATGGTCGCCGACCGGCAACCCGTCGATGACGACGCGGCCACGGCAGAGGCCGTCGCCGAAGTGGCAACCGACCGAGGCCGCGCCGACGAAGACCAGGCGATGGCGGGCGAAGGGGAGAATGGAGAGGAAAACGAAGAGGGGGCCGAGGCGGAGAGCGGACCGAGCGCGGTCCACGAGGCCTGGGAGTGGAGCTTCGACCTCACGGCGGGCTTCGGCTTCGGGCAGCGCGCGAGCACCGTGCCCATGGAGGGGGGGGATGCCCACTTCTCCTCGTCGCCTTTCCCCGCCGTACACGCCGCCTTTGATGTCTGGCTGCGTCCTCAGGCGGAAAGCTCGCTCCGGGTCGGCTTCGGCACCCGCTACTACACCTCGGTGGGCCTCCAGACGGCGGACCTCCTCGAGGATGGCACGACCCGGACGGTCGACACTCGCGCCCAGAACCTGAGCCTCGGCTTCAAGCTCAACTTCCCCTTCACCGATGGCCCGCGAGCCGTACGCATGGATGTCGAGGCGGGCTGGAGCTTTCGCATGCTCGACAGCGAGTTTCAGTTGTCGATGCCCACCTACACGCTCTCGGGCCTCTACGGTCGCTCGGGGCTTCTCTTTCCGATCGGCGATGAGAGCCCCTTCGCTCTCGGTCTCGCTGCGGAGCTCGGCTACATCAACTCGGTCAGCGAAGAGGTCGCCGTGGCCGGAGCGGTCAGCGGCGGCGTGCGCGTCGGCATCGAAGTGCAGGTTCGCTACGACATCATCGCCGACCTCGACGTGTCTATTGCCTACCGCGGGTCCCACGTCTTCCTGCCCAGCGAGCGGGGCGGCGCCATGAGCGACGTCGAGCGCTTCGGCGTGGTGCGGGTGACGTACCGACCCTAGATAGTCTTGCTTTGACGGAGTCCAGCGCGTCCTGCTATTGCCCCGTCGGGGTGTCGAAATGAACGGTCGGTGTTGGGGTTTCGCTTTGCTCATGTTCTGGTCCGGCTGCGGTTCTGATGACCCGGTCGCGACCGACAGCGGTTCAGCGGTGGACGCGGGGACCGACAGCGGTTCAGCGGTGGACGCGGGGACCGACAGCGGT
>QMMC01000155.1 GCA_003647065.1 Deltaproteobacteria bacterium | reverse complement strand
CTGATGGATTCGGGCATGGGCCCCGCGGATACCGGCACCGGCGGTGACGGCGGAACTGATAGCGGAACGCCCCCGACGGACAGCGGCGGCGGTACCTGCCCGCCCATCGTCCTGCCCGCGCCGACGACCCCGGCCTGCGCGGCTGAGACTCAGGCCTGCGGAGCCGCGGCAACAAGTCAGGCCGCGTTCGAAGCCTGCCTCGACGACGACCCCATGGCGATGGCCTGTACAGCGTGCGTCGGCCAGGGCCAGGTTTCCTGCCTCACGATGAACGGCTGTGATGCAGAATGGGGCAACCTCGAATGTTGCGGCGAGGCTACAGGTTGCACTGACGTTGCATGCCTCAACTCGATGTGCCCGACCGAGGTTGGCGCATTCAACACCTGCGCCACCAGTGTCGGTGCGACATGCGCCATTCAGGGCGCTGTCCTCACGGCGTGCACGATTCCCGCCGGCTAAACCTCGCGAATCTTCACTAGAACGACCGCGGCCGTCTCCTTCAGGGGCGGCCGTCGTCAATTGGGGTCCACTTGACTCAGAGGAGGCCGTAGCCCATTCCTGACTAGTCGGGGGCCGGCCGGCGCGCCCCCATTCGGAGGTCTCGTCCGTGGCTTATCGTTCACTTTCCATCACCATCCTCACCGTCTTGGCCCTCTCCGTCGTCGCCCTCGGTTGCACCGGGAGCCGCCGCGGAGGCAGCTTGCCGAGAGATACCGGCACGTCTCCGGGAGACTCGAGCGTCGACGACGCGACGACGCCCCCCGCCGACTCGGGGATCATGCTCATGGACAGCGGCACGACGGTGCCCGAGTGCGACACCTCGCGCCCCTGCCCGGTGGGTCAGACCTGCAACGCCAGCGGCGTGTGCATCACCGACACCACCCCGGAGTGCAGCGGGAGCCGCCCCTGCCCGACGGGCCAGACGTGCAACGCGAGCGGCATGTGCGTGACCGACACCATGCGCGTCTGCCCCGACGGAAACGTCGAATACATCACCGGGTCTTACTGCTCATCCGCGACGGCCACCTGTGTCTCCGGGTGCACGACGGGCGCCTGCCAGCAAGACTGCCTCGACGCGGACGTAAGCCCCAACTGCGCCGGCTGCGTAAACCAGAACTCGATCTCCTGCGCCAATAGCGGCAGCTGCCAGTCCGAGTGGGATGTCTACAACTGCTGCATCTTGGACACCTGCGGTTCCGACCCATCGTCGGCCTGTATCTCCGGCGCCATCGACGGAGCCTGCGCGGGGGCGGTGGGCACCTGGAGGACCTGCTCCGACGCCGTCGACCTCAACGCGGTCTGCTCGACCTGGGTGAGCGACTGTTTCTGAGGCCAGCGGACTTGAGCGATGACGCGACACCTCGTCGTCGGTGACGTACATGGCTGCCTCGGCGAGCTCGATGCATTGCTGGCCCTCGTCGCCGACCCCGAGCGGCAGGTGGTCTTCGTCGGTGACCTCATCGCCAAGGGGCCCGACTCCCGAGGCGTGGTGCGTCGCGCCGCCGAACTCGGCGCCCTCGGGGTTCGGGGCAACCACGACGAACACGCGCTCTCGTGGCGCGCGGCGGCGCGCGGGGGAGAAGCGCCCAAGAATCGCAAGAAGCGTAAGAAGGTCTACCTCGATGCCTACGAGAGCCTCGCGGAAGAGGATTTCGAGTACCTCGAGGCCCTTCCCTATCACCTCGCGCTCCCCGAGCACGGGGCCCTGGTCATCCACGCCGGCCTGATCCCCGGGGTGCCGCTGGAAGAGCAGACGCCAAAGAACCTCATCTCCATGCGCAACATCGACCTCGACAGGGGCGAGGCGACGAAGCGCATCGACCGGGGCGTGCCCTGGGCGTCACTCTACGAAGGGCCCGAACACGTATTCTTCGGCCACGATGCCGTCCGCGGGCTCCAAGAGCATCCCTTCGCCACCGGCCTCGACACGGGGTGCGTCTATGGAGGAGAGCTCACGGCCATGCTCCTTCCGGAGCGCGAGCTGGTGAGCGTGCCGGCCGAACGCGTCTGGCAGGCTCCCGGGCAGGAGAGGTGATGAGAGAAGTGATGGGTGATTCGGAAGGTTCCGAAAGTTCGGACCGTCCCCCTCGCATTCGTGCGGGGGCTGCGGCCGAGCTGACCGAAGACGCGCCGCGCCTCGTCGACCTCGCGCCCCGGGAGCGCGGCAAGTTGCACCGTCAGGCCGTCGTGATCCGCGACGCCACCGACGGGGGGCGATTCCAGGCTTACTTGAACGAGTGCCAGCACCTCGCCATCCCCCTCGGCGGCCGCTCTGGACGGCTGCTCACCGAGGACGGGAAGCATCTCATCTGCCGCACCCACGGCGCCCTCTATCGGCTGAACGATGGCTTCTGCACGGAGGGCCCTTGCCACGGCACGCACCTCACCCCCCTCGCCCTCGAAGAGGACGAAGACGGGGTGCTCTGGATCATCGACGACGGCGCGGACATCACCTGACGCCAGGCGGCCCCGGGACTCAGGCCGAAGGCGTCGCGGCCGCTGCGCGGGCGGCAAACGCGGCCGGCGCGGAGAGCTCGCCGACCTCGGACCAGGGCTTGTCCTCGCTGTTGACGAGGACCTCGTCGCGCGCCGTCAAGACCTCGACGCCGGCCTTGGTGACCAGGAGCGTGTGCTCGAACTGCGCCGAGAGTTTTCCGTCGGCGGTGATCGCCGTCCAGTCGTCTTCGAGGACTTCGACATCGTACTTGCCGAGGTTGAGCATCGGCTCGACGGTGAAGACCATACCAGCCTTGAGGCGCTTGCCTTTGCCGCGGGTGCCGTAGTGCGGGACCTGGGGCGGCATGTGAAACTCCCGGCCGATGCCGTGGCCCACGAAGTCGCGCACCACCGAACAGCCCCGGGGCTCGGCGTAGGCCTGGATCGCCGCGCCGATGTCCTCGAGGCGGGCGCCCTCTTTGATCTCCTGGATGGCGAGCTCGAGGGCCTGACGGCAGGTCTCGGTAATCAGCTTGGCTTCGTCGCTTGGCTCGCCGACGTAGAAGGTCGCGCTGGTATCGCCGTGGAAGCCGTGCTTCTTGGGCAGAAAGCAGGTGACGTCGACGTTGATGATGTCGCCGTCTTTTAGGACCTGTTTGTCGGTCGGGATGCCGTGGCAGACGACCTCGTTGATGCTCGTGCAGCAGCTCTTGGGGTACCCGTGATAGTTGAGCGTCGAGGGATAGGCGTCGTGACTGAGGGTGAACTCGTGCACCAATTGGTCGATGCGCTCGGTGGTGATGCCGGGCTTGATGTGCTCGCCGACCATGGACAGGGTCTGAGCCGCGAGGCGGCAGGACGCCCGCATGCGCTCGAGCATCGACGGCGTCATGATTTCGATACGGGCCACGGGGCGTTGGTAATGCCTCGGGGCGAGGGACGCAACTGGAGGCCCATCAAACCACCTTATTGAGGAAGGTCCCCCGCCAATACCAGCCGATGTAGCCCACGGCGGTCACGACGTTGCCGAGGGCGATGAGCATCCAGAAGTGGGCCCGGGGGATGCGGAGGATTTCGCCGGCGTAGATGGCGACCGGGATGAGCACCATCAGGACCAGGGCATCGACGACCAGGCTCGAGAGCGTCGCCCCGGCCCCGTTGATGGCCTGAGAGAGCACCACGGCGACGCCGACCAATCCGTAGGTGAGGCCCACCGTCCGAAAGTACTCCCGGCCCACGGCGAGGGTCGTCGGGCCATCATCGAAGAAACCGACGATCGAGTCGCTGTGTACGAGGTAGATCCAGACCAGGAAGAGCATCAGACCGAAGTTGTAGGCTGCGGCCCACCACCCCGCGCTCTTCGCCCGGGCCACCTGACCGGCCCCGAGGTTCATGCCGACGAAGCTCGTCGCCGCCGCGCCCCAGCCCATGCCGACGAAGAGCGCCATCGTCTCGAGGCGTAGGCAGATGCTGTATGCCGTGAGAGCGCTCTGATCGTCCGGGGACGTATAGATCGCGTTGACCAGCGAGATGAAGACCAGCACCGCCAGGATGCGCAGGACCAACTGCGCGCTCGATGGCCAACCGACGCGAAAGATCGTCCGGAGCTCATCCCAGTGGGGCCGGAAGGCGGCCATGGAGAAACCCATGCCGCCCCCACGCCGGGCGAGGAGCAAGGCGCCGATGAGCACGGGGACGGTGCGGCCGATGAGCGTAGCCCAGGCGGCGCCCTCGACGCCGAGGCGCGGGATGTCGAGGGCGACGGCGATGGGCTGCCCCCACGCGAAGACCTCGGGATAGGGCCCCGGGCCGTAAATGAGCGGCACGTTGAGCACGATGTTGAGCAAGTTGCCCCCGACGAGGAGGGCTGCTGCGGACGTCGCGTGACCGAGGGCCCGCAAGATGGCGGTGATCTGCAGGAGGAAGAAGATCGAGAACCCGCCCCCCATGAGGATTTGCAGATAGCCGACGGCGAGGTCCGCGGCCTCTCCTTTGGCCTGCATCATCACGCGGATCACGAAATCCGACCCAAAGATGCCGAGGAGCCCGAAAACGACGGAGAGCGCCCCGACGAAGAGCAACGACTGATGAGTCGCTCGACGCACGCCCTCCTCGTCCCCGGCGCCGACCCGGCGCGCGATGATGGCCACCGACGCCGTGGAGACACCGTTCGACAGGATGGTGGCGACCGCGGCGACCATGTCGCAGATGCCGAGAGCCGCGAGGGCCGCCGTCGACTCGTCGAGGCGGCTGATCATGAACATGTCGATGAGGTTGAAGGTGGTGTGGAGGATCATCCCCACCACCAACGGCAAGCCGAATCGCAGCACGCCGAGGGGAACACTGCCCTCGACGAGTCGCTTCGCCGCCCGCGCTGACCGGTCCACCCGCGAGCCTTAGCACGGGCGAGAGGGGCCGGAGGCTACGGCCCGGCTTCCCTGAGCGCGCTCCCCCGAGAGGCGGCACCGATCCAGTTGAATAGGTCGAATACGAGCAACGCCGCCCCCTGGGCCAAGATGGCTCCGCCGACGCCGACCATGGCCGAGTCCTCGGGACTCTCGGCGGCCCCGAAGCCATAGAGCAGCGCCCCGGCGACGATGTACGCGACGTCGAGGCCCGTGTTGAGCGCGAAAAGGGTCGCGCTGCCCTGCTGCCCAGCTATCAATTCGTCACGGCGGGCAAAGAGCGCCCTCCCCCGCAGTTCGCGCGTTTGCCGCGCGTGGGCCTCGGCGGTCCCGCCAAGGTCGAGGAGGAGGAGGGACAGGCCCGCGTTGATGGCGCCCCACGAGGCCGTGGTGATGCCGCCGTAGAACCACCCATCGTCTTCGTGGCCGGCCGCGGCGATGGCGATGCCCGCCCCAAAGCTGGCCAGGCCCCAGATGAGCAGGACCAGGCCCTCGGTCTTTTTGGCCTCGACGTGACCGAGGGCGAGCTCCGAGAGATCGCCGGCCAGCGCCTCATCGAAGGCGGCAAACTCGCCGTCGACGGATCCTTCGACGGTTTCGACGGCCCCTTCGACGGGGCTCTGGGCGTGAGCCCCGGTCGGAACCACCAAGAGCCCGAGGAAGGCCACAGCAGTGAGGGTGCGCACGGCCAAAGCATACCCCGCCAGCCATTGACCGGGCCGAAGTTCGCCGCTATCTACCGAGCGCGATGCCGAATCCGAAAGTCTACATCAACGTCCAGATGAGCGACGACCAGCGGAAGCGCCTCGAGCGCGAAGAGCACTTCTGGACGGCCCCCAGGTTGGTCGCCCTCGCGGCCACGACCCTCGGGACGGCCCTCGTCGTGCTCTACCTGATGTCCAGCGTGACGACCGAGACCTACTGGGACGGCTGGCTCACTCCCGCCGGCATCAACCACGAGCTCGAGTGGGAAAACCAGGAGTAGGCTGAGAAGTCGGCCGACAATTGGGCGGAGCCCCGCTCCGTTCTCGCGAAACCACGGCCACGCCCCCGCGTGGCCGTTCTCAATTGTGCGCTTCCCGACCTTCGCGCGGGGCCGGCGTCCTTCTCCCGCTCGCAGGCCGACAACCCGCTGTTGCGGGGGCCAGAAGCATCGTGGCAATCTCGCGATGGGCTCGGGCAGCTTGGAGAGAATCGGGCAATGACGACGGATATTCGGCTGAACGAGCGCATCTATGACGGTGTGAGGTTCCGGGTATCTCGAGGCTGGGACGAGGAGGCGAACCGTCCCGTCATCCTCAAGCAGCTGCGCGCGGTGCACCCTTCGGCCGCGGAGGTCGCGCGCCTGGCACGGGAGCTGTCGATCACCCGCTACGCCGAAAACGATGCGGTCGCCGCCGCCCACGCCCTCATCGAGCAGCAGGGTGTCGTGACCCTGGTCCTCGAAGACTTCGGCGGTCGGGGCCTGTCGGGGGTCTGGGACCAGCCCCTCTCCCTGACCGAGGTCCTCGACATCGCCTGCCAAATCACGGCGGGTTTGGCGACGATCCACCGCCGCGACATCGTGCATCGCAACATCAGCCCTTCGAACATCGTCTACAACCGGGAGACCGGCGTCGCCAAACTGATCGACTTCG
The DNA here is from genome assembly GCA_003647065.1 of Deltaproteobacteria bacterium. Taxonomy (GTDB): domain Bacteria; phylum Myxococcota_A; class Polyangia; order Polyangiales; family B10-G4; genus B10-G4. The sequence goes on along the minus strand of QMMC01000155.1, from coordinate 7,519 downwards.
GTATCGCCCAGGTGGTCGGCCGGACCGTCGCCCCGGCGCGCCCCGCCGCCGAGTTCGTCGGCAACATGCACTACGCATCTCCCGAGCAGACCGGGCGGATGAATCGCACCATCGACTACCGCAGCGACTTCTATTCGCTCGGGGCAACCCTCTACCGCCTCATCGCTCGCCAGAGGCCGTTCGAAGCCACGACGCCCCTCGGGCTCTTCCACGCCCACCTCGCCAAGACGGCGGTGCCGCTGCACCAAGTCGACCCGGAGATCCCCGAGAGGGTCTCCGCAATCGTCGCCACGCTCCTCGAAAAGCGCGCAGAAGACCGTTACCAGAGCGCGTCCGGGCTCCTCCACGACCTCGAGCGGTGCCGCGAGGCGCGGCGCTTGGGCCGGGAGATCGAACCCTTCGAGCTTCGCGGCCAGGACATCGACGAGCGGCTGCACATCCCCGAAAAGCTCTACGGCCGGACCGATGAGATAGCGGCCCTGATGCGGTCCTTCGAGGAGGCCGCGACGGGGTCCGCCGGCGTGCTTCTCGTCGCCGGATACTCGGGCATCGGCAAGACCTCCTTCGTGCACGAAGTGCTGCGAGCACTGACCGGACTCTCCGCGGCATTCGTGAGCGGCAAGCTCGATCAGTTCGACCGGGCCGCCCCCTACGCCTCGGTCCTCCAGGCTCTCCGCTCTCGCGTGCTCGCGATACTCACCGCAGAAGCCGAAGCCCTCGAGCGATGGAAACGCCGGATCCTCGACCACGTCGGCGAAACCGGCGCCGGCGTGCTCGTCGAGGTCATCCCCGAGCTCGAGCACATCCTGGGGCCGCAGCCCGCGGCCGGTGCCCTCATGCCCGCCGAAGCCCGAAACCGCTTCCAAACCGTAATCGAACGGTTCGTGCGCTCGTTGGCATCGGCAGAACATCCCCTCGTCATCTTCCTCGATGACTTGCAGTGGGCCGACCTCGCGTCGATCGAGCTCGTGACCCGCCTCGCCACCGACCCCGAGCAGCGCCACGTGCTCTTCATCGGCGCCTACCGTGACAACGAGGTCGACCACGCCCATCCCCTGACTTCAGCCATCGAAGAGATGCGCAGGAGCGGCGCGCGCCTCGAACACATCGAACTCGGCCCCCTCGGTCGGGCCGACGCGAGAGCGTTGGTGTCGGACACGGTGGCCGGCGCCGCCAACAGCAACGCCCTCGCCGACCTCTGCCACGCGAAGACTCGCGGCAACGCGTTCTACCTCAAGAGCTTCATCGAGTCCCTCCACGCCGAAGGCCACCTGCGCTTCGACACCGTCAACAGAGTCTGGACCTGGGACCTTCGGGCGATCGAAGCGCTCCCGGTCAGCGACAACGTGGTCGATTTCCTGTCTCGGCGGATGCGGGAGGCTCCTCGCGACGTGCAACGCGCCCTCGGCCTGGCCGCTTGTACCGGCGACGCGTTCGACCTCAACACCCTGGCCTGCGCCCTCGAACTCAGCCGCAACGAGACCCTCGAAGCGATCCGCGGGCCCTTGAAAGACCGGCTCCTTCAGCCCCTGAGCGATTCGTTCTGGTACGGCGACCCGAGTGACGAAAAGGCCAAGGACGGCGAAAACTTCGAACTCTCGTTCGTGCACGACCGCATCCGCCAGTCGGCCCGAGCTCTGGTCGACGACGACGACGCCGCCCTCGCGCACCTCCGGGTCGGACGCTACCTGCTCGGTCGGGGCGAGGGAGCAGAGGCAGGACATCCGGTCCCCTTCGACGTCATCGCCCACCTGAATCATGGATCGTCCCTCGTAGAAGACCCGCGCGAGCGGGCTCACATCCGGGACCTCAACGTGCAGGCGGCACGCCGCGCCGCCGGCTCCGCAGCCTTCGACGCAGCCCATCGGTTCTATCGACAGGCGGTCGATCTCCTCGAGGACGCCCCCTGGTCCGAAGGGGGCTACGAGACGACCCTCGCCATACACGTCGAGGGCGCCCGGGCCGCCTACCTCAGCGGCGACGACGAGGCTATGGAGGCGTTGCTCACCGCGGCCCTCGGCCACGCCCGCACGCCCCTCGACCGCGCCGCGGTCCAAGAGGTCCGCATCAACTCCCTCGCGAGCAAGCAGCAGCTCGTCGAGTCGCTTCGTCTCGCCCTCGGCGTTCTCGCCGACCTCGGCGTCGAACTCCAGCTCGAGCCGTCCCCGAAGGACATCGAGGCCATCGTGGGAGAGACCCTCGGCATGGTCCAGGGGTCGGGGGGCGCCGCCGGCATTCTCGCCCGCGGGCGCGCCGATGACCCTACCGCCATCGTCGCCCAGCGCATCCAGAACAACATCATGGCATCGGCGTACCTCGCCGCCCCGGCGCTGCTCCCGATGCTCGCCTGCACCATCGTTCGAAGCACCCTCCGCCACGGCGTCTGCCGTGAGTCGCCCTACGGGTTCGCCGTCTTCGCCCTCGTCCTCGCGATTGGCAACATCATCGACGTGGCCTACGAGGTCGGCTGCATCGCCCGGGAGCTCCTCGACGCGGTCGACGACCGCGCCATCATGCCGCGCACCCTGCACGTCCTCGGAGCCATGGTCGACCCCCAGGTCACCCCCCTCCGCGACTCGATACAGAAGGAGCGCCGCGTATTCGAGCTGGGCATGGACACGGGCGATCTCGAATACGCGGGTTGGGGCCTGCACATGGAAATCGCCAACGGTTTCTTCGCCGGACTCGAGCTCACCTCCTTCGCCCCGGTCATCGGGGGCAACATCGAGATCCTCGAGCGCCACGGTCTCGGCCAGAGCCTGGCGTGCTCGACGCCCTTTGCCCAGACCGTCCGGAACCTCTCCGAGAAGGTCGTCGACCCGGCGCGCTTGGTTGGCCCCGAGTACGACGAGGCGGCTCACCTCGACGAACTCTTGTCGATCAAGTTCCGCGGCGCCGCGTTCGTCGTCACCAACCTCGGCACCTTCGTGCGCTTCGTCTTCCGCGATCTCGAGGCCGCGGTGTCCTTCGCAGATGCCGGCGGCCAATATGCTGACGGCGTGCCCGCGACCTACCACGTCCCGTGGTGGCATCAGTTTCGCGCCCTCGCGATCCTCGGCCAGGTGGGTGCCGACGACTCGGAGGAGACGCGCACCGCCGCGCTGGCGTCCGTCGACGCCAGCGTCGAATACCTGAAGATGCTCCGGGGTTTCTCCCTCGCCAACCATGCCCACCGCGTGCACCTCCTCGATGCCGAAGTCGCTCGCATCGAGGGCCGCATCCCGGACGCCCTCCGGAGCTTCGACGCTTCCATCGCAGCCGCTCGGGCCGAGGGATTCCTTCATGAAGAGGCTCTCGCCAACGAACTCGCGGGCCGATTCTTCGTGACCCTGGGCAGCGCCGCCGCCGCGACGGCCTACTTGCGGGAGGCGTGCTCCGCCTGGGTCCGCTGGGGCGCGACCGCCAAGGCCACACATCTCGCCGACGAGTTCGCGCAGCTCCTCGGCACGGCGACCATGCATGCCAACGGGGCGAGCCTGGGTCGGTCCGTGATGCCGCCGCCCGCGGGGAGCCTCGAGGCGGACCTCGACTCGGCGGCGCTCCTCGAGGCCGCGGGATTGATCGCCGCCGAGCTGCGGCCCGAGACGCTGAGCACGCGCATCCTCGACGTCGCGATCGAAATCGCCGGCGCGACCCGAGGGCACCTCCTCATCGAACACGACGGGGCCTTCTTCATCGACGCTGCCGCGGACGTCGACGGAGTCCCCCTGACGTCTCCGGGCACCCCGGTCGGCGAAAGTGGTGACGTGCCCCGGGACCTCATCGCCTACGTCGCTAGGACCGGCGAGGCGCTGGTCCTGGCCGACGCCCGAGCCGACGCGCGCTGGAAGTCCGACCGCTGGGAGAATCGACCCACCTCGGTGCTCTGCGCGCCAATCAGCTACCAGGGCACCTCCTCGGGGATCCTCTACCTCGAAAACGGACTCTCGTCGGGGGCGTTCACCCCGGGCCGAATCCGGCTCCTTCAGCACATCGCGGCCCAGGCCGCCATCTCCATCGAAAACGTGCGCCAGACGGAGGCCCTGCGACAGCAACGGGACCAGCTCGAAGCCGCCTTGGACGCCTCCCGCGCCAAGGGCTTCTTCGTCGCCAACATGAGTCACGAGCTCAGAACGCCACTCAACGCGATCATCGGCTACTCGGAGATGCTCCTCGAAGAGGCAGAGGACCTCGAGGCGGAATCCGTCGGGGACCTCAGCCGCATCGTGAACGCGGGACATCATCTACGCGGAGTGATCAACGACATCCTCGACCTATCCAAGATCGAAGCCGGCAAGACAGAGCTGTCCCCTACCGAGGTCGAGATGCATACGCTGCTCGAGACCGTGCAAGACGCGGTCGAGCCCCTCGTCGCCAAAGGCGACAACACTTTGGTGGTCTCTCACGACCCCACGTCCGTCGGCGCAGTCTTCGTCGATGCAACGAAGCTGCGTCAGATTCTGGTCAACCTTCTGTCCAACGCCGCCAAGTTCACCGAAAACGGGACCATCGGGATCTCGGTTGCGGTGACCTCGGGGCCCGACGAGAGCGGCGAGACAACCCTCGCGTTTGCGGTGAAAGACACGGGCATCGGGATGACCCCCGACCAGCTCCAGCGAGTGCTCGAGCCCTTCACCCAAGCGGAGGGCGACACCGACGAGAAGTACGGAGGCACGGGCCTCGGCCTCACCATCACCGCCCGCCTCTGTGAACTAATGGGCGGCTCCCTCGAGGTAGAGAGCTCCCCCGGGGTCGGCACCACGTGCACCGCCATCATAAGGGGACGCGTCCCCATAAAAAATGGGCCCGGCGGGGGCGACCGCCGGGCCCGGGCTCTCGTCGAAGGGCGAACTACGACAAAAGCACTCAGTGCGGTGCCCCGGAGGGTTGGGGCACCACAAAGTCAGCCAAAATCGAAGTCGAGTTCCTTGGGCTCCCCGGTCTCGAAGGAGTGATCCTCGGCCGGGTTGAACTTCGCTTCACTCAAGAGGTCGTCGAGGTCCCATCCCGCCTTGTTCCACGGGCGGATCTCCTCGCGCTCGAACTCTTCCATCGATCGGTAGTGTGTCGGTCCTCGACGTCGAGCCATATCAAGCCTCCTGCAAATCGCTTCCGGACCTGGCAGCGCTCCGACCCATGTCGTTGCAACAACCACCTTGTCCTACATCTGGGCACACCGTACGACATCACTCTCTGGTGACCAAAAAAGGGGCTACCTTCGGGGTGTTGCGAGCCCACGTTGAAGTCCTCCCTGCACCTTGCTAAGAGCGTCCGTCCCATGGCCCACGTGGTCGCAATAGCGAATCAAAAGGGGGGGGTCGGTAAGACGACCACCGCCGTCAACCTCGCCGCCAGCCTCGCCGTTGCCGAGCAGAGGGTGTTGCTCGTCGACCTCGACCCCCAGGGCAACGCATCGAGCGGGGTTGGCCATCCGCCCCGGGGCACCGAAATCGGCACCTACCAGGTCATCCTCGACGAGACGCCAATCCGCGAGGCCCTGATGGACACCGACCTTCCGTCGCTGCAGCTCGTCGGTTCGAGTCCGCACCTGGCGGCGAGCGAGATCGAGCTCATCGACGTCGAAGACCGGAGCTATCGTCTGCGCAACGCGCTCGCTCCGATACGCGACGACTACGACTTCATCATCGTCGATTGCCCGCCGTCGCTGGGCCTGCTCACCATCAACGCGCTCTCGGCCGCCGACATGGTCGTCGTGCCCCTGCAGTGCGAGTACTACGCCCTCGAAGGCCTGTCGCAGCTCGTCGACACCATCGACCGCGTGCGCGGCTCCCTCAACGCAGACGTCTCTATCCACGGCGTCCTGCTGACCATGTTCGACCGCCGCAACAACCTCGCGAACGAAGTCGCCGCCGAGGTGAAACGCCACTTCCCGGTCTACGAGACCGTCATTCCCCGCAACGTACGCTTGGCCGAAGCGCCGTCTCACGGCAAGCCCGTGATCCTCTACGACGCGTCGTCCCGCGGCAGCTACGGCTATCTCAACCTCGCCCGCGAGATCCTCGACGCCCTCCCCGAGGCGGCGGCCTGATGCCCCCGGGTAAACGCCCACGCCTCGGCCGCGGCCTCGACGCGATGCTGCCGGCGGCCTCCGCGTCGAAAGGCCCTCGGCCCGAAGGCTTTCAGTGCGCGGTCGAAGACGTACACCCCAACCGCGATCAGCCACGCAGCACCTTCGACGACGTGAAGCTCGAAGAGCTCGCAGCATCGATTCGTGAGATCGGCATCCTCGAGCCGATCCTCGTGCGGACCCGCAAGGGCGGCGGCTACGAGATCATCGCCGGCGAACGACGGTGGCGCGCCGCCCAGCGCGCGGGGCTCGAGCGCGTTCCCATCTTCGTCCGGGATCTCTCCACCACCGAGGGCTTCGAAGCGGCCCTCGTCGAGAACCTCCAGCGCGAAGACCTGAACCCCATCGAAACGGCCCGTGCCTTCGCGCGGTTGGTCGACGAACTCGGGCACACCCAAGAGTCGGTGGCCACCCGGGTGGGCAAGAGCCGGTCGACGGTGGCCAACTCCCTTCGCCTGCTGAAACTCCCGGACGACGTCCTCGAGCGTGTCGAGGACGGCCGCCTCTCGGAGGGCCACGGCCGAGCGCTGCTCACCGCCCCAACCGTGGGTGCCATGCAGAAGCTCGCCCGCCAGGCTGTCGGCAGCCAGTGGAGCGTGCGCGAGACCGAGCGGCACGCCCGGGCCGCCAACAACAAGTCGAAGAAGCCCAAGAAGGACAAGAAGCTCCAGCGCAGCGCCAACGTCCGGGACCTCGAGACCCGCCTGAGCCACAGCCTCGGCAGCCGCGTCGTGCTCAAGGACAAGAAGGGCAAGGGCCGGGTCGAAATCAGCTATTCCAGCTTCGACGAACTCGACCGCTTGCTCGACAAGTTGCTCTGACGCGCCGCCCCGGAGTGGGCGCCCTACCCGTGCTACCCGCCGTGCCGCATGGTGGCGGCGGCGACCGTATTGCTGAGCAGCATGGCGATGGTCATCGGGCCCACGCCCCCGGGGACCGGGGTGATGTGAGCCGCCCTTGCTGCGGCGGCCTCGAACTCGACGTCGCCGTGGAGCTTGCCATCCTCCCCGCGGTTGATGCCCACGTCGATGACCACGGCGCCCTCCTTGACCCAGGCGCCTTTGATCACGCCGATGCGCCCCACCGCGGCGACCACGACGTCGGCCGCGCCCACGGCCTCCGCGAGATCGGCCGTCCGGGAGTGGGCGATGGTCACCGTCGCGTTCTTTTCGAGCAGCATCATGGCGATGGGCTTTCCGACCAGCGCGCTCCGGCCGACGACCAGGGCGCGCTTCCCGGTCAGGTCCACGCCGATCTCTTCGAGCATGCGCATGCAGCCGCTCGGTGTGCACGGACGCAGCCCCTCGCGTCCGGCCGAGAGCAGGCCAGCGTTCATCGGGTGCAGACCATCGACGTCTTTGGACGGGTCGATGAGGTCGAGGACCGGCTGCTGGTCGAGGTGCTTCGGCAGCGGGAGCTGCACTAGGATCCCGTCGATATCGCCCCGAGCGT
>QMMC01000154.1 GCA_003647065.1 Deltaproteobacteria bacterium | reverse complement strand
CCTGACGAAGGCGCTCCCCAAGAAGAAGAAGTCGAAGACGCGCCCGAGCCGACTCCTCCCGGGCCGGAGAGGCAGACTCGGCAGCCTCGAGCCCAGGACGACCCCCGGCCAGCTCCCGCCGAGGCTACCAGCGCCGCTCCCACTCCTGCAGCCGCCCCAGCCACGACTCCTGCAGCCGCTCCTGCTGTCACTCCGGGGACCGCGGCGGTGCACCCGCAGGTGACGGCAGCGCTAGAAGCCGCGCAGGCCACGTACCGCGAGCAAGTCGCCGACTATGAATCACAGCTCCGCGCGATGGACGCCTTCCTCGCTGACGTCGACTCTCTGCGCTCCATGTTCGGCGGCATGGCCGACGGGCGGAGGCCGCAGATTTGCGACGGCGGTGGCGCCCGAGCGATGGGGCGCGGGAGCGAACTGGGCTGGATCGTCTCGCAACAGCAGCGCGTTCGAGACCGGATAGAGCGCCTCTGCCAACCCTTCGAGAACCTCGAGAACACACCAACCCGGGTGCGCAGCGACCTCGACCGCCTCGCCTCGACCATCGACCGGGCCGAAGAGATGGCCTCGAATCGGTCCATTGGGTCCAATACTCCTACCGACATCGCGGACCAGATCGTCGCCGCCTTGCAGGTCGCCCGCCGCGAAGTCCAGGGAGTCGCCGAGGGGCGCCGGCCCTTCCCCTGCAACGCGGCCGTCTTTCGGCGGCTCCGACAACTCGAAAACGAAGGCAACAGCTACGCCGGCAGCGGAGCTCACCGAGTAGTCGCCCTCCGCGACCGCATCTGCCGTCAGCTCGGCACAGACGTGAGCTCTCTCCGGACGTCGGAGCAGCGCTTCCGTCGCGGCCTCGACGACCTCGAGGGCACCGTGCGGCAGAACCGCCGCAACATGCGCGACCTCCGCGACCGAATCAGAAGCCTCATCCAGTGAGGGCGGCTCCCTTCATCGTCGGTCTCGTGATCACCGCGTGCGGCGGCGGTACCTCGACGACGGCCACCGCGCCGGCGATATCGCAGACCGAAGAGGCGACGCAAGCGCCGGGGCCGACAGCGCCTGATGATGCCGGCCAAAGCTCGACAAACAGCGCGGACCCGACCGCGGTCTCAGCCGCTCCCCCCGAAGAGGTTGCGACGACCCCAGCGGCAGGCGGGGAAGAGCCTCCAGCGGCAGCGGCCCCGGTCGCTCTCCCCGGAGCGTCAGCTTCCCCTGGGCAAGCGCCGCAGCACGCACCGCCCTCGGCCTATGCGCTGCTCACCATCCAGAACTTCAACGAACAACTCTCGGCCATCGCGCGCTACCGGCGACTCCTCGGCACGATCCGCACCGAAGTCGAGGTCCCGGCCAATCTCCAGACCGCCCCTCCGGTCTGCTCCTCCGGCGTCCGCGAAGAGGTGGCGGGTCTCGTCCGCGAGGGCCATCCGAGCACCTCCCAGATACGGTCCTACCGAGCCCCCCTCGACGAGCTCTGCGACAGCTTCGAGCAGTGGAACATCCCCGACGACACGCTCTCGGGCCGCATCCAGGGGTTCAGCTCCCGCCTCACCCGAATCGAAAACTGGATGAAGGACATTCGCACCTGCCTCGACCCCGGCCCCTACGACCACCGCTGCGAAAACGCCTACGGCCCCCGAGGCGGGACCGACGCCCGGGATGCCCTCGCGGCGCTCGCCATCGTCGACGAAGCGCGCACGGTGCTCGAGCGCGCCCCCGGGGGGCGCTTCCCCTGCCATGATCCCCTCTGGGCCCGCATCGAAGCCCGCCGGTGGACTCAGCGAGTTGCTCGGGCGCAGATGCCCCACGTCCCCCGGGAGGTGCAACGCATCTGCGAACGCATCGGCGTCGATGCGGCAACCCTCCGGGAGCGGGTCCGGGACATCCGCGACCGAACCAACGTCGACGAAGCCAACGCCGCTCAGCGCGCCAGCTCCGTGCAACGAAGCCTCGACCAGCAACGCCGGATCTACGGCCTCGAAGACTGACGACGCCGCGTGAGCTCGGGGCTGGTGCCCGAGCGTCAGCTCAAATCGGCATCGTCTCGAGTTCGAGGGTCAGCCGGTCGGGGTGTACGAAAGCGCCGAGACGCTGGCGAAAATCGTCGGTGTGGCGTTCGAAGGACCACGCCCCTTGGTCCTCGAGGGGGGGTTCGAAGCCGTTTTCGCGGAGCGCTCCTTCGATGTCTCCCTCGAGGTGGAAACTCGCCGAGTCACAGATGGCCTGCACCCGGTCCGGCGCATCCGGGTCGAGGAAGACCTCGACCGACACGACCATCGGGGCACCGGCGCCGAGGACCTCGACCACCCGATGAATGAAAGGCGAGGGTTCGACCGACGGCGTCTCCCCGGAGATGGGGCGGGAACTGTCGAGACGCAGCGCCTCGCACACCCCCTCGAAGAGCAGCGCCTGCACGGACCACAAGCGTACGACGGCGCCGCCTTGGGGCGCCTTGAAGACGTGGCGCTCCCATTCTTCGTCGTAATCGAGGGGCCGGAGACCGAGCTCGGTGCATCCCGATGCCGCCTGATCGACTAGCGATGCGAGGGACGGTCCGTCATCGTATCGCGCGAAGTCGACCGACTCACGCTCCTCGGCGGTCCCATCGATGAATTTGTCCCAACGCCGAGCGATCTTGAGGAGCACGCAATCATCGGAGATGGGCTCGGCCCACCGGGCCAAGCGCTCGCAGTGTTGCTCGACGAATGCCCGACTCACTTCATCCACGGGGGCCGTCCTTTCGCAGTACTCCTGCCGCCCGGGCGCCCGTGTGGCGGCCGTCGCGGACCGTCCAGGCGCCGTTGACGAAGACGTGGGGCATGCCCGTCGGCGTTCGCCGCGACTCGGCGTAGGTCGCGCGGTCGTGCACTCGTCCCGGGGAAAACACGACGAGGTCCGCCTTGTGGCCGGGCAGAACCCGCCCCCGATCCCCGATCCCGAGCTTGTCCGCGACCATGCCGGTCATCTTATGCACCGCCGATTCGAGGCTGAAGAGACCGAGTTCGCGCACGTAGCGCTCGAGAATCCGCGGATAGGTCCCGTAGGTTCGCGGGTGCGGTTTGCCCTCAGTGGGATTGAAACCGTCGGTACCAAACATCGTCGTGTCGTGCTTCATCACGTATCGCACGTCGTCCTCGCTCATCACGTCGGCTATCGCGGACACCGCCGCGTCCTCTTCGGCGAGCAGGTCGAGCAGCATGTCGTAGAGCCCTTGTTTTCTCGCCTTTCGGATCTCGTAGAGGCTCATGCCTTCGTATTGGTGCTGACGACGCACGGAGTTGACGACCACCAACTTGCTCAAATGTCTCAGGAGGAGCGGCAATAGAAGCCGCTTCGGCACGATGCGGTCCCAGACTCCGGGCAGCCGGGCGAAGTCCAGAAAGCGCGCGTTGCTGTCTTCGATGATGCGCTCCCGGGTCGCCGGGTCCGTGAGCCGCGCCAACATCTCATCCCAGGACCCCTCGAAGACCCAGAGCGGAAGAAACATCGCCGAGAGCACGGTCGAGCCCGCGGTGTAGGGATAGACATCGGAATGCACATCGATGCTTCGAGCCCGCGCCTCCTCGACCAGGCGCAGGCTCTTCTTCACCTTGCCCCAGTTGAAGCGCCCCGCGGCCTTGTGATGAGAGAGCTGGACCGACACCTCCGCCGCTTCACCGATGGCGATGGCTTCCTCGACGCTCTCGACGAGGCGAGACCCCTCGTCGCGCATGTGGGTCGCGTAGATACCGTCGTAAGGTGCAACGCACTTCGCGAGCTCGGTGAGCTCCTCGGCCTCGGCAAACGCCCCCGGAGGATAAATGAGCCCCGTAGACATCCCGAACGCACCGTCACGCATTCCGCCATCGACGAGCTCACGCATCTGGTGCAATTCGGTGAGATTCGCGCGGCGCTCCACCATGCCCATCGCCGCGCAGCGGACGTTGCCGTGGGGAATCAGCGGGGCGACGTTCACGGAAACGCCCCCGAGCCCATCGATAGCTTCGCGAAATGCCGCGACCGACCGGTGCACTGTGCCTCCGCGCTCGCCGCTGACGAGGGGAAGCAGCTTCTCGTAGAGCCGGTCCACCTCGTCGTTGGAGGTAATGAGCCCGATACCGCAGTTCCCGACCACTTCGGTCGTCACCCCTTGCATGACCTTGGCCTCGACGAGGGGCCGCTCCACGAGCGTGAAGTCCGAGTGGGAGTGCATGTCGATGAAGCCCGGTGCGACGACCATGCCCTCGCAGTCGAGGACCTCGTCCGGCACGAGGGTGATCGCGTCGACTTCGGCGATGGCGTCGTCCTCGATGAGCACGCGACCTACGCGCCCCGGAGCCCCCGTCCCGTCCACCACCGTCGCGTTGTCGAGGAGTAGACGCATGCCGTCAGAGTTTACCGTGTGGAGGTGTTTTCGGGTCAGGCCATCTGCGACGACCTCGTCCTTCTAGCGAAAACGCAACGCACATGCGCCACGAGGGAGTCTGAGTTAGGCTCCCACCGCCGATGATTGCCCCGCCCACCCCCTTTGAGGGACCGGAGAAGAAGTTCGAACTCACCGTCGTCGAGGGCTTCCCGTCCTTGCGCTCTTTCGGCGACGAAACGTGGAAGGCCGTAGTCGTTGCGGCCGGCGCCGAGATATTGAGCAAGAAGAGCAACGAGCACTTCGACGCCTACCTTCTGAGCGAATCGAGTCTCTTCGTCTTCGACACGTTCCTGACGATCATCACCTGCGGTCAGACCAGCCTAGTCGACGGCGTCCGCGAGATCCTGAGTTTCATCCCCCCGGACCGTATCGCGGCCGCCTTCTACGAGCGCAAACACGAAAACTTTCCCCACCACCAATCGACGACTTTCTTCGACGACGCCCGGCGCATCGCGGAGTGGCTCCCAGGGCGAGCAGTGCTCTTGGGAGCCCCCCATGAGCACGCCGTTTATCTCTTCCACGCGGAGCGCGACTACACGCCGGACGACGACGACACGACCCTCGAAGTGCTCATGCACGGCATTCCGGCCGATATCGCCGGGAAGTTCCGCGGCGTCGAAGCTCCCCTCGAAGGCACCGTGGCGAAGGAGCTGGGCCTCGCTGACGTGCTGCCGGGATTCGAGCTCGACGAGCATGTCTTTTCGCCCACTGGCTACTCCCTCAATGCCCTCGACGGCGAGACCTACGCCACCATCCACGTGACCCCCGAAGACCTCGGGAGCTACGTCAGCTTCGAGACGAACCTCGATTTCCGGGGCTCGCCCTCGGTGCTCATCCAGAGGCTCATCCAGACATTCCACCCGGAGTCCTTCGACGTCGTCGCCTTCGTTCCGGACGAACAGCCGATGTCGGTCTCGGTGGACGGGTATCTGCTACGCAAACACATCCACGAACCGGCGAGCGGTTACTGGGTCACCTTCCAGCACTTCTATCGCCCCGCGGTCCGGCCGTCCCGGGGATCTGTCCTCGACCTCGGCTGACCGGGCCAACCGACGGGCGAGGCGATGGTCTTCAGTCTTGGGAGTCGAGGAACTTACGCAGCCGCGCCATCGAATCTGGCGACGGCCCGTCGAACTTGAGCCCCGCGACGTAGGCACCGCTATCGGTCTGGGCCGACCACATGACGGTCGCCATGGTCTTGATCTGTTTTCCTTCGAGGTCGTGGGGAACGTCGATGAAAATCTCGAGGGTCTTGCCCTTCTCGACGGCGGAAGACACGACGACGCCCATCCCACCTTCGGAGAGGTCTTGGGTGGTGCCCTCGATCCCATCACCTGTGGAGATCTTCACGGGTACCTTGGCGTTGACGCGGCGGTGGACGCGACGGTCTTCGGGGCGATCCGACATGGTGACGACTCTACCAGTCCGCGGTGGCCCGTTGAAGCTTAGAGCGGCGACCGGTTGGAATGCCACGCGATCTCGTCCGCATCGGAGGCTTTTCAGGGCGCCCGGACAGCGACGGCGACGCCCGGCTCCCCTCGCCGGAGAAATATCGTACTCCGGTAGAGGAAGCTCTCCCCCGGTGGGGCGGCGGTCACCGTGGCGCCGAGGAGCGGCCGGAGGGCGCACCCCGCCAAGGGCGTTTCCCGCGGCAAGGCCTCGAGGACTCGCCCGCTCATCACGCGCCCATCGACCCCGACCGTGAGCTCCACCTCGGCGATCGCCCCTCCCCGCCCCTCGACCGCGTTCTGACAGGCCGCGATCTCTCTGCTCCGGGCGCGGAAGAGGTCCTCGACTTCGGCCCGGTGTCCCGGCGATGCCCCAGCAACGGGCCGGGCGGGTCCGAGGCGGCATATCCCGTGGGGCGAATCACAAAACGCGAATCGAATCGATCGATGAGCGGGCGAAGTGGGGGCGGGGTCGAAGAAGAGCCCCCCCAACCTGGAACGCACACACGCGGTCAATGCCGGATCCGCCGCGGTGTCCCTCGTAATCTCGACACTGACCACGTGACCGCGGGGCGATACGGTAAAATCTGCCGTCAGGAGGCCAGAAGCATCCCGCCGGCGGCTCTGAGCTTCCTCGACGCACCCCGCGACTCGGCGGCGGTGGCCGGCGAGTTGTCGCTCGAACGCGCTGTCATCGGCCGGGGCGTCTTGCACCGCGGTTGTGCCTCCGGAAAGGACCACCGGCGCGGACCCGGCCCCGCATCCTGCAATCGCGGCCCCCAGAATCCCCACTATCCCTGCTATGCGCAGTATCCCCGGTCTGTCCGTGCCGGTTCCCGCCGGCGTGCCCAAAGCGCCCATCCCACACCTCCCTCCTCGCGGAGTCGTCCCCGGGGCGCTGCTTTTCCAATGCAGAGACCTTCGTCCTGCTAAACTTGTCGAACGTCGATGAAAAAGCAGCAGGCCCGAGTCCTGGTCGTCGATGACAGCCGTTCCACCCGCGCGGCCCTGTCCCGCTTTCTCGAAAAGGCAGGGCATCGGGTGGTGGTCGTCGCAAGCGGTGAAGAGGCCCTCGATATCTTGGGCCGGGAGAGCTTCGACCTCGTGCTCCTCGACGTCGTCATGAAAGGCATAGACGGCCTCGACGTGCTCACCAAGATTCGCGAGCAACACACGAAGCTCGAACTCCCGGTACTGATGGCGACGGCCCGGGCCGACAGCTCCGACATCATCCGAGCCCTCGAGTTGGGCGCCAACGACTACATCACCAAACCCATCGACCTGCCCATCGCCGGCGCCCGGGTCGAGGGGCAGCTCGCCCTCCGCGGAGAGATGGCTTCGGTTCGTGCCAAGCGCCCGCTCATCGGAGTAGACGGCTCCCTCGCCCTCGGAACCGTCCTGGATGGGCGCTATGAGCTGCTGGAGATCATCGGGGCCGGTGGTTTCGCCGTCGTATACCGGGCCCGGCAGGTCTCCACGGGGCAAGACGTCGCCGTCAAACTCATGAAGGCCCACCGGGCCGTGAGCGGGGACGTCGAGCTCGCTCGGTTCCGCCTGGAGATGAGCATCATCGCCGATCTGAGGCATCCTCACATCGTGAGCCTGGTCGACTCGGGGTGGCTCGAGGTCGAATCCGACACGGTGTCCGTCGGGTCGAAGGCCGGGGCGAAAAACGCCCCTCCAGCCACCTCCGCCACCATCTCCATCCGTCCCGAGATCGAACGCCCCCCAACGCCCCCGGGTTCCGTGGTGCCGCCGCTATCCTCCCGGCCGCCCCTCGCCGGTCCGGCCCGTCTTCCCTTCATCGTGATGGAGTATCTCTCCGGGGAGTCCCTCTACGCGCACCTCGAGCGGGAGACGCAGCTCACCGTCGAGCGTACCGTCGACTTGCTCCTGCCCATCATGAGCGCGCTCCACGAAGCCCACTCCCGGGGCGCCATCCACCGCGACCTCAAGCCCGGAAACATCTTTCTGGCCCGGTCCCACGATGGCTCGACGAGGCCCCTCGTCCTGGACTTCGGCATCGCGAAACTGGTGGGCGGTGAAGCCCACGAAGAACTGACCCAGGACCCGAGCGAAGGAATAATCGGCACGCCGGGGTGGTGGGCGCCGGAGCAGGCCCAGGGAAAAACCGAACTCGACCGGCGAACAGACGAATTCCAACTCGGCGCAGTCATCTATCGGTGCATCACCGGCAAGAAGGCCTTCACCGCTCACGGCCCGAAGTTGCTCTACCAGGTGGCCGACGGTCAGTTCGAGGCGCCACGGCACCACGTGCCAGACCTCGACGAGGGCTTCGAGGCGGTCTTGCTCCAGATGATGGCGACCGACCCCGCAGACCGGTACCCCACCATGCGCAGCGTCGCCCGGGAGCTCCTTCCCTACGCGAGCAAGCGCGCCTACCACGTTTGGCAGCCGGTTTTCGCACCGGGAGACACCCTTCCCCCAGAGAACTGATCAGGAAGGCTCTTCCCGGGCCGTGAGCCCGCTGAGCACTCTCCTCACGGGACCGAAGCTGCGACGGTGAAACGGGGTCACTCCCAGGCGGTCCAGCGCGGCGTAGTGCTGGGCGACGGGGTAGCCCTTGTGTTTCGCAAAGCCGTACCCGGGATACTCGCGGTCGAGGTCGACGAGGAGCGCATCGCGGTGGACCTTCGCCACGATGGAGGCCGCCGCGATGGAGATGCTCTCGGCGTCACCGTGAATGATCCGGGTCTGGGGAATGGGCACGTCGTCGAGAGCCCGGGCGTCGATGAGAAGATGCGACGGGGTCACGGAGAGGGCTTCGACCGCCCGACGCATCGCCAGGAGCCCTGCGTGGTAGATATTGATGCGATCGATCTCCTCGGGCTCGGCGCGTCCGATGCCCCAAGCGATGGCGTCGCGCCGGAGGACCTCCGCGAGGCGCTCCCGAGCCTTCCGGTCGAGCTTCTTCGAGTCGTCGACGCCCCGGGCTCGGTATCCCTCGGGGAGAATGACCGCGGCCGCGACCACCGGCCCGACGAGGGGACTCATGCCCACCTCGTCGACGCCCGCGACGAGAGAGACCCCATCACGCCAGAGCGCCTGTTCGTAGCGGAGGATGCGCCGGAGGCGCTGTCCTTCGATGCGGTTCTTCTTGCGGCGCCGGAGGACCGCGTCGAGGATCGCCTTGGCCCCGGCGCGCGGATCGGCGGCGAGGGCACCCTCGATATCCTTGGGCAAGGGCCGGCCCTCGGTCACGTAGCGCTTTCGGAGAGTGCTCAACGTCGACAGCAACGGCGGTGCCATCACGGGAAGCTACAGCGGCGCGCAATCGATGTGAACACGGATCGCAGGGGCGAGGACGCCGGGGTACTCTGCCGGGGTATGAGCCCCGATATCGTCAACGGCCAGGGCAACGGCAAGGGCCACGGCCCCCGGCGAGCACCAAGCAGCTCGGGTACCGCCCCGCTCTGGGGTGGGCTGGTCGCGTTGATCGCCTTCATGGGCTGCGGCATGGGCTGCGGCCATTCGGCGAGCACGGCAGCCCCCCGGGAGCCCTCGCCCACGCTGCCGTCGGCGCAGCCGTCACCCGACGAGACCGAGCTTCGGCGGGTCGTCCAGCGGTTCGACCTGGCCCTCGACGCACCCAATGGGCTGTCGGGCTTGACGCGCAGCGGCGACGGGACTCTCTGGGCCGTCGCCGAGACCGACCGGCAGCTCGTGGTGTTACGCGGAGACCGGGTAGAACGCCTCGTCCCCCTCGTCGGCTTCCCGGAGGAGCTGGACGCAGAGTCCATCGCCTGGCTCGGGGGCGATACCTTCGCGGTCGGCACGGAATCGAACGACGAGAACCGGAACACAGACACGATCTATGTCGTGGGGGTCGATGGTACCGACGCCCGCGTAGTGGAAGAGCGCTCGTTCCCCTATGAGCACTTGGCGGTGCGCCCCGCGCACAACAAGGGCATCGAAGGCATCTGCGCCGTCGACGGACTGCTCGTCGCGGGGGTCGAGCCCACCGTAACCCGGGACGGGGCCCGGCTGACCGCCGTGGCCCTCCGCTCCAGCGATGGCGCATGGACCAACTTCGAAGTCGCCCTGACCAGCCCCACCGGCAAGCTGAGCGCCCTCGCGTGCCGACGCGGTGGGTCGGGTCTCGAAGTCTTCGCGGTCGAACGGCACTACGAGGTCATGCGGATCCTCCGCTTCGAGCTCGCCCTCGGCGGCAACCCGAACGTGATCGAACCCGAGGTCATGCTGGACCTCGCCGGCGAACTCGAAGGCGACCCCAACCTCGAGGGGCTCGCCATCGACGGGGAAGATCTCGTCCTCATCAACGACAATTTTTACGGAGAACGCAGAGGCCCCAACGAACTCCTACGCCTCACGAACGTGCTCCGCTGAGGCCCCGGGCCCGACGAGGCGGGTCCATGACGGCGGGGCGAGCAGAACGCCCGCGGCGAATGACGTAAGTGAACGTCATTCGGGTTACCATCGGTAGGTGGCTCCAGACCTCGGCGACCTCGGTGACCTCTCGGACACGCTGCTCGCAGCGATGGACAGCGCCGCCATCGGCATGATGGTCACGGTCGAGGAAGAAGGTCGCTTCGAGCGCGTCTACGTGAGCAACGCGGCAGCCCGAATTTTCGGCCTCAGCGCCGAGGAGGCCATGTCCGCAGGGCCCCTCGCCGTGCTCCGGCCGGAGGAGCAAATCCGCCTCGCGGAGCTGAAAGAACGCCGCCGCGCGGGAGAAGATGAAGGTCGCGTACTTCGCCTGCTCGTCGGGACCCCGGGCGGTCGCCGGGTGCCGGTGGAAGTCTCCATCACCGTCGCGATGCACCAGGGCACCCGAGCCTTCGTCACGTTCATCCGGGACGTCTCCGAGCACATCACCATGGAGGAGCATCTGCGCACCTCCGAGGCTCGCTTTCGCACGTTCACCGAGGCCGCTCCGGACGCGATCTTCGTGATCCACCACGCACGCATCCTCTACACGAACCCCGTCGCGAAACGAATTCTCGGCAGCCCCCCCCCGGGGACGAGTCTCGAACAGCTCGTCCATGAAGACGACGTCCCAGTCATGAAGGAGAGGCTGAAGCGAATGGTCGCGGGCGAGGTCCTCCGGCCCTACGAGTACCGCTTCCGCCAAGAGAACGACGAAACCGTGAGCGTGGAGATTTCGTCGATCCCCTTCGAGTACGAGGGGCGCCCGTGCGTGCTCGCTTTCGGTCGCGACATTACGGAGCGCAAGCGTATGCAGGGACGCCTCATCCAGGCTGACCGCATGGCTACGATGGGCACCCTCGCGACCGGGGTCGCCCACGAGATCAACAACCCCCTGACCTACGTGGTCCTCCACCTCGAAAAACTCCGGCGCTCGCTTCCGAAGCTCGTGCCGGATGCCAATGGACGAAAAGACGCGGAGCACATGATCGCCGAAGCCCTCGACGGGGCCGAGAGGGTGCGGGTGATCGTGCAGGACCTGCTCTCCCTCGCACGCAGCGACACGTCGACCCACGGTCCGACCAACGTTCGTCGAGTCGTCGGCACCTCCCTCAAGCTCGCGAGCCCGGTCCTCGATGCGTGCGCGACGGTGGAGACCGAACTCCTCGAAACCGCGCCGGTTCGTGCAAACTCTGCCTGGCTGGGACAGGTCTTCGTGAACCTCCTGGTCAACGCAGGGCAGGCCTTCACCGAAAAGGCCCCGAAGAAGAACCGGGTGCGGGTCGCAACCCGGACCCTCGAAGACGGTAGAATCGAAATTCGAATCGAAGACAACGGCCCGGGCATCCCGAGCGAGATCCGAAATCGAATCTTCGACCCCTTCTTCACCACCAAGGAAGCCGGAGTGGGGACCGGACTCGGCCTCGCAATCTCCAATTCGATCATCGACAGCCTCGGCGGTGAGATCGATGTCGAGAGCCGGACCGGGGTCGGCACGACCTTCCGGATACGACTCCCTCCGCTCTCGCAGAGCGGACGGGCCACCAAGTCTGGCCGATCGATCCGAGCCAGCATCGAAAAAGGGCTGCGCACGGGGGAGTTCCCGGTGGCCGGTTCCAAGTCCAAGGAAGAAGCCTGAGAGAGACTTCGAGGGCGCCGCGCCGCCGAGGCACGGCCGGCCCCCGCGACGCGCGCTTCTTATGAGCCCGCTGCTGCTCTATTCTCCCGAGTCATGAGGTCGTTCTCTGCCTACAGCGCGCTGACCCTTTCGTTGCCTTTGGCCCTTCTGCTCGCGTCACCGCTGATCTTTCCGACCAGCGCCGATGCTCAGACCGGTCGACGCCGACGCGCCCCGAGACACGAGACCACACCACCGGTGAGCGAACCTCAGCTTCGCACCGATACCGAAGGCGCGGTCCCCGTGCCCGACCTCACCGGCGAAGGCGTGGCCATCCCCGCCGACGAAGTCGTCGCCATTCAGACCGAGGGCGATCCCCCACCGGAGGCCACGCGCCCGACCCCCATCATGGTGACGATCAGCGGGGGT
This sequence comes from Deltaproteobacteria bacterium, assembly GCA_003647065.1. Lineage (GTDB taxonomy): Bacteria > Myxococcota_A > Polyangia > Polyangiales > B10-G4 > B10-G4. Next base: position 1,856 of record QMMC01000154.1, on the reverse strand, counting down.
GCGTCCCTCGGCGCCTACGAGGCGGGGCTGACGTACTTCAGCGTCGAGGCGTTTCGCCATTCGCCGGAGCGGGTCCGGCCGATGGTATTCGCCGGGACTTCGGCCGGGAGCATCAACTCCTTCATCGCCGCCTTGGCCTACTGCACCGAGGCACCTCGGGACCCGGAAGCATCGGCCTTCTTTCGAACCTGGGCCGCCGTCGGCATCCACGACCTCTATGATCCGGACCGGGTCCGAGCGAACGCGGTATTCACCCGCGACGCCTTCGAGAGAGTGGTCGGCGCCCTCCGACAAACCTGGGACCGGGGGTTGCGTGACGACTGCGACTTGCTCCTCGGGATCACGGCGACGCGATTGCGTCCGCGCGAGGTCGTAATCGAAGAAGGCGTATTGAGCCTTCCCCGCATGGCAGAGCGCTTCCTGGTGCGCATTCAGGGGCGGGGGCCGGGGCAGCCGCCCCTGGTGAGTAACTACGTCGAGGGCAGCCTCGGCCTCGACCGGCCCCTGCTTCCCCTCGATGGCCCGAACGTCGATGCCTTCGGCTCTCTGGTCCAGGCGACCCTCGCGTCGTCGGCCTTCCCGGTGGCCTTTGCTCCGCAGCCGATCGCGCACTGCATCCACACCGAAGGTGATGGAGGGGACCAGTGTCGGGTCGAGGATGCAGAGGAGGCGCTCTTCCTCGACGGCGGCTTCTACGCCAACCAACCCCTCGGTCTCGCGGTCGACGCCGCCCGGACCGGCATCACGCAATCAGGCCCCCTCGCCATCCTCGACGAACCGACACGCAGCGATCACCTGCCGCCGGATTCGCTCTTCTATTTCGTCGACCCGGAGTTCAACGCGTTCCCTACACCGACGGACCAAGAGGACGAAGTGGAGATCCAGGACGTCATCCCCTTCTCCCTCAGCCTCGCGAGCGACTTCATTCGGACCGCCCGCATGGCCGAGCTCGAGACCGTCCTCGAGCATGTTCCGGCGACGCGCAAGTTGCTCTTCACCAACCGGGTCCACTACCCACCGGCGAGCACGCCCCTCGGCGCCTTCATGGGGTTCTTCGACGCGGAGTTTCGCCGCTTCGACTTTCACCTGGGCATGTACGACGCGCGCCGCACGATCCTCGAGCGCACGCCGAATATCGACAACGAAGCCCTCTTGCGACGGCTCCCGGACGAAGCGTCACGCCACGAGGACGACCTCGGATGGCGCCCGTTCGATTGCATGCGCCACGTCTTCGATGGCGTGGGGCCAGAGCGCGTCTGCGCAGGGGAGCACCTGCACGACTTCCGCATTCTCATTCGGCTCTCCCTCGAGCGCCTCTACAACGTCTGCCTGCGTTCCGACGCTTACAGCACGATGTGTGAAGCCGCCCGGGACGGCCAGCCCCCCCCGGACGTGCCTTACGTCGAAGCGACCGGGCAGTGGAGGAGCCACGAAGGCGAGGCTCACTACGACTGGATGCTCCGGCGCCTCGGGACCCTCGGCTTCGCCTACCGCGACCTGGGCCTCACCGCGAGCGAGTCTCACCTCGGCGGCGATCGGGTCCGAGTATTGCTCGCCGACATGACCCGCCGCCTGGCCCGGTCCCAGGAAAGCCTCGGCCTGGCCCTCGAGCTCGGCGCCGAGGTCGTCGTCAACATGCTCCAATATCGGGCGCCACGAAACCTGGTCCACGTCGGCGTGGGTTCGGGCCTCGAGATCGGGTGGAGCGGGACCATACCGGGTACTGCCTGGGAGCCGTTTCGCCTAGCCGCGGCCCTCGAGTTCCGCGGATTCGGGTCCCTGGTCTCGTCAGAGCCTTCTTGGTTCGGGTTGGTTCCGCTGCTGGGGGTCGAGGTGGAGATCCTCCCGTGGAGCGG
>QMMC01000153.1 GCA_003647065.1 Deltaproteobacteria bacterium | reverse complement strand
TGGGACCTCCGGCGCGCTGCCGCCTCGGGCCGCCTTCGCGGCGCCTTCTTGTTGGGACCTCCGGCGCGCTGCCGCCTCGGGCCGCCTACGCGGCGCCTCCTTGTTAAGCCTTCCCCGCGTCTTCCAACGTCTTCATGAACGCCCGCTCGAGCGTATGCGTCAGCGGCGCCAGATGGCGCACCTGCTGCTCGGCCTCGACGGCGATCTTCAAGATGTAGTTGGCGTCCTCCCCGTCGGGCACGCGTACTTCGAGGTTGGTGCCTTCCCGCGTCACCACACACCGCGACAGCTCGAGGGGCTTCTTGAGGGCGTCCGGGTCCCCCTTGGTGCGCACCTCGTAGACGTCCTTGTCAGGGGTGATCAACGGCGTGATGCCGCCGGCGTAGAGCACGTCACCCTCGGCCATGACGACGACCTGGTCGCAGGTCTTTTCGACGTCGGGGAGAATGTGCGTCGAGAGCACCACGCTCGACCCAGTGCGCTGGGGGATGTCGAGGATGAGGGCGAGCATCTCGTCGCGGCCCCGGGGGTCGAGGCCGCTCGTCGGCTCGTCGAGGAGCAAGAGCTTCGGGTCGCCGACCAACGCCTGGGCGAGGCGCGCGCGCTGCTTCATGCCCGTCGAGAATGAGCCGAGGCGCCGATACCGGGCCTCACCGAGGCCGACGTAGTGCAAGACCTGATGCGCGCGTCCCGTAGCCTCCGACGCCGGCAGCCCGCAGAGCTCGGCGGCGAAGGTCGTGTACTTGAGGGCCGTCATCTCGGGCATCACCGAGTCGCCCTCGGGCATGTAGCCGATGCGCGACCGGACGGAGAACGGGTCGTGGTTCACGTCCGTCCCGAAGACTTTCACCGACCCGTGGGACGGGGGCAAAAGACCGAGGATCGACTTCAGCAACGTGCTCTTGCCCGCGCCGTTGGGCCCGAGGAGCCCAATCCGGCCCTCGGGCAACGACAACGTCACGTCCTTGAGAGCTCTGAGCTCCCCGTAGCGCTTCTCTAGTCCGTCGATCTCGATGAGCATCGCGGCGCGGAGCCTAGCACTCCGGGGACGGTATGAACTTTCTTACTTTCGCGACGAAAGTAAGAAAGTTCATACCGTCCCCCACTGCACTCCGTTCAGGGGGTCAGGTCGCTGACGAGGGTCGGCGGCACTTCACCGGGCAAGGACCCGCCGATGCCCACCTTGCCGTCGAGGGTGTCCCCCCAGCAGTAGAGGCGCCCATCGAGGGCCAGGGCGCATTGATGTCGGGCTGGGCCCGAGCCGAACATGGAGAATACGGCGTTGCCGAGTTCGGTCACGCGGTTCCAGGTGATCGCCCCCGGGGCTGCGGTCGGGACGAGCCGAGACCGCGTATTGTCTCCCCGGCACCGCACCTGACCGTCGCTGTAGGACAGGCACGTCCAGTTGTCCCCGGCGGCGAGGGTCTCCGGCGTCGAAACGCCCGGGAAGGGAACCAGCGTCGGCGAGTTGGCGGCGGCGCCGTCGCTGTAGGCATTGCTCGTATTGCTACCCCAGCAGTAGAGGTCGGTCTCATTCAGCAAGGCGCAGACGTGGGAGCCACCCGCGGTCGCCTCGATATCGGTGGCAGAAAACACCGCACCGAAGGGCGACGTTTCGGTCGCCGCAGCCTGAAGACCGGTCGTTCCATTCCCCATCTCACCGTTCCCGCCGTTGCCCCAGCACCAGAGCGTGGCCATCGACGAGGGAGAGCGCGGGACGGCGCAAGTGAACTGATTGCCGGCGACGAGATCCGCCGCCTCGACTACCCCGCCGACCCCGCCCTCGAGGACGTTCGACGGGGACAAGATGGACATCGACGTGGCCCCGGTACCGACCTGACCGAAGCCGTTCGCGCCCCAGCACAGGACGTCCCGGGTATTGGCCATGTCGACCTGATTCAGGGCGATGACACAGGTATGATAACTCCCGGCGACAACCCGAAGCGCGGAATAGGAGCCCGGCAAGAGCGCCTGGACGGGCATCGACGAATCCGTCCCCGTGCCGTCGCCGAGCTGCCCGAGGCCGTTGTCGCCCCAGCAGTAGACGACGTTGTCGCCCCCGCCAAAGGGTTCGACTACGGCGCAGCTGTGGTCGGACCCGACGGCGATGTCGATGGCTCGCCCCGGAATGTCGAGGACTTCCGAAGGTCGATTCGCGCTCGGCCCAGCGGTGACGCCGATCTCGCCGGCGATGTTCTCCCCCCAGCAAGCAACGGCCCCGCCCTCGCGGACGGCGCAGCTGTGTTGACTGCCGACGGCCACCTTCAGGATGCCGTCGCAGGTCGCGAGGCCGCAGGTGCCGCCGATGCCGCAAAACGTGCCGCAGCCCCCGCAGTTGAACGGGTCCGCGGACAGGTCATTCTCGCAGCCGTTCACCGGGTCCCCGTCGCAGTCTCCGTACAGCGACTGGCAGGTGAACTCACAGGACCCGCGATCACAGTGTGACAGTGCGCCGGTGTGCAAGACCGGGTCGTCCTCTGGCGGACAGCCGAAACCGCAACCGCCGCAATTCGCGGGGTCGGTGCTGGTGTCGGTCTCGCAGTCCGGCATCGACGTCTCGCAGTCCATGAAGGGCAAGAGGCAGCTCCCTCCTGGAGGTTCACAGAAACCGGCCACGCACGAATCACCAACGGGACACACGCCGCCGCACCGACCGCAGTTCATCGGATCGACCTGCATGTCCGTGCATCCGATGCCCGGGCACATGTCGGGGGTGTCGACGTCGCAGGTGCACACCCCGGACGAACAGGTGCCTCCGGAGCAGTCCATCCCGCATCCACCGCAGTTCAGTGGGTCGGTGTCGGTATCGGCGCAGTAGCCCCCGCAGTCGACCGGGCCACCGGTGCAACTGAAGAACTCGCAGGTGGTTCCGGACGAGCCGGGCTCGAATCCCCGACACTCGGTGATTGCCCCAGGTCCGAGTTCCGTCGTGCAATCCCGGGCTGCATCCCCAGGGCACTGGCAGCTCGTCGCCGAGATCGCTTCCTCACATCCGTTCGCGACCATCCGGTCGCAGTCGGCGAAACCGGGCAGGCACGCGCTCTTGCACGTGTAGGTTCCCGGGCCTAGGGGATCGCAGGAGATCGAGGCTCCCGGCGCGCCCGCGCAGGTCGCTCCGCAGGCGCCGCAGTTCGCGAGGTCACCCAAGAAAGCCTCGCAGCCGTTCGTCGCGTCGCCGTCGCAATCGGCAGACTCGCCCGAAATGCACGGAAACTGGCAGGAGCCGGAAATACACATCGGGCTCATCGAACCGCCACCGCCGCAGCCTAGGCCGCAGCCGCCGCAGTTCATCGAGTCGGAAGAGACGTCCGTCTCGCAACCGTTCCCCGGGTCACCGTCGCAGTCGTCCCACCCGACGTCACACACGAGATGACAATCGCCGCCGGCGCAGGTGCCGCCGCTCACGTTCGCACCGGTCGTCGCGCAGACGCGGCCGCACGAGCCACAGTTCATCGCATCGGTGTTTTCGCTCGTCTCGCAGCCCGTCGCCGCGTCGTCGTCGCAGTCGGCAAAGCCCGCGTCGCATCCTGTGATGAGACAGCTGCCGCTCAGGCAGACGGCCCGGCGGCCGTTGGTACCGGCGGTGCAAACCGCGCCGCAGGCTCCGCAGTTGGCCATATCGATGGCGACGTTCACCTCGCAGACGGCGTCGCCGTCACAATCGGCAAGGCCGGGCGTGCAGCCGCAGACCCCGCCCTCGTCGATCGCACCATCACAGTCGTCGTCCTCCGCGTTGCACATCTCCGTAGCGCCGGGGCGACGCGCCGCGTTCGAGTCGTCGCAGTCCCCGCCGCTACCGACGTATCCAGCAGGCGCCATGCATCCTCGAATGACTGGGTGAGTCGGATCGGACGGCGACCCGTGACCGTCCCCGTCGCCGTCGAAATACCACTGGATATCCATCGCGCCTTCGTCGATGTCACCATCGCAGTCGTTGTCGCGACCGTCGCACGCCTCGGGGGCCCCGCCGCCGGTGATGGGGTCCAAATCGTCGCAGTCGGTGCCGAGGGGGGCGCCGCAGGCGATGTCCACCATGCCGTCCGCGTCGTCGTCCTCGTAGTCACCGGGGGCCACCTTGAAGTCCGCGAGGCCATTGCAGTCGTTGTCGATCGCATCACAGAGCTCGGCCGCGGCGGGATTGATGGCCGCGACCGCATCGTTGCAGTCCGTGTCGAGCAACGAATAGGAGCCAGCCGGGATCGCGGCTGGGGGTTCGCAGGAGACGGTCGTCCCGCTCGCCTCACTGCCGAAGCTGTCCCCGTCCACATCGAGGTACCAGGTCACCGGGCGCGCGTCGTCGTCGACGAGACCGTTGCAGTCGTTGTCGACGCTGTCGCAGATCTCCACCTGGCCGGGGTTTCGAGCCACATCGGTGTCGTCACAGTCCGTCGGGCCGCCCTCGGGCACGAACCCGGACGCCCCGGGGCACTGAGTGAGGGGCATCGTCGGATCACCGAAGCCATCCCGGTCTGCGTCCACAAAGCCGTCGACGAGCACGCCCTCGTCGATCATGCCGTTGCAGTCGTTGTCGACGCCGTCGCAGGCCTCGGTCGCCGCGAGGTTGACGTTCACCCGTACGTCATTGCAGTCGTCGCCGCAGTTCATGCCTCCGGCGAGGTCGTCGTTGCAGCAACGCGCATCGAGGTAGCCGTCGCCATCCCGGTCGACGCCACCAAAAGTCTCGGGGTCGCAGTCCTCGTCGTGGGTGCCGTCATCGCAGACCTCGCGATTGCCGGGAAAGCGACTGGCGTCGGCGTCGTCGCAGTCCTGGCCGAGGGGAGTTCCGTCGGCGTCCAAGCACGCGATGTCACGCACGCCGTCGCCGTCCGCATCGGGGGCGCCGTTCGCGCATGAATCGCTCGCCTCGTCGCAAAGGTCCTCGGTGCAGGCGATCTCATCCGCACAGTCGGGAATCGCGCCGGCGGCGCAGCTTCCTCCGTCACAGGTCTCGGTGCCGTTGCAGAAGAGGCCATCGTCGCAATCGAGGTCCTCGGCGCATGCGGGTGCGGTGTCAGCGCGCACCGCGGTATCCCCGCCGGCGTCCTCCACCATCGACCCATCATCGCCACAACCGTGCAGAAAGAAAAACGCCCCCAAGACCAAGGTCAACAAGCCACGCATGCAATCCCCTCACTCATGGACCGAAGTGGTCCGAGGGTATGGTAGAGATCGACGCGATGAGTGACCAGGCCATTGATGACGACCCGGACACGATGGTGGGTACGGTCGTCGGTGAACGCTACCGCATTGAGCGCAAGCTCGGCGAAGGCGGCATGGGCACGGTGTACGCCGGTACACACCTGGGCATCGGCAAAGAGGTCGCCATCAAGTGCCTCAATCCGGAGATGGTGGCGAACAAGGCCATCGTCGAACGCTTCAAGCGCGAGGCCCGGGCGGCGACGGCCGCAGGCAACGAGCACATCGTCGACGTGACCGACATGGGCGAGCTCCCGGACGGCTCGCCTTTCATCGTCATGGAGCTCATGAAGGGGCGCGAACTCGCCGAACTCCTCGCGGAGGCCGGGCCCCTGCCTACGGGCCGCGCCGTCCGGATCATGCTCCAGATCTGCGACGCCCTCGCGGCGGCCCACGCCAAGGGCATCGTCCACCGCGACATGAAGCCTGAAAACGTATTTCTGGTCGATCGTAGGCGGGACACAGATTTCGTGAAGGTCCTCGACTTCGGGATCGCCCGCTTCAACGAGCCTGCGACCATCGGAGGAGGCAAGAACCTCACGGCGACGGGCATGACCATGGGCACGCCCCATTATATGTCGTCGGAGCAGGCCCAGGGGCTCGCGGGTCTCGACCACCGGACCGACGTCTACGCTCTGGGAGTCATCCTCTACGAGATGCTCGCCGGAGAGACCCCCTTCAACGCTGAAACCTTCCCGCTCTTGGTCATCCAGATAGCGACTGCCGACCCGCCGCTATTGCGGGACCGCCGCCCCGACCTGCCCATCGATCTCGAGGCGCTCATCATGCGCTGCCTCACCAGAGACCTCACCTTCCGGGTGCAGACCGTCGAAGAGCTCGCCCGGGGCCTCGAGCCCTACGCCGACCTCGACGCGCCCCCGGAGGTCGCTCCTCGGGCGGGCGAGCTCGCGACGATGCGGCCGCCGGGAAAAGACGCGGCGCCAAAGCGCGACGTCGAAAAGAAGACCGCGGCCGCAAAGCCGGCCGCCCACGCCGAAAGCAAGACCCCCCCCGTGGCGTCGCCCACGGAGATGGAGCGGGGCATTTCCCGTCCATCCCGCCTACCCTGGGTGACCCTCGCCGTCGGCATCGTCCTGGCCTCCGCCGGGGCGGTCGCCTGGGCGGTGTCTGCCCCAGAGACCGACGAACCCGGGGCCGTGGTCGATGACCCAGCCGAGGCGCCGGTCCCCCCGGTTGACGAGACCCCCGTCGAAGCGCCAGCCGAAACTGCCCCCGCCGATGGGACCACCACCGGAGCGGCGGCCGAGGTCCGGCTGCAAATCCTGGTGAACCCGGCCGAGGCGAAGATCTTCCTCGACGATGTGGAGTTCCCCAACCCCCTCGATTCCCAAAGGCCCCGCTCCCTCGACCCGGTCCGACTCCGGATCGAATGCGAGGGATTCGAGACCCATGAGGGCCGCTTGGTCTTGGACCGCGACCGCCAGGTCCTCGAGACCCTCGAGCGCGCACGTCGCCCGGCCGGAGGCATGGCCGGCGCCAGGCCGACGCCCATGGGCCCTTCGACCGAGGGGACACAGATGACGACAGCGATGACCGTCGATATGACGACCACGCCGCCAACGATGGATGATGGATTCCGTGACGACATGTAGACTCGCAGGTTGGACGCTCGCCATTTCCCTGCTCGCCACGACGGCGAGCGCGCAAGAGACCAGCGAAGAGCCGACCCCCGGAGCGGCCGAAGAGGCTGGCGAAGAAGTCTCTGAGACGTCGACCGAAGAAGGCGAAGTGGCAGAAGTACTGTCCGACGAGGCCGACGTCGCCGAAGATCCGCAGATGGCCGAGGCGCGCGAGCGTTTCCGGGCCGGCCTCACCCTCGCCCGGGCCGGCAACTGCGAGGGGGCCCTCGCCGAGTTCCGCACGGCCCTCGACCTCGTCGAACGGCCGAACATCCTCTTCAACATGGCGCGCTGCCACGAGGAGCTCTTCCGATACGACCTCGCCATCGCCACCTACGAGCGCTACCTGACGGTCGCGCCCGCTGACGCCCCGGACCGGCCCGCCGTCGACGCGACGATGCGACAGCTGCGCAACCTGCTCGGCACCGTCGTCGTGCGCTCCAACGTGCCCGCGGAAGTCTGGATCGGGGACCGCATCGTGGGAGAAGCCCCGGGTGAGGTCATGGTGCCCGGCGGGCGCCACGCCATCGAGCTGCGTGCGGCAGGGTACGTGCCCGAGCGCCGGGAGGTCGAGGTGGCCGGACGCCAGCGCATCGAAGTCGAGGTGTCGCTCAGCGAAGCCCAGGTCACCAACGTGACCGAGATCACCGAGGAGCATACGACCGTCGAGGTGACCGAAGAGGGCGGCGCCCCGCCCGCTCTTTTCTATACCGGCGTCGGTCTCACCGCCGCTTCCCTCGCCGCAGGCCTCGCCTTCGGAGCCGTCGCTCTCGGTAACAAGAGCACCGCCGAGTCCCTGAACCCCTACGACTACGACGCGATCGTCGCGGCGAACAACGCAACCGCAGACGCTGCGCTCCTCGCCGACATCTTCTTCATCACAGCCGCCGTCCTCGGCGTCACCACCGTCGTGCTCTACTTCTTGACCGACTTCGATGGCGACCCGGAGGAACACGCCGATGAGCGCACGTTCACGCCCGTCGTCGCTATCGGCCCGGACCTCGGCGCCGTCGGCGTTCAGGGGGCATTCTGATGCGCGTCTCGCTCCTGCTCACCCTCCTCTTCGCACTCTTGCCTGCCTGCAGCCTCACCGGCATCGATCAGGTCGAGGCGACCCCGTGCGCCACCACCGGAACGTCGGACCTCACCGCCGCCCATGCGACCTGCGCGATGGAGCTCGGCGGAGCGCCCCTCGGAGACTGTGAGGCCTACGTCTGCGCCCTACAGATCGACGACCAACTCTTCTGCACCGTAGGCGCACCAGACGCGGACGGGGATGGCGTCGGCGAAGCGGCTTGCGTACCCGAAGGCACCGAAGAGCTCCGCGACTGCGACGATGACGACGCCGACATCGCGGAGGGGCGCGTCGAGATCTGCGACGGCAAGGATAACGACTGCGACGGGCGCACTGACGAAGAGCTGATCAGGGTAACCGATCCAGTACTCCGGGACACCGCCGACAGCGCATCGGCCTACCATGTCGTTGGTACGGCCACGACCGGCGATCATGTCACGGCGGCGTTTCGTCGCGACGTGGCGTCGAACGCGTCACTGTTCGTCCTCGCTGGTGACCTGCCGAAGGTGGTCTCCCGGCCGGACGGCACGTCCGGTGATGTACGGCTGGACGCCCCAACCACAGAAGACCAGGATCGGGGCGTCGCGGTCGGAGGAGACACGGACACGACCTTCGTCGTTTTCCCCGGCACCGGCTGCTCGGGCTTGTCGGCGGGGAGCGTAAACGACCCCACCTCGAGTTCCGCAACGCTCGTATCGACTGCGCTTGACGACAACGAGGGATTGCCCTCGACTGCGAGCGCGAATCGAGAATGCACCGAAGCCGTCGATCAGCGTGCCGCCGCTGTCGCGGTCGCAGGGCGCGATGTGATGATCGCATGGCTCGAGAGCAGCCGCCGAGGCTCCTGCGGCACGATGGCGACAGCGCCGCTCCGTGTGACTGCCACGACCCCCGAGGCCCAATTCGGCTCCGCCGCAACGGATCTCGGAACTGCAAACGACTCAGGCCCCCCGACGCTACTGGCCCTGAGCATGTCTGACGTCTTCATTTTGGCCTACGGACATGAGAACGAAATCGTCCTCTCTTCGCTTCGCCAGACCGGAGGAGCGATCGACATCCTCGACACGGTGCGCGTCAACGTCGGCGCTCCGGTCGAAGACCTGACGCTGACCGCTGGGCCGAGGGGCGAGGAGACCACGACGGTCGCCGTCGCGTTCTCCAAGGGATGTGGGCGCTCGGGAGAGGTCGGGCTTCAGCGAGCCATGGTCACCAGAGCCGGTGGCATGATTCGAGAGGTCGGCGAGCCGACCATGGTCGACACAGGGGAGGCGCAGGTGGAACCGGCCGTCGCCTTCGGGGTGGATTCCCCTCGCGGCTATTTCATAGTCTGGCGCGAAGGCGACCAGCAGGTTCGAGGTCAACTCCTCGATGAGGCGGACGGTACGTCGGGCTCGGCCGTGGAGATCGTCGCTCCCGCGTTCATCGGCGGATCGGCGGACGACAGGATCCGCGGAATCGGTGTCGCAGCGGGAACCGAGGGCGGCTTCAGCACCCTCGCCTACGTCAACGGTGCCGAGACCGGCTTCTTCGAGTCCCTCGTCTCCTGCGGCGCCGAGTAACTCGAGTCACCACGTCGTCCGCGCCCACGGAATGCGCGCGGCGCCGCCGGTGCGATAGGCGCCCTCGGCGGCCGCGGTGACGAGGCGCAGGAGCACGCCGCCCGGGTAACGAACGGCGTCATCGGTCCGCGGCAGGTCCTCCGAGGGGCCATCAAAGCTCGTCGCATCGACGATCGCCCACCCCTCATCGACGCCGAGCCTCACGCGACGAAGGAATCGCGAGAAGAGCTGCAAGCGCACGGTCGTGACGATCACCGCGGCGCCCCCGACCGCTCCGATGGCGATCAGCGCATCGGGCATGAAGTCGAAGGACCACCCGACGAGGGCCCCGAGGCCCGAGACGACGGCGAGGGTAACGCCGACGGCCCGCGCTACGCGGTCTGGGCCGTCGAGGGTCGGCTCGCGCCGTAACTTCGCGACGAGGTAGAGCGGGCCCACGAAGGCCACGCCCCACAAGAAGCCGAGGGGCATGGCGAAGGGCAGACCGACGACGCCAGCGATCACCGACACGACGAGGACCTCGCCTACCTCGCCCAGGGATCCTGGCCCCGCGGCGAGCAACACCGCCATGCAGCTCACCGAGCTATTGAGCACGGCAAAGAAGACACAGGCACCGACCGTGCTCGCCGCAACCCCCGCCGGCGCCTTCACCAGCAGGGCGACGCGCAGCGCGCACCAGGTGAGCACCGCCGTGACGATCCCGACGGCCGAGAGCCCGACCTCGTCGATGGCGGACATGTGGGAGAACGGGGCGCCGCCTTCGTGCAGCCACCCCACCGCAACGGCGCCGAGCACGCCGCCGGTCGCGGCGAAGGGCAGCACCGCCCAGCGCTCGAGGTTTCGGACGATCTGCAAGCTGGAGGGCGCTAGGCGGGTTGGCATGATCCCAACCTGGCTGACGGTCGGCAGACCGGACGACATTCCCCGGCAAACGGCCCCAATCGCCCCACGAACGGTCGCGGCCCATGGGCGAGCCCAATGGCCCCGCGGGGCCCTGAACCCCCGCAATTATCTCGGGAACATTTTCCGAGACATTTTTTGGGAACCGAAGCGCTCGGCCGCTGTCAGACGTGGTGAACAGAGCGGGCGGAAGCGCCGAAACGACAATCCGGAGGAGCCCAAGGGGGCCCGCCGGTGACGCCCCCCGGGGCTCCCCTCTCTGGCCAAGGCAGCGCGATATCCGCGCCGTCCAACGGATTTCTGCGCCGAGCGAGAGAGAGGGATTGACGATGACGACCGAGACCAAGACGACCTACAGGATGGTGGCCAGCGGCCCCGCGGTCCCCGCCCGAGAGGTGGAACGCGCCGAGCAGGCCGTCGAGGTGGTGGTGATGTGGGGCGACTCGCCCCTGCACGTTGCCCACCTCTCGCCGTCCCAGCCCTTCTACGTGGGTGAAGAAGGAGAAGACGGCGGTGCCCCGGATTGGCTCATCGGCGCCGAGACCCTCGGCTACCAGAGTCTCCCGGTGGTCCTCGCGGGCCCCTCCGGTCCCGAGGTCGTCGTGCCGGAAGGCGCCAACCTCATCGTGACCATCGATGGCCAAACCCGTGGCCTCGCCGAGCTCGATGACGCGGGCCTGCTCTCGCCGTCGACGGCGGTGCACGGCGCCCGGTGCTACGCGCTGCCGGCCACGGCCGTCGCCAACGTCGAACACGACGGCTTCACCTTCGTCGTCCGGCCGACCGCCGCCGGCAAGCGCGTGGGCATGGGCCTCAGCCAAGTCATCGCGACGATGGACCGCACGCCGCTGCGATACATCGGGGGCGCCCTCGCCTTCTTCGCGACGATGCTCGCGATGACCTACTTCCTACCCCCGTCGGGTGCCATCGTCGGCATTCAGGACATCAACACCGACTCACGCCTCGTCGACTACCTGGTCACCGCCGAAGAGTTCGTGGACGAGGCCGAACCCGAGTGGATCGACGAGCAGGCGGGGGACGAGGGCGGAGACGGCCAGCGCGCCGCCGACGACGAGGGGCAGATGGGCGACGAGGAGAGCCCGGTCACCGGTGACCGCTCCGGCATCGAAGGCCCCGAAGACAACGAAGACGTGCACATGGCCCGGACCATCAGCACCGAAACGGTCGAGCGCGCCGGCATCCTCGGGGTCCTCTCCTCGCTGAGCGGCGCCGTCAACCAACCGACCTCACCCTTCGGACGGGAGACCGCCATAGGACGAGACGAGTACAGCGCCCTCGGCGCCATCATGGGCGACAACATCGGCAACAACTTCGGCTTCGGCGGCCTCGGCCTCACGGGCACCGGCCACGGCGGCGGCGGCGACGGCCGGGGCACCTACGGCCTGGACCGCCTCGGCACCATCGGCCGGGGCGCCGGATGCCGCGGCGACGACTGCGGCGACGGCTACGGCGACAGCGTCGGGCTCGAGAACCGTCGGCGTCCCAACCGGGTCCCCCGCCTCATCCCGGGGCGCCCCGAGACCCTCGGCGCGCTCTCCTCGGAGGCCATCCGCCGGGTCATCCACCGCCACCGCAACGAGGTCCGCCACTGCTACGAGCAGGAGCTCATCAGCCAGCCGGACCTCGAAGGCCGCGTCACCGTGCAGTTCATCATCTCCGGCAGCGGCGCCGTCCAGGGCTCCCAGGTCCTCGCTGGCCGCACCAACCTCGGCAGCAACGAGGTGTCGACCTGTGTGGCGAGCGCGGTGCGCCGCTGGCCCTTCCCCCAGCCGGAGAACGGCGGGGTGGTCTCGGTCACCTACCCGTTCATGTTCACCAGCGGCAGTTGAGCCGAGACCGCCGGCCTCGCCAGCCCTCGCCAGCCCTCGCCCCGCGCCACTTCGGCGCGGGGCTTTTCCTTGGGCACCCGACAGAACTCGGGGAACCTGAGCGCCCGCGACGTGTCCTCATGTTATGACCACCCTCGCCGAGGCGCCCCATTGCGCCCCTTGTGCCCCCCCCATGGCCGACGACGACGCTCCTCTACTCTTCTGTCCCTTCTGCCGCGAGTGCTACGAGGGCGAAGAGGTCTGTCCGGATCACGAGCTCCCCCTCGTCGCCTTCGACAAGCTGCCCCGGACCGCCGAAGACAACGCCCCCCCCGGGGACAACGAGACCCTCGCGGTCTACGACCTGCGCTATGGACGCGGAGTGCTCTACGGGGCCGCCGTATTGGCCCTCGTCGGCTTCGTCTTGCCCCTGGTCCAGACCTCGAGCGCAGCCGACGCCATCACCTCGACGGGCATGGACGTCGCGAGTCGCGTCGCCCCGAACCTCTTCCTCATTCCTGCCCTCGCGTTCGGGCTCATGAGCATCCTCTATCGGCGCCGGAGCCCCCGCACCATGCGCGCAGCGAGGGTGGTCATCCCGGCGATGGCCCTCCTCGGCGCCGGCAGCCTCGGAGTCACTCTCCATCGCATCCAGAACGGCGCCGATCAGCTGAGCGTCCAACTCGGTACCGCCGTCGAGATAGAGCCCTTAGCTGGCGTCTGGGTCATCGCCCTTTCCCTCCTTCTCACCGTCGCCGGGGGCTTCGTCTTCGGCCGACTCCCACCGGTCGGCGACGCCTATCCCCACGACTCCGATACCGACGGCCCCGGGGACATCGACGTCAAAGGGTGATTCATCCTGCCATTGGGCCCGGCGAGTGGTAACAGCCCGCCATGGAAAACAATCGCCCGCCGAAACCCGCGTTCTCGATCAAAGCTGAAGACGAGGTCGCCAAGGGTCGCTTCGCCAACGTCGCTCAGGTCGGCAGCACCCACGACGCGTTCGTCCTCGACTACGCCTTCGTCCAGGGCCAGAACGGCTGGCTGCTCTCCCGGGTATTGCTCTCCCCCTCTCACGCCAAGCGCTTCCACGCAGTCCTCGGCGAAACCATCGCCCGCCACGAAGAGCGCTTCGGGGCGATCGACCCCGGCCCGACGCTGCAATAGCCAACAACGCTTGCGGGCCGTCACTGAGGTACCCTTCGCCCCATGCAACCGCTCACCGCTTCGACGATCTTCCTCGCACTCCTACTCGCCGCCTGTGGTGACTCCGATGCGCCGTCCGATTCGGGTGGCCCCGACGCGTCCGATTCGGGCAGCGCCGATGCGTCCGATTCGGGCAGCACTGGGTTCGACGGCGCGTTCATCGAAGACACATGCGGCCCCGCCGATGGGTCAGCCGTGAGCATCACCCTCTACGACTCGCTCACCGCCGCCTGCGCGGCGGACTCTACCGCGCGCACGCTCGTGATCACGGTCTGGGGCGGGACCACGTTCCCGATCCCGCCGGGCACCACCGTGACCTCCACCGCCGTCGACGGCGGCCTCGGCAACGGCTCGGCGACCCTCTGCCTCGGGGGCACTGCGCCGTGCCTGACGTCAGCCGACTTCACCGTCACCTTCGACGAGTACGTTCAGGACGACTCCGCCGCCGGAAGCTATTCCATCACCTTCGCTGGCGATCGCGTCGAAAGCGGGACCTTCGACGCGCCATGGTGCGGCGGCGACGCGCTCTGCGGCTAGGCGCGGAAGGAGGACGTCTGGTACCTGGCGCGGAATACGACGGAGACGAAAACGAGAGAACCGCGCCGGTGAGCATCGGGGCGTATGAAGCCCTCGCCGCGACCTGAGGGGCCGGTCAGACGATTGACCTCGGACCAACCCTCCCTTGGCCGCAGGACTGATTGGTCAGGGGGTTAGTCGGGGCGACGGATCGCCATAGAGGGATCGGTTGGGTTCGCGTAACGGCCCTGAC
>QMMC01000152.1 GCA_003647065.1 Deltaproteobacteria bacterium | reverse complement strand
CCGTCGCCGCCGTAGGGACGACGACGCTCTTGCACTGGCGGGCGACTACCGCTCCCGCCACCGCCGCCGCCGTAACCGCCGCCACCGCCGCCGCCGCGGTAGCCACCGCCGCCGCCGCCGCCGCCGCCGCCCTCACGGGGAGCCCTCGGCCGGGCTTCGCTCAACGCGAGGCGTCGACCGTCGACTTCCTTTCCGTCGAGAGCAGAGATCGCACTCGCGAGCACCTCCGATGACTCGACTTCCACGAAAGCGAAGCCTCGCGAACGCCCGGTCTCTCGGTCGGTCATGACGTGAACGTCGGCGACCTTGTGACCACTATCCTCAAACACCTGTCGTAGCTCGGCATCTTGAGTGCCGTACGACAAGTTCCCCACGTAAATCCTGTTGCCCATTCCAATTCTCGCCGCGCCCTTCGAGACACGATCCACTCCTTCTCGGGGACTAATCTACGAAGGATCGAGCCCGCGGCCAAGCCGATCCGACCAAGTGGGGTGAGATTCAGTGGAGTCCCCCGTGGGGGACAGGCGGGCTGGAGGCGGGTGCGGTAGAGTTTTCGGCTCATGATTGGCTACGGGGTCCGCACCACCGACCTGGAACGCGCGGGTCGACAGATCGTTCGCTCGGCGCTGCGCCCGGGGGCCGGAGAGGGCCTCGTGGTCATCGGCGACGAGGGCTCTCGGGCGATGGCGACCGCCGTAGCGAACGCTGCCGAGGCCGAAGAGGTGAAGGTATTTCCCATCTGGCTCGAGGAACTCGGACGCCGTCCGTTGATCGCCGTCCCCGACCGGGTGGTCCGTCGATTGCAAAAATCGAGCGCCTGCGTATTCCTCGCCGGCGCTCCCCACAAGGAGGCGCGCATGCGGCAGCACCTCCTCGGCCTGGTAGCCAACATGGGGATCCGGCACGCCCACATGGAGGGCGTGAGCGAGCTCGCGTTCGTCGAAGGCATGCAGGCGGACTACCGCGAAGTCTCACGCGTCGGGCGCGCGATCCTCGAGCGGGTGAACGGCGCATCGACCGTACGCTGTGACTCGCGGTGGGGGACGTTCCTCGAGGTGGGATTCCGCGGCGCTCCGCACTGGTTCTCGCAGTTGGGCGAAGTCGCGTCAGGCACCTGGACCACCCTGCCATCGGGAGCACTCTACGCGAGCCCCGACGACGTGGATGGCGTCTTCGTTGCCAACGCGTCGCTCGGAGAATTCTTCGGACATCGGGAGGGCTCCCTCGTCGAAGCACCGGTCCGACTGAGCATTCGGCGACGCCGGGTCGTGTCGGTCGAAAGCGAATCTCGAGAGCTTCAAAAAGACATCGAAGAGACCCTCGCTTTCGGCGAGAACTCGGACCGCGTGGGCCTCGTCGCCATCGGCGTCAACCTCGGCATGACGACACCGACCGGCGAGTCCGACACCGATCTGAACCTGCCGGGGTTGCATCTCATCATCGGTGACCCGGCCTCGAAGATCACCGGGGCCAAGTGGAGCGCCAGGACGTCCTTCGCCGCCTGCCAGGCCGACTCGACGGTGCGGGTGGGCAACGACGTGCTCATCCACGAGGGTGTCGTCGTGCTCAGCTGATTTGCGGCATCGCCCTACGATTTGGGCGCCGAAACGCGGATCAGGCTTCCTTGGAGAAGGTCGCGGCGAGTTCTTCGAGGAGTTCTCGGGCTCGAGGGCTCAACTCTTTGGGCACGTCGACCTGAATGACGGCGATGAGGTCGCCCCGTCCGCGTCCGTCGAGGCGGGGCACGCCGGCGTTGTTGACGACCATCGTATCGCCCGGCTGAACGCCCGCGGGGATCTTGATGCGCTCCGGCTCATCGTCGAGGGTCGGCAGCTCGACTTCGTCTCCGAGGGCGGCCTGGGGATAGCTCAGGTGGAGTTCGTGGATCAGGTCGTAGCCGTCGCGATGGAAGTTGTCATCGGGGGCGACCTCGACCGTCACGTAGAGATGACCGGGAGGCCCGCCGAGGCGCCCCGCCTGACCCTGGTTGGTGAGCCGCAAGGTCTGGCCGGTGTCGACCCCGCCGGGCACGGTGAGGGACACCGCCCGGGTCGAAGGAACCTCGCCGTGGCCGCTGCACTCTTCACAGGCCTTTTCGGCGGTCGCGCCCTCACCACCGCATTGGCCGCAGGTCGTCGACAGGACGAAGGGCCCGCGGGCGTGGGCCACCTGACCGCTCCCACCGCAGTTCCCGCACTGCTGGAGCTTGGCGTCCTCGGCGCCGGTCCCTCGACAGGGCTCGCAGGGGGTCGGGTGGGTGACCTCGAGCTCCTTCTTGGCGCCGAAGGCGGCCTCGCGGAGCGAGAGCAAGACGGATGCGCGCACGTCGGCACCCCGGGAGGGGGCGGTACGTCGGCGACGTCCGCCCATGCCACCCATGCCACCCATGCCGCCCCCGAACACCCCATCGAAGATGTCCTGGAAGTGGCTGAAGATGTCCTGCATGTCACCGAAGCCGCCGACCCCCTGACCCGAGAGCCCGTCGTGGCCGTGGCGGTCGTAGATGGCTCGTTTATCGGCGTCGTTGAGGACCGAGTAGGCCTCGGAGGCCTCCTTCATCTTGTCCTCGGCTTCGGGGTCGTCCGGGTTGCGGTCGGGATGGAGATCGAGGGCGACGCGCTTGAAAGCCTTCTTCACCACGGTGACGGTGGCGGTGCGCTCGATCCCGAGGACCTCGTAGTAGTCGCGTCTAGCCATGGCGAAGGCCGGCGAAAGATAAGACCTGGGGCATCGCGGTCAAGGCCGGTCTCACCGCAATGGGCGGGGCCGGACGGGCGCTCGGTCGCCGGAAATCACCGAGAATCAACAGGAGAGCTCGATCGCGCGCCGAATCGGCTCGTAATCCTCGATTCGGCCGGGCTCGAATCGCTCTGCCCCGAAGAGCCCCAAAATGACCTCGGCGCCCTCTTCGGTGGCGTGCATCGAGAGGAGAGCCGCTGAAAGGTCCTCGCGCACCTGAGCCGGAACGTCCGGGCGAACGCTGATGGTGTCGGCGGGGATGGGGTCGCTGACCATCAGGGGACGCATCTCGTCGAGCTCGACTTCCATGGTCCAGCCGGGGTGGCTTTCGCGGGCGTCCTCGCCGGGAACCTGGTCGATGTAGGTCGCCCCAACCGAGGCCGTGCCGACTTCGACGGCCCGCACGACGGCCTCGTGACTGCCGAGGACCAGCTCACGGCGGAAGTGGGTCCGAGGGTCGACGCCGCGGTCAAAAAGCGAAATCCGCGGGAAGAGGTACCCCGAGCACGAATTTTGATCGACCCACGCGACGGCGTGCCCGGCGAGGTCTTCGATGCTCTGAAAAGAAGCGTCGGTGCGCACGAAGAGCGCGCTCCGGAAGACCGAGCCGCGAGCTCGGATGGTCTCGAGGAGCAGCTGGACCCCGTCGCGCTGACAGCTGCGCACGTAGACCGCAGGCGGCAACCAAGCGACGTGGGCGTCGCCGCGGTGAACGAGGCCCGCCAACTCGTTGTAGGTGCTCGCCACGACCACAACGACCTCGAGGCCGAGGGCCGCCGAGAGAAGCTGGGCAAAGGCGCGCCGCGGCTGCCTCCTGGTGGGGGTGCGGGCGATGGGTCCGGTAGCGAATACGATCCGTTTCATGTGGCGCTCAACCGCCCCTACCGGCCGGCGGCACGGGTTGTAGCGGCTTTTTCGTCTCCCGGCGACCCCCCGGGGAACCATCGAGGCAATCGCAGGTTCGTGAGGGGGCTCATGAGGGCCTGGATTCGGAGAACAGTCCCGAGGGAGAGGGGGTTGAGAAAGAGAAGCGGCACATTTTCAGGAGACTGACCTTGCCTCCGGTGAGTGGAGGAGGGGGGCGCCGCGGAGGAAATTGAGGCCGGCGTGCCGGGGCGGGCGCAATGCCTGGCCCTGATCAGCGTTCGGTGAACGTGACCGGCGTAGCGATGGTGCACCTGCCTGGGCAGCTCTGGGGGCGCGCAGTGTCGCACTCGGTGTAGCGGTAGGTGCCGCGGAGTTCCGTGCAGCCGGTCGCCGAATTCACGAAGCGCGCGTCGATGATCTCGGTGACCGTCCAGGTCGAGCCAAACTCGTGGTCGGAGACGCGCCGGAGCTGAACGCGGTCCCCTCGGACGACGCCGCTGAACGTGATCCGCGACCCGAGCCGGGCGGTAATGCGATCGCCCGCGCGGGTAAACACGGCGCGGGGTCCGAGGTGGTCGTCTCGACCGAGCTCGTAGGGACCGCTGAAGAAGAAGCAGCCGTTGGTCGCCGTGGGCTGGCCCCACTCGGCGTGAACGCTCAGCTGGGCGGCCTCGAATGGCCGGCACAGGTCCTGGGCCGGAGGCTTGGGGCGGGCCGACGCGCTAGCGGTCGAGAGCAGCGCCACCGCCGCCGTCACCCACATCCATTCCGCCACCCGCACGTACGTATTACGCGGCTCGCTTCTCGGATGTTCCCTGCCGCCGTGATCCCGAGGAGCAGCGCACACCGGCCCCCAACGAAGTCAACGCCAACGTCGTTCAGGCGGCAGCTCCACACACCGGGTCAACTCCTCCGCAAACCGTGTCTCCATTGGAGTCAGCTCACCACAAGAGCTGGTCTCCTTCTCGGGCTCCTGACAGCCCATCATGCCCGTGCAGTATTGGAAGACCGCGATGTGCCTTCCCTCGAGGCAGTCCCACAGATAGACGTCATGACCTGCCTCATGCCCAGTTCGGCACTGGCGGTCGGGCGGCGTGGAAGTCGGGTAGTCCTCCCAAGGAGCCGACGAGCAGCCGGTGAAGATCATCACCGTGAACAGGATGAGGAGAGCACGCATCGTCGCATCCGATGATACGCGCCTGGCGGGCGGTTCTTCCAGGCCGAAGGCGCGACTAGCGGTAGCGGAGGTGCAAGGCCAGGGCTGTGGCCTGCATCTTCAACTGCAGGATCTTGTCCTCCGATAGTCCGCCCAGGGGTCGCATGCTGATGAGAAGGGTTGGCCCCTTCAGCGTCACGTGGTTGCCGACCAACTCGTTGACGCGCACGTGGGTCAGGAGGGTCAGGAGGGCGCGCCGCACGCCCTCGTTGGCGAGGACCTCACCGGCGACCGCGGGCTTGGAGGTCTGGACCCATATCTGATCGTCGAAGGAGGCGTCTCCGACCTCGAAGTCTTCGCTGACCACCTTCCGGACCTTGTGGAACCACAGCTCCGGGGTGCACTTCAGATAGAAGTCGGGGTCTTGGTCGGCGATGCCGAGCCCCGCCGAGAAGCGCGCCATCCGCGTATCCCACTCGCATGCGATGTCACGAGCGGCGAGCTCGTCGGTCGGGTCGGAGTTGCGGCACTTCGAGCAGAAGTCGAGGCCCGAAACGGCGAACAGGTCATCGTCCGCGGTCTCGATGCGGCATAGGGCGCAGGGCTTCATTCGGGACTCCTCCGGCGGAAGCTACCACGGACCGAGAGAATCGATGTCGTGACGCACTGCGACGGGCTCGACGAGTTTGACCAGGAATACACGAACACATCCGGGCTTTGCATCGACGACTTCGAAATCAGAGTGCTCGCACTCAGCCGGATCACCACGAGCAAGGAGGCCGCCAACCGCCGCTGAAAGGAGCCCTTCGGTGGTCATCGAATCGTCCGTCGTTGTCGCGTAGGATGGGGTCACCGTGCTCTTCCGACCCGTACTCATCGTCACGATCGGCCTCTGCCTCGTCGCCTGTGGCGACAGCACGCCGGCTCCCTCCGACTCCTCGACGTCCGACAGCGCGACCGACAGCGCGACCGACAGCGCGACCGACAGCGCGGTGGACAGCGCAGCCGACGCGTCGGTCACGGATGGCGGTGCGGTCATGTGCGACGCGCCCGCGATGCGCAGCGGCGAAGGCACCTACTACGACTTCGCCGATGGCACGGGCAACTGCAGCTTCCCCGCCACGCCCGACGACCTGATGGTCGGCGCCATGAACCACACGGACTACGCGGCCTCAGCCGCTTGCGGTGCCTGCGCAGCGATCACCGGCCCGACCGGGTCGGTCACCGTGCGCATCGTCGACCGTTGCCCCGAGTGTCCGGCGGGCGATATCGACCTGAGCCCCGAAGCGTTCTCCCGCATCGCCGAGCTCTCGGCGGGCCGTGTGCCCATCTCGTGGACCCTCGTGCCCTGTGAAGTCACAGGCCCCGTCGTCTACCATTTCAAGGACGGCAGCAACCCGTGGTGGACCGCGGTGCAGATCCGCAACCACCGTCACGCCGTCACCCACTTCGAGTACCTCGCCGAGGACGGCTCCTACGTCGATGTCCCGCGGGTGGACTACAACTACTTCGTGAAGGATGACGGCATGGGCGAAGGCCCCTTCACCTTTCGCATCACGGACGTCCACGGTTCTGTGATCAGCGATACGGACATCCCGCTTCTCGACGACGCGGACGCACCGGGCACCGTTCAGTTCCCCGCCTGCGAGTGAGTCTCGAAAAGCGCCGTCCGTTTCGCGCGGGTGTGGTTGAAGGCGTGTGGATAAACTCCGAGCGCTCCTCACTCGAGCAGAGCCCGGGCCAGGGGTTCGGCCCCGACCGGCGCGACCGATGCCGACTACGACTACGTCGTCGCTCACGAGGTGGAGGTCCGCTAGTCTCGCGCGTTGTGGCGAAAGCAATCTCCCCGGACGCTCCATCCCGCCGAACGTCGACCCATACCACGGGTGACACCGCCGCCGATCTCCAGGTGCTCCGCGACCTCGATGACGCACTCGAGCGTTGGGGGAACGGGCTCGAGCGCGACTGGCGCTTCCCCAGTCGAGCCGCCGAAGAGGCCCTCGTGGAGGCGCACCAGCAGGTCAAAACCCACTACGCGCGGTTCTCAGCTGGCTTTCTAACCAAGCACCCTCAGCTCCAAGAAGACTATGCCGTTTCGAAGCTCTCGGACGACCTCCGGGGCGATGCTGGTGGACACTTCAGCAGCGCAGTCCAAGAGCTGCGCAAGCGCCTGGCTTGATACCTACCTGGGTTCTTTCCCACCGGGCGACTCGGGGACGTTCATGGCAGCATTCGCGGGGACCCCGGCGAGCGTAAGACAATTAAGCAACCACGCGTCCCCAGGACCTGTCTCACGCGGCCCATATCATCCTTGTCGCTGAGGCTCAGCTCAGGCGGGCTCGCGCCACCACCCTAGAAGAGCAGCCACCACAAACCGAAGGTCGCCCAGAGGCCGAAGACCGTGCCCCGTGCGACTTCGTACGCCCGCGTGCGGTCGGGGCGTGGCGAGAGCGCCGGGCTGTCCCGGTCACCCATGACCGGGCTCGAACTCGGCCACGCCGGCTCTTTCGCACCCACCATCCACACACCCAAAGATTAGAGCCGACGAGACCCGCGTGCCTCTAGGTAATATCGAAAGGCTATATCGCAACAACCTATGGAATAGAGCATTCCTATGAATGCGGCACAAGGTGGTGCCCAATCAGATAGAAGAACACTATGGCGTTTCGAGGCTCGCGGACGACCCCCAGGGCGACGCGCGAGACGAACGCGTCGGCGTTCGCGGGGACCCGGGCGGGCGTAAGACAATTAAGCAACCACGCGTCCCCAAGACCTGCGGGCAATGAGTTTGCGTCCGCCCCGCAACCGGAGTACATGTGAGCGCCCTGAAAATGACAGTCATTATCAACAAGCATTCAACCCGCCGGGTCCGCAGGCTCTGGGGCCTCGTGAACCTCGTCCTCCTCGTCCTCGCGAGTTGGGGCACCGTCCACGCGACCAACTGCGCCACACCGACGACCGACCTCGGGGTCGACCCCGTCGAAGCTCGCCGGGTCCTCGACAGCATCGCCCACCTCGTCGCCGTGCCCACCGCGACGGCCTCCGCTTCGGTGATGGCCGACCTCGCGTCGGCCACCGGGGCATACGACCTGTCCGGTCTCGAGGATGACCGGGTCGCGAGCCAGGACGCATGGCTCGCCGCGATGCAACCGTGGGAGCGGGTCGAGATGCTGCAGTTCGGCCCAGCGGGGCCGCATACCACCCCAGGGGGAATGAGCCTTCGGGAGCAAATCTACTCGTGGCCCCTCACGAACCGCTGCAGCATCGACCAGGGGTTGGTGGCGCAGTCTTACGCCGACACCGCGATGTTGGCGGCCGATCTGGTGAACGTCCGCGGCCTCGACGCCATGGAGTACCTGCTCTTTCACGACAGCCCCGACAACGGGTGCTCTCCGCTGAGCCCGATCAACGCCGACGGTACCTGGGCAGCCCTCGGTCTCGACGAGCTCCGCGTCCGCCGCGCGGCCTACGCCGCGACCCTGGCGACCCTGGTGAAAGACCAGGCGGACGCGCTCGCTGCGGCGTGGGATCCCGCGGCGGGAGATTTCGCGGGGGAGCTCGCGACGGCGGGCGATACGAGCGAGACGTATTCGACCACCCAGGAGGCCCTCAACGAAGTCATTCGGGCCATGTTCTACCTCGACCTCGATGTAAAGGACGTCAAGCTGGGGCAGCCCCTGGGCTCCGGCTCGTGCGGGACACCGCCCTGCCCCGAACTCGTCGAGTCGCGCGAGGCCGCAGCATCCAAGGAGCACCTCATCGCGAACCTGCGAGCGTTTCAGCAACTCTTCCTGGGCGGTCCCGACGCCGAGAGCGGTGCGGGCTTCGACGAGCTCTTGGCCGGCGTCGGAGAGCAGCCCCTCGCCGCGCGCATGATCGACAACATCGAGGCGGCCATCGCCGCGGTAGAGGCCATCGACGGAACCCTCCAATTCGCGGTCGAAGCGAATACGCAGTCGGTCGCCGACGCCCAAGCGGCCATCGCCCTCGTCACGGACGATCTCAAAGGGCCCTTCGTCACCGCCTTGAGCTTGCGTGTCCCGTCCGAAGGCGCCGGGGACGCGGACTGAACCGTGGACAATCTAATCTCATGGCTCGGCGAAGTGGGCCTGACGGTGCTCGGCGATACGGTCGGCATGCTCATCGACCCCGCCCGCCGTATTTTCCTCCCCGGCCTGGTGATTACGCTCGTGATCGCCATGGCGGTGACTCTTCATCGCCATCGGTCCGAGGGGCTCCGGGGGGCACTCCGGCGATGCTTGTCCCCCCACGTCTGGCTGCACGGATCGGCGCTCCTCGACCTGAAACTGATTTTCGCCAACTCCCTCTTCCGGCTCATCCTCGTCGTGCCCTTCGGCATCACCGCGATTGGCTTGGCCCACGGTGTCGTCTCGTTCTTGGACGCGGCGCTCGGGACCCCCGACACGAGTGGGTGGTCTGACACGGTCGTGGTCGCGGTCTACACGGTCGCCCTCTTCGTCTGCTGGGACCTGAGTCGCTACCTCGTCCATCGCCTCGCGCACGAGGTTCCGTTCCTCTGGGAACTGCACAAGGTTCACCACTCCGCCGAGGTGCTCACTCCGCTCACGCTTTACCGCGTCCATCCGGTCGAGCGCATTCTCTTCTGGGTGCGCGGCATCGTCGTGACCGGGCTCGTCACCGGTATCTTCTTTCACGTGTTTCGAGACCGCTCGGTGCAGCTCGAACTCCTGGGCATCAACGTTCTGGGGCTCGCCTTCAATGCCCTCGGCGCCAACCTGCGCCATAGCCACGTGTGGCTCAGTTACGGGCACTTCATCGAGCACCTCTTCATCAGCCCAGCCCAGCACCAGGTGCATCACAGCGTCGAGGTCGACCACCAGATGTCCAACTACGGCTCTTGCCTCGCCGTGTGGGACTGGGCCTTCGGATCTCTCTGGACAACGACCCCGAAGTCGGTGGCCTTGCGATTCGGCCTCGCCCCCGAAGACCAGAACCACGACCCCCGGAGCCTCGTCTCCGCGATCCTCGAGCCCCTGGGCACGCGGGCATCATCGCCGCCCGCGTATGTCGAAGAGCCGTCGAGCCCGGCGTAACGCTTCCTCGCCCCAGTCAGGGGCGTAAGACAATTAAGCAACCTCGCGTCCCCAAGACCTCCCGGTAGGAGGCTCCCCGCGCGCTACCCTCGCCCCATGCGTTGGAGAATCGTTGGCATCGCCACCCTCATCATCGCCTGCGGATCGACCGACCCTCCGGCCACGCGGCAGCCGATTGGCGACCCCGCCGCGGAGACGGAGGCCCCGCCCCCCCCAGAGGCGACCCCGTCGCCCGAGCCGGCACCCGAAGCGGTCCCCACACCGGAACCCGAGCCGAACTGCTCGTCCGACGGCGACTGCCACTTCGACGACCCATGCGTGCCGGCCACCTGTACAGCGCGAGACGTCCCCGCGCAGGTCTGCGAGGAGGCTGCCCCTGTGCCCGGCTCCTGCGTGTGCGTAGCGGAGCGCTGCGCGCTGAGGCGCGAGATGCCCGACGGGCACCTGATCTCCGAGGGGACCTGCGCCTACGGAGCCGGCCGAACCGGGTGCGGGATCTCGATGGCCGAGGGCACGTGCGAGCCGGGCCGCGGCGACGAGGTTCGCGCGGGCGCCGACGAGACCCGCCCCGTCTGCCGCTGTCAGGGTGCGCCGCCCAACGCGCGCTGTCGCCTCGAGTGGCACGAGCCGGTGCCGTGCGAAAGCGAGCGCGACTGCTGGTTCGACAGCGACGGACCGATCCTACGCCCGATCCGACGGCCTCGCCGGCTCCGCAATCACCTCTTCGAGCCGTGCGTCGACGGGGAGGTCGCGCCAACATGCATGGGCGGCTTCTGCACCGCCGACCCGATGCGCGCCTACGGGTGCTGAGCTTGCGAGATGGTAGGACCCCTCCTGGCCGCAGGCCTATCGCATCGACCCAAGCACCTCGAGGAGCGTGCCCTCATCGCGGCGTTCACGGGAACCCGGCGGACATAAGACAATTAAGCAACCACGCGTCCCCGCATCCCATGGGAGTATGGCTCAGGCATGCGACGGCACTTGTTCTTGGGCTTGTTCTTTCTCGGGTGCGGCGCGTGCTCGGCGAGCGAGCCGGAGCCGACGGGCGGCGGTTGCGTGTCGAACGGTACCGGCGGGTACGAATGTTCTTCGTCAGACGGTTGTGAGTACCCGTGCTGTCAGGCGGGGGTCGTTGGAACATGCGTCATTCCCTCGGGCAGCGAATGCGGAGCCGCCGCGCCGGTGATGTGCGGGGGTGACATGTGTGTCGCACCGGGAGAGACGTGCCCAGACGCGGCCGTTCCGGGGACGGACGCGGGCAACGGCTGCGAATCCGACGGTATCGTCGGGTCGGTATGCAGCCGACCGGCGGGCTGCCCCTATGAGTGCTGTCAGGAAGGGGTCCTTCGAACGTGCCTCATTCTGTGGGGGTTCGAATGTGGAGTGCGGGCACCGGTGATGTGCGGAGGTGGCACGTGCGCCGCGGCGGGGTCGACATGCCCGGACGCGGGCGCTCTGCCGGACGCACCGTGACTATCCTCTTTTCGAGGAGTTGCGCGTCGATTACGGCGAACTCGCAGCCGTTCCGCCCGCGGGCGCCATCGCGGGCGAGGGGACCGATGGCCACCGGCGCCCTTTCGGGCTAGAAGGTGCGCGAGATGAGCAAGGACGAGCGACTGGTCTGGATGGACCTCGAGATGACCGGCCTCGATGCCGACAAAGAGCGGATCATCGAGATCGCCGTTCTGGTGACCGAGGGGGACCTCACCCTCGTCGCTGAGGGCCCGGACCTGGTGATTCACCAGTCCGATGAGCTGCTCGGGGCGATGGACGAGTGGAATACCACCCACCACGGAGACTCGGGCCTGACCGACAAGGTCAAGGCGAGCGAGCTCGACGATGAGGCGGCGGAGACGTTGATCATCGACTTCCTCCGGAAGCACTGCGTCGCCAAGCGCGCCGTCCTCGCGGGCAACTCCATCCACCAGGACCGGCGCTTCATCCGCAAGTACATGCCGCGCCTCGACGCCTTCCTCCACTACCGACAGGTCGACGTCAGCTCCGTCAAAGAGCTCGGGCGGCGCTGGTACCCGAAGGCGATGGCGAAGTCCCCACGCAAGAACGAGTCGCACCGGGCCATGGACGACATCCGCGAGAGCCTCGCAGAGCTGGCGTATTATCGGGCGGCGATCTTCCGCCAGCCGCCCACCGAAGAGTAAACCCCGAGCGTGAACTCGACGATGAGCACCGGGACCGACACCTCGGTCTACGTGCACTTTCCGTGGTGCCTGAAACGGTGCCCCTACTGCGACTTCACGACCCGAAAGATCGATCGTGGTGACGTGCCCCACCGGGCTTACGCCGACGCGATCATGCGGGAGCTCGAAGCACGCGGTGAGGGCCTCGGCGAACGACGTTTGACGAGCGTGTTCTTCGGAGGAGGCACGCCCTCGCTCTGGGACGCGGGAGAGCTCGGCCGGGTGCTGCGGGGGATCCGCGGCGCATTCGGGTCCCCAGAGCGCCGCGGCGGGCAGAGCGTCGACCCGGAGGTCGAGGTGACCGTCGAGTGCAATCCGTCATCCCTCGACGAGGCCCACGCCGCGGCCCTCGTCGAGGCCGGCGTGAACCGCCTCTCGGTCGGCGTCCAGAGCTTCGACGACGAGCGCCTGCGCTTCCTCGGCCGCTTCCACGATAGCGCCGGTGCCGTGAAGGCCCTCGAGTGCGCCTTGAAAGACGCCCCGCGGGTGAGCGCCGACCTGATGTTCGGCACCGTGAACCAGGACACCGTCGACGACGACCTCTCGCGGGTCTTAGACCTCGGCATCGAACACGTCTCGGCCTACGCCCTGACCATCGAACCCGGGACCCAGTTCGGGGAGCTGCATCGAAAAGGCCGCCTCCAGGTCGCGAGCGAAGAGGACTACGCGTCGATGTTCCGGGCCGCCGGGGAGAGGTTCTCAGCCGCCGGCTGGGGCCACTACGAGGTCAGCAACTACGCCGTTCCCGGCGAGGAATCGCGGCATAACCAGCACTATTGGCGCGGTGGAGCCTACCTCGGCCTCGGGGCCGCGGCGGTCGGATGCCTCGACGAAAGCGAGGGCCGGGCCCGGCGCTGGAAGAACGAAGGTATCGGCGAGGATTATATCGCCGGCAGCCAAGACGGGCGCTTCGAGGCCGAATCCGAGGACCTCGACGGTGAGATGATCGTGCGGGAGGCCATCATGCTCGGCTTGCGCACCGCCGAGGGCGTCGACCTCCACCGCACGGCGGCCCGGTCCGGCGTGGACCCCCGAGCAGGCCGGGGGGATGCCATCACCCGACGAGTCGCCCGAGGCGATCTCATCGACGACGGCGACCGTCTCCGGGTCCCCCGGGAGCGGTGGATCCTCCTCGACGGGATCATCGCCGACCTCTTTTGAAACGAACGTGGTGCTTCGGTGTGGGGCTGCTAGCATCGGCGCCGTGGCGCTCGATTTCGAACGAGTCACGACGACGGGACTGACCAAGATGTTCGGCCTCACCCGCGCCCTCGGGGGAGTCGACCTCTCGTTCGAGGCAGGTGCCGTGACCGTCGTCGAGGGACCAAACGGCTCGGGCAAGAGCACGCTCTTGTCGATCCTCGCCCAGCTCGCCCTACCGACCCGGGGCCAGGTCCGCTACGGCGACATCGGTGAGCGACGGGCCCGCCGGGAGGTCAGAAAGCACCTCGGGGTCCTCGGCCACGCGGCGATGCTCTACCCCGACCTGACCGGCCGCGAAAACCTCGAGCTCTACGCCCGGCTCTACGACATCGAGCCGAAGGCGCGGATCGAAGAGCTCACCTCCCGCTTCGAGCTCGGGCCGTTCTTCGAGCGTCCGACGCGCACCTACTCCCGAGGGCAGCTCCAACGCGTCGCCCTCGCCCGGGCCGTGCTGCACGCCCCGCGGCTCCTGCTCCTCGACGAACCCTCGACGGGCCTCGACGTGAAGGCCGTCGAGAGATTGGTCACCGTCGTCGAAGAAGAGCGAGCGCGGGGGGCCATCTGCATCCTCGTCACCCACGACATGGGCCTCGCCGACCAGCTCGCCGACACCCGGGTCCGCCTCGAACGGGGCCGCGTCGCCCAACCGGAGGCGTCATGAGCGTGCTCAAAGCCGCCGCTCTCATCGCGGGCAAAGACCTACGCATCGAGCTGCGCACCGGCGAGATCCTCATCACCGTGGGCCTCTTCTCGTTCTTGCTCACGGTGCTCGCATCGCTGTCGTTCTACATCGACGTCAACGCGTCACGGCAGATCGCGCCCGGGGTCCTGTGGATCACCGTCACCTTCGCCGGCCTCCTCGCCATGGGCCGCAGCTGGATGCGTGAGCGCGAAAACGACGTCATGCGCGGCCTGATGCTCTCTCCGGTCCCGCGGGCCGCGATCTACCTCGGCAAGGGCTTCGGGGTGCTCTTCTT
>QMMC01000151.1 GCA_003647065.1 Deltaproteobacteria bacterium | reverse complement strand
CGAAGACCCGCGGTGCACTCCTCGTTGCGCCACCGCCGATGACTGCGTCAGCGGCATCGGCTGCAACGCGACCCTCGGCGCCTGCCAATACTGAGCCCGCGGCCCGGCCCCTCCCCCTCAGTGCAGGGTGTGATCGGAACCGTCGTGTTTCACCGTCGGCACCCCCGAATCACGCTCCCGGGCAGGGTCGCTCGTGACGATGACGATGTGCTCGGCCTCCTCACGGGCCTCGTTACGGGCTTCTTGTCGGGCCATCTCCGCGAGTACGACGCCTTCGGCCCGGTCGAGGGCCGCGTCCCGGGCGGCCTCTTCGGCGGCCATGCGCTCGAGGCCGGCGTGGTGCTGGCGGCGCCGGCGCACGTAGGCCATCAGCAGCAGGATGGATGCGAAGACCCAGAGGCCGCCCCCGGTGACGACGAGGGGGATGGTCTGAAAGCGCTCCCCGAGGCGGTCTCGCCACTCGCGCTCCATCGTCGCGAGGGACATCTCGTAGCTGTCGAAGAATGACTCTTCGAAGGTCATGTCCTCTTCGCGGATCTTTCGCAGCAGCGACCGGAAGCGTCGCGCGTCGCTGTCGGCCCGCCGCATGTGGGCGATGATGTCCGCGCTTTGGGCGTACGCGACGCTCACCCGGTGGGCGTAGCGCGGGAAGCTGTTGTCGAGGTCGGCGAGGGGGACGACGTTGTCGGCGACGACGGCTCCCCAGAGCTTCTTGATGCGGTTGAGGTCGTTTTCCCCGGCCTGCTGGACCGCGACCCCTTCGACGAACCACCGCGGCAGGTGTTGGCCGCCGACGGCGCGGTAGAGGGCGATGTGGGAGAGCTCGTGGGTCAGTACCTTTTCGACGTCGGGGCGCTGCCAGGAGTCGGGGGCCTGGAGGGTCAGGAGGATGACGCCGAAGCGAGGGTAGGCGACGCCGGCCGCGTAGTCCGGGGCAGGGTGGCCTGCCGGCGCCAGGGCATGCATCTCTTCGGGGTTGAGGCCCACGCGGATGATGACCTCATCGTCGATCGAGCCGCCGAAGTCGCTGACGACCCGGGCCCAGGCGTTGGCGTAATGCCCCTGAAGCTCGCGGACCACAGAGGTGGCGGTCGCTGGGAACGTCCAGTGGACCGCGCCTCGAACCTCGGAGACGTAGCCCTCCGGAGCGTCCGGGAGCCTGGCAGTCTGAGAGCCGGCGGGGGCGTTGTCGTCGATGGGGACCCAGCCCGTGACGTCCTGGCCCTCGGGGGCCGGCGTCTGCGCCAGGGCGCTCGAGGTTCCGAGGGCCGCGAGCATCAACAGGAGGCTGACGACGCGAACCCAGCGCGTCGCCCACGGACGAATCGACGTTGACCGAAACCGCGTCGCATTGAGCGCAGAAAGCGAGGCCAGATCGCGCCGTGGATCGCGGTCAAGGTGATGCGGTTTAGTTGCCACCTGGGATAAAGCGTAGCACCGGAGACGGGAGGTCGGCACCGGGGTCGTCGTTCCCGGTGACGACGAAGTAAGTGACCATGGCCCCGAGCAGAAGGGCCCCGACCATGTAGGGCCACCACTTCGCGAAAAAACCGGGTTCCTCCTCATCTTCCTCGCCGTTTTCCGTGCCCTCTGAGGGCGTTGCTGATTCGCCCCCGGCGCCAGACCCCGCCCCATCCCGAGCCGCAGCGGCTCCTCCGCGCCAATCGCGCCTATCCGCGTCAGCGGCCCGTTCTGCGGCCCGGAGGGCCGAGGCCCGTGCCCGGGGCAGTACGAATCGCACGATCGCGGCGTCGCCGGCATCGTTCAGCTCCAACTCTCCTTCGTAGAGCCGGCCCGAGGCGACGTCGAGGGCTGTCGCCTCGATGCTGCCGGCCCGGCGCCGGATGGCGACCACCGCCACGGCCCCGGAGACCCGTCCGAGGGCCGAGAGGCCCCCGGCGTCCTCTTCGTCGTCGATGCCGAGGCCCCGGCGAAGGACGCGAACCCGCCCCAGGCCGTCGTCCTCGTCCGGTGCCGGGTCGCCCCGGAGGGCGCGGCGGAGACCGGAGTCGGTCGGGATGCGTAGGCCATCGGTCCGTGAGAACAGGCGGTCGAGTTCGCGGGCTTGGTCCCGGAGGCCGTCGTCGGGGTCGCCGACCGTGACGACGGCGACCTTCGCGGGCTCTTCGGGCGCGTCTCGTCCGTGGTCGGCTCGCAGGCGCTCCGCCCCGTCGCCTGCGCTCTCGGCGGTCGCGTCGCCTTCCGATGTCCCGGCGGCCGTGTCTTCTTCGCCTTCTGCTCCACCTTGGGCCGCGGCGCCGCCATCCGATTCGGCCGAGTCGCCGTCGTCTGTGCTCGGGTCTCTGGCGTCGGCCGCGTCGGGGCTGTCCTCCGAAGTCGTCTCGACGCCCGCCTCCGCCTCCGGCTCCTGGGCCGAGGCGGGCAGGGTGATGCTGGCCAGACCAAGGGCTGCCAAGGCGACGAAGATGCAGGAGGTCCGCACGGGGCGAGAGGGTACGGCGGGGGCCCAGCGATGCAAACCGGCCGAGCGTCAGAGAGGGGTGACGGTGCCTTTGTCGCGCCCGAGTTGAATCTCGATCAGGGTCAGGCCATGGGCGGGGGCCGTGGGCCCGGCGTCGGAGCGCACCCGCTCCGGGCTCAGGAGGCCCGCGACATCGTCCGGGGTCATGCGTTGCCTGCCGACCTCGACCAGGGTGCCCACGAGGATGCGCACCATGTTCTTGAGGAACGCCGTCCCGCGTACTTCGATCGCGAGCAGGCGCGGGTCCCCGGACCACCCCGGGATGACGTCGACGGCGCTGAGGGTGCGGACGGTGCGTTCCCGTAGGTCGTTCGAGGCGCGGAAGGCGCGGAAGTCGTGCTCGCCGACGAAGCGACTCGCCGCGTCGGCCATCACCCCGACGTCGAACGCGTCGACGGCCGTTTCTGCTTCCCGCCGGCCGGCCGCGAGGAGCCCGGGGCGCACGTGCCACGCTCGGTGGCGACGGAGGGGGTTGCGGGTCGGGCCGACCTCGATGACGTAGCGATAGAGCTTGTTCCGGGCGTCGTAGCGCGGGTTGTAGCCCGCCTCGACGACCTCGGCTCGGCGGACCGAGATGTCCTCGGGCAGATACTTGTTGAGGCCCTTCTGCCAACCGTCCGGCGAGATGAGGCGCTCGCTGTCGAAGGCCGCCGCCTGCATCTCTGCATGTACGCCCGCGTCGGTCCGGCTCGCGCCGCGGACCGTCACCGGGTGGCAGGTCATCACCGAGACGGCTCGGCCGACCTCTTCTTGCACCGTGCGCTCACCGGGTTGCGTCGCCCATCCGGCGAAGGCGGTGCCGTCGTAGGTAAGAATCAGCCGTACGCCGTGTGCCACACCAATGCCGCCCACTCACGCCATTCGCCGGCTTACGTCCTCGCCATCTCCCTCAAAATACCTTTGGTATTCCTCGGTCGACGGCTCCGGGCGCGCTCGGCGCTTGACGCAAGTGAACGGCATTGGACTTAGAAGAGGAAGCCGAGGCCGGCGGACCAGGCAACCCCGTCTTTGGGAGACGCGTCGAGGTTGCTGTGGGCCGCGGAGCCGAAGAGCTCGAAGAAGAGGAAGGAGTGATTGATGCCCCACACTTCGTCGAGGGCTCGGGCCGCCCGCTCGTTGAAGATGTCGAGCTCGAGGGCGAACTGCACTCCCCAGTGGAGGCCGATGCTCATGTTGGTCGCTTCGCTAGCTGAGCCGGTGCCGCTGTTCCAGATGACGAACTCTGCGCCGAGTTTGCCCGTGATGAGCAGGGGCACGCGCAGCCTCCGGGCGAGGGCGTCGAGGCGGAAGACCGCGAGCACCGGCATCGGATAGAGCGTCAGGCTCGTCTCTTCGGTCGTCGAACTGTTCGTCTCTCCGCTGGTCGCGAAGCCCACGTACTGGGTCCAGCCAAAGCCGAACGCGATGCCCGCGTCGAACCAGTCGTGGATTTCGAGCGGAAGGAAGTCGATCTCAAAGGCGAGTAGGGGGCCCGTGTCGTCCGCGAAGTACGTGTCGAAGGCCGCCCCTACGGTCGGTTGGTAGGTTCCGATGCGGAACTCGAGAGCCCAGGTCTCTTCGGACCCGATTTCGTCGACGAGGCCGGCGCTCCGGTCGTCGAAGTACTGAGCGCTGGCGGCGCTGGGAAGCGACGCCGCGATCACGGCCCAAGCCGCGGCCAAAGAGAGCAGTGTATTCTTCATTTTCGCCGTCGTCGCGCGAAGCCCAGGCCCGCTGCGAAGAGAAAGGTGAGGGCAGGAAACGATACCATCTGCGAGGTTTCGAGGCCGACTCGGCCCGCGGCGGAGCAGTCTTCGCACTCGCCGTAGGCGTCGCAGAACCCGTCGGTGTCGATGCGGCTCACGCAAGCGACTTCGGATACGACGCTCGAGTTGAGCGCCTGGTCGGTCGAGATGACGACGAAGGTCGCTGAATCTCCGGTGGCCATTCCGAGGTCCTCTGGGTTGACGACCGTCGAGCTGCCGGTCGATTGGCCGAGAAAGACGTATCCAGCCGCGGTGAAATCGCTGCCCGGGACCAAGGACGTCGCGGCCCTCGCTTCGTCGCAGGAGACCCCGAGGCTGCCCGGGTCCCCGTAGACATCGTATCGCTGGATGTCCGTGTCGCTGGCCTGGGTCCAACTGATGGTCGCCATGGTGTCGCCGCTGGTATCGCCGATCTCCGTCGGAGGGCTGGGCTGGGTCCGGTCGAAGGTGACCGGCAGCGAAACCGAGAGCGTGACCTCTTCTGTGCTCCCCAGGGTATTCGCGAGCAGAAACCAAATCGTCGAGCCCGCGGAATCACCGGCGCAGTCGATGAGCTCGGACATGGCGATATCCAGGTCTATTTGAACGGGGTTGCCGGAGAGCATCGTGTCGGCCGTGACGGTCAGGGCCGTGCAGGTCCCGTCCAGAGGGTTCCGGGCGGCGGCGGGGGTGCAATCCGTCGAGCCGGGGCCCGACCAGATGTCGATGAACGTCCCGGTGGTATCGAGGCCATTGAGGCGAAAGGCCACCGGATCGAGCAGCTCACATTCGGTGAGCCCGAGAGGAGGGGACACGTAGCCTACCGACGGCAGACGATCCTCGTCGGGGCTCTCGTAAGTCAGCGTCATCTGCGCTGCCGCCATAGATGGCGCGACGCACCAGACCGCGATGAGGACTAGGGCGAGGTGGGGGGAGGGGAGACGCATGCAATATCCTGCGCGAAAGCCATAGCAAGCCGCGATCCAAAGGCCAATGCCTGAGTTCCAGGGCTCCGGCCGGAGGTCGATGGACATTCTGTCATGCCCCGACCGTGACCGCCGCCCTCCGGTGACAAAAGGTCAATCAGATCAGGGCTTCGGCGATCTGTACCGCGTTCAGGGCGGCACCCTTCCGGAGATTGTCGCCGACGACCCAGAGCTGGAGTCCTCCGGGGTTGCCGATGTCTTCGCGGATCCGTCCCACCAGGACCGCATCTCGGCCCTCACAGTCCAGGGGGGTGGGGTAGACCCCGGCAGCGAAATCATCGACGACCTCGACCCCGGGTGCCGCCTCGAGGAGCTCCCGGGCCCGCTCCGGGGTGAGAGGGCGCGCCGTTTCGAGCGCGATGGATTCGCTGTGCCCCGTCGCGACCGGGACCCGGACCGCGGTCGGAGAGACGCGAATGCTGTCGTCGCCGAGGATCTTACGGGTCTCGTGCACCATCTTGAGCTCTTCTTCCTGGTAGCCGCTCGCCTCGTCGCGGGACCAGTGCATGAGCAGGTTGCCGGCGAGCTGGCCTTCGAGGACCCCCATTTCGAGGGGCTCGCCGAGGGCGAGGCTACGGCGCTGGGCATCGAGGCAGGCGACGGCCGGTGCACCGGCGCCGCTCACGGCCTGATAGGTCGAGACGACGACGCGCTCGATCTTGGCTTCGTCGTGGAGCGGCTTGAGGGCGACGACCATCTGGATCGTCGAGCAGTTGGGGTTGGCGATGATGCCCCGGGGGCGGTTGGCGGCCGCCTCGATATTGCACTCGGGGACGACCAAGGGGACATCGTCGTCCATGCGGAAGGCGCTCGAGTTGTCTATGACGACGGCCCCCGCGGCAGCCGCGACCGGACCCCACTCCAGAGAGATGTCGGCGCCGGCGGAGAAGAGCGCGATGTCGACGCCCTCGAAGACCTCGGGGCAGATGGCTCGGACCTCGAGCTCTCGATCGCCGAAGGCCACCTTGCGGCCCGCGCTGCGCTCTGAGGCGACCGCGATTACCTCCCGAGCAGGGAATCCCCGCTGATGAAGCACCCGGAGCATTTCCTGGCCGACGACTCCCGTCGCCCCGACCACCGCGACCTTCTTACCTGCCGTCATTGTCCATGCCTCCGTGGGCGTCTATACAGCACGGGGCAGGGGATCCGCCAACCGGCGGCGTCGGCCCTGAAGAGAAATCGGACGTTCCATGAACAAGTTCATCATCCACCCCCTCGCACACCTTCTCGCGCTGGCGGTCCTCGCCGCCCCGGGCCTCGCGGAAGCACAGGCCGAGGGCACTCCGGTGGAGGCCACCCCGGCCGAGGTCGCCCCGGGACAGGTCGCCGATCCGAACACCGCCGAAGGAGCCGCCCAGCTCCAGAACATCGCCGAGGACGAGGCGATCCGTGGCCTCGAACCGGTCGACCCGTCGGTCTATGTCGATGCGTTCCAGACCCTCGTCGACCCGAGCGGCCTGACCGTCGATGAGGTCGCCGAGACCGCGGTCGCGACGGCGCCGCAGATGGAGCAGCGCCGGGCCAGCATCCGGGCCCGCGAGGCGACCGCCGAGTCTCAATGGCTCAACTACATTCCTCAGGTTACCGGCTCCTTCGGCTTCACGCGCCTGTCCGAGGTCGAACAGCCCACCTTCGGTGGCGGCACCATCGACCCCACCATCATTGACACTGTCAATATGCGGATTGCGGATCAGCGGGACGGGTCGGCACTGGGAGCCGCGTCGGCGGACGTCGACCAGGCACTTCTGACGGGCCTTCAGGCAGCCGGAGGGGAAGCCTTCTCTTTTCCTCAGGTGCTCAACCAGTGGTCTCTTCGGGGGAGCCTGAGCTATCCGGTGACGGACCTCTTCCTCACGATCATGCCGAGCTATAACGCCGTCGAAGGCTTTGCTGACGCTGAACGGCTGCAGATCGATGCGGACCGGGCCAACGTCGACCTCCGGGCTCGCGAGGCTTGGTATGGCCACGTCCGAGCTCAGGCGACCCTCGCCGTCGCCCTCGCGGCGCAGCGCCAGACGGAAGCCAACAGGCAGCAGGTCGAGGCCCTCGTGCGGGCCGGCGTCTCCCCCCGGGTCGACCTCATGCGCGTCGAGGCCCAGAACGCAGCGGCCCGGGTCGGTGTTGCGCGGTCTCAGGGGGCGGTCCTCGTCACGGCCCACGTCGTGCGCACACTGATGCACTCGGAGCCCGGGACCGGGCTCATTCCCGTGGGGGAGAACCTCGCCGCGAATCTCCCCGAGATCACCGAGACCCGGGCCGCCCTCGTGGTCCAGGCCCTCGAGAGTCGTGCCGAGATGTTGGCCCTTCGCCGCTTGGTCGGGGCCCGGGATGACCTGGAGTCTTCCCAGGGAGGGAGCCGGTGGCCGCAGATCTTCATCCAGGCCGGTATCGAGTATGCAAACCCGAACCAAAGGGTCTTTCCTCAAACCGAGCACTGGAACGCCTCCTGGACAGTCGGTGCCGTGATGCAATACACGCTGCACCAGACCCTCCAAGGCAACCAGACCCTCGACCGGGCCGAGGCTCACACCGATGAAGCGCGGGCTGACCTCCTGGCCCTGCGCGACGCTGTTACCATCGAGGTCGACCAGGCCTACGAGAACTTCCGGGCCTCGAAGACCGCCATCCAGGCCGCCGGGGCCGGGCTCCAGGCTTCCGAAGAGGCCTACCGGGTGCGCCAAGAAGAGCTCGCCGCAGGCACGGCGGTGGCCCGGGACCTCGTCGACGCCGAGGCGGACCTCACCAACGCGCGCATCAACCTCGTCGACTCGATCATCGACCTGCGCGTCGCCGATGCGCAGCTCCGCCGCGCCGTCAGCCTCTGAAAGTGGCGACGCCGGTCATCGTCTCGGCTGCGGTGCTCTTTCACCACGGCGAGGTTCTCCTGACCCGCCGGATGGAAGGGGCCCACCTCGCCGGCCTCTGGGAGTTTCCCGGGGGCAAGGTCGAGGAGGGCGAGGACCCCGAGGACGCCCTGGTCCGCGAGGTCCGGGAGGAATGCGGGGTCGAGATCGCCGTCGAAGACATCTTCGACGTCACCTTCCACCGGTACGAGTCGAAGGACGTGCTGCTGCTCTTCTATCGCTGCCGCCTGGTATCGGGGGAGATCCAGCACCTCGGGGTCGCCGACCACGTATTTTGCGCGCCCGCTGCCATTCGGGGCTATCCGCTGCCGCCCCCGGACGACCGGGTGGTGGCCAAGATCGAAGCCTACAGTGCGTCCCTTGACAGCCCCCGGTCCGGGGGTTAAACAGCCCACCCCCAACCCGGGGATATTCGGGGATCGTCTAACGGCAGGACACAAGTTTCTGGTTCTTGTTATCTAGGTTCGAATCCTAGTCCCCGAGCTAAGGTTTAAAATCGGCCCCATCGTCTAGCGGTTAGGACGTCGGCCTCTCACGCCGAAAACGGGAGTTCAATTCTCCCTGGGGTCACTGCAGAAGGCGGTCGCGAAAGCGGCCGCCTTCTTTTTTCGGGCGATGCGGGCCCTCGATCGGCAGCCCCTCAGGCGCCGGTCGCTGCCGCGACCCGGGCGAGGAGTTCGTCCTTCGACGCCGACTTCGACAGGTAGTCGACGCCGGCGGTCTTGGCGATTTCCTCGAGGGCACGCTCGTCCATCGAGCTGAAGAGCACCACCT
This sequence comes from Deltaproteobacteria bacterium, assembly GCA_003647065.1. Taxonomy (GTDB): domain Bacteria; phylum Myxococcota_A; class Polyangia; order Polyangiales; family B10-G4; genus B10-G4. Next base: position 5,465 of record QMMC01000151.1, on the reverse strand, counting down.
TGTCGGCGTCGCCGCGCTGTTTTAGGGCGTCGAGGATCTGCAGCCCGCTGAGCCCGGGCATGTTGATGTCGAGGAGGACCAGCGCAAAGCCTCCCTCGCCGATGCGTTCGATGGCCCCGTCGGGGCCTTCGTGAAACACGACATCGGCATCGATGTTCCTGAGGCGCCGCTGGGTGAGCTCTCCGAAATCGGCGTCGTCGTCGACGATGAGCACCTGCATGCGTTCTTTGGTCATCGGTGACGATCCTACCTCAGCGCTCGGTCCTCGATACACCGGAAATCCCTCCTCAGTGGGTGATGGCCTCGGGGGGGGACCGCGAAGCGCTCATATCGAGTATGGTGAAAGCATGACTTCTTTCCCCCGGTCGGGCCTGGTCCCCCTCCTCGTCTCGTTCTCCCTCGTTTCCCTCTTCGCCTTCGCCTTCGCCGGCTGCGACTGCAGCGATGGGAAGACGCCCCTCGCGATGTGCGAGACGACCGCCGACTGCGAAGCCGGTCAGCGATGTGTCGACGGCATGTGTGAGGTGATTCCAGACGGGGCCATGGACAGCGGCGTGCCCAGCGACAGCGCCCGGCCGGACACCGGGCCTCCTCCATGCACCGACGACTCCGAATGCGGCGGCGGCGTATGCCTCGAGGGGAGCTGCTGTCCTTCGAGCGATTTGGTCTGCGGGTCGGCGTGTTGCGCCGCTGGCGATACGTGTTTTGCCAACGCCTGCGTCGTGCCCGGGGCCCTGTGCCGAAGCACCGATGATTGCGGGGCCGACGAGTACTGCGAGGTTGGCCTCGCGGACCCGACACCGCCGGGGACGGATGGCGGCATGCCGACGCCCGACGGTGGGGTGTGCCTCGGGGATGCGCCGGTCCAGGGGCGGTGCCTCGCGCTTCCACCGCGGTGTGCCGACGGGATGGCGCCGGGGCCCGGGGAGGCCTGCATTCGCGACTGTGAGTATCGTCCGCCGGTCGGCAACCTCGATGCCGTGGAGCAGTGGGCCTTCGATTCGACGACCGCCGAGTCCTACACGGGTCGCCTCGACGTCTGGTCGACCCCCGTCGTCGGCCGCCTCGCCGATACCAACTGCGATGGCGTCGTCGACGAGTTCGACCCACCGAACGTCATCTTCGTCTCCGGCAACGCCCAGGGCACCTATTGCAGCAACGCCACCATCCCCAATATGTGCAAGACGGGCGTCCTGCGTGTGCTCGACGGTCCCTCCGGGCGCGAGCTTTGGTCGAGCCGGCGTCCCGAGGCTGGCTCCCTCGGCTTCTCCGGGGTCTCTCCGGCGATCGGCGACCTCGATCACGACGGAGACATGGAAGTCGTGGCCATCGACGGCGAGGGCTACGTGCGCATCGTCGACCATACCGGTGTGACCATCGGCAAGAGCGACCGGGTGATCCCCGGATTCGCCGCGAACAACGGCACCGGCTGGGGCGGGGGCGTTTCGATCGCGGACATGGACCACGATGGAAACCCAGAGATCGCCTACGGGCGCACCGTCTTCACGACGGATGGCACGACCATCACCCGACTCTGGGAGGGCACCGAAGACTGGGGCCGCGGTATCAACCAGGCCATCAGCGTCTTCGTCAACCTCGACGCCGACCCCGAGCTCGAGCTCCTGTCGGGGCGCACGGCCTATGGGACCGATGGAATCCCCGAGTGGAATCGCACCGACATCGGCAGCGGGTTTTCGGCGATTGGCGACTTTGATGGCGACGGCACGCCCGAGGTCCCGTACGTCAGTGGCGGTCGCATCTATCTGCTCAACGGCGCCGACGGGACCGACGTGATGGCCTCCATCGCATCGACGAGCGCGAGCCCGGGGAACGGCGGGCCGCCGACGGTCGCCGACTTCGACGGGGACGGCCGCCCAGAGATCGGCGTCGCCTTCCGCCAGGACTACATGGTGGTGCGCGCCAACTACACCACGATGAGCCTCGAGCTCGTGTGGGCCGCGCCGAACCACGACCTCAGCTCGTCGGTCACCGGCTCGACGGTCTTCGACTTCGAAGGCGATGGGGCCGCCGAGGTAATCTACAACGACGAGTGTTTCCTCTGGGTCTACGATGGCGCGACGGGGGCCGTGCGATTCGCGACGCCGACGACCTCGTTCACCGCGACCGAGGCGAGCCTCGTCGCCGACATCGACTCGGACGGCAGCGCCGAAATCGTCATGGTGGCGAACGGCGCCGACCCGTCATCATCGGGGTGGGGCTGCGACGTGGCGCCGTGGACATCCCCGGCGGCCCCCGGGGACCCGGACTTCGGCCGCCCAGCGTGGGTCGGCTCGGACGGGGCGAGCGCGGCGTACCGCGGCATCAAGGTCTTCCGGGCCCGGGACAACTCCTGGGTCGGGACCCGCAGTCTGTGGAATCAGCACGCTTACAGCGTCAGCAACATCTGCGGTGACCGCGGGGACGCCTGCACGCCAGCGTCGACCTACGGCGACATCCCAATCACTCAGGTAGACAACTGGAGCGTCGGCTTCCTCAACAACTTCCGGCAGAACATCCAGGGCGAGGGCATCTTCGATGCCCCGGACGCGACGGTGTCCCTGTCGATCGTATGCACCAATCCCCTCGGCCTCGAGGCGGCGCTGCGCAACCTCGGCGCGGCGGTATTGCCCGCCGGAGTTACGGTAGGCTTCTTCGTCGTAGAGGCGGGGGTCGAGACGGAGATCGGCCGGGCAACGACCGCGACCCCGCTCTTCCCGGGGCAGACGGATGTGCTCCTGCACGAGGCAGTCGGCTACGACGAGACCAACACCTTCAAGGCCCGGATCCTCATCGACCCGTCGATGCCGACCTTCCAGGAATGCGACGACACCAACAACGAGTCCGCCGAGGTCATGGCGAGCTGTCTCGGTTAGTGAGCATCCTCGAACAGGCCTTCTACGAGCGTGACGCCCTCGACGTGGCTCGGGACCTCCTGGGCAAACGCCTCGTGCGTCGCGGCGTCGAGGTGGTCATCACCGAGGTCGAGGCCTACCGCTTTCCCGGCGACACGGCGAACCACTGCCGGATGGGCCGGACTCCGAGGAACGCCGTGATGTGGGGTCCGCCGGGGCACGCCTACGTGTACGTCTGTTACGGCATTCACCAGATGTTGAACCTGGTGACCAATCCCGAGGGGGAGGGGGCCGCGGTGCTGATCCGGGCCTGCCAGCCGGTCCGTGGCCTCCGCACCATTCAGCGGCGGCGCGGCGATAAGCGCGGGCCCGTGCTTCTGACCGGCCCCGGGAAGGTGGGCGCTGCCCTCGGCCTCGACCGGGCGATGAACGGCCATGCGCTTTATCGGCCCGGGGGCCTCGAAGTTCACGACGGGCCCGCACCACCCGAGATCCTCTCGGGACCTCGCGTTGGGATCGACTATGCTTCCGAGGCTCACCGAGATGCTCCGTGGCGCCTGGCCGCCTCGGGCACGCCCTGGGTGAGCAAGCCCGCGAGCCTTCATCGAGTCGGACCATGACCATGATCCCCAGCACCGATTCCGAAACCGTCACCAACGGCCTCCGCGTGACGGTCACCAGCGAGTACCTCCCCGAGGAGTCCACGCCGTCAATCCAGCGCTACGTGTTCATCTACACGGTGCGTATCGCGAACGAAGGTACGGAAGTCGTGCAACTCCGCACGCGCCATTGGGTGATCACCCACGGCGACGGAGCCGTCGAAGAAGTCCGCGGCCCGGGGGTCGTCGGAGAAGAGCCGCGATTGCCGCCGGGGCACGGCTTTCAATATACGAGCGGATGCGTGCTGCGAACCCCGCGGGGCACGATGCACGGCAGCTATCAGATGGAGACCGAGGGCGGCGCCATGTTCGACGCCGAGATCGCCTCGTTTGCTCTCGAGATGCCCTACTCGCTGAACTGACCGGGGCGTCAGCCCTGGGGTTCGGGCTCAGCCGCTGGCGCGGCTTCGGCCACGGGCGCGGCTTCGGGCGTGGCTTCGGCTTCGGCTTCGGGCGCGGGCGCGGCTTCGGCTTCGGGCGCGGCCGCTGGCGCGGCTTCGGCTTCGGGCGCGGCCGCTGGCGCGGCTTCGGCTACGGGCGCGGCTTCGGCTACGGGAGCGGCTTCGGCCACGGGCGCGGCTTCGACAGCCTCTCGCACCGGCGGCTCCATCACCGGCGCGGACTCATCCCAACGGCCCTTCACCGTCGAGAAGGTCTTGATCGCGGCCTCCGTGAGATCGAGGGCGCCGAGCTCGACGAGCTTGTTGCGGATCTCCTTCGGGTCCTTCGACCAGCCCTTGGGCAGGGTGAACCGTTCGACCGCCGGTGCGCTGTTGGTCAGCCCCTGCTCCTCGAGGGCCCAGAGGGCCTCGGCGGCGAGGAACTGGCCTGCGATGGTCCGGTGATCCTCGGCGAGGTGGCTCGCGAGGGGGAAGACGTCGTAGAGGGCGCAGGTCCCGGGAGGCATCCCGAGGTTCTTGCGCAGGTACGAAAACGCCATCGGCGAGATGTTGAGCTCGGCGATGCCGAGGCCAGCGATCTCTTGGCCTTCGGCGGCTGTCATCGCGCGGTCGACCGCGTCGCCATGGCTGCGCGTAATCGCTGCAGCGCGGGCTGACGGGTCGAGAAGCACAGTCACGATGAGGAACGGGCGGGGGTCCTTCTCGGTCATTGGACGGCGAGGGTGCGCCAAAAGCGACCTCGGCGCCAACCTCTTCTTGAGCTGGGGCCACCTTCGTATGTTGGTGGGCTCAATCGACGTCCTCTTCATGCACATCTCAGCCCTGGAGAGGCCCACTTCACGCCCCCCAAGGCGCCTTCTTGATGGAGGACGGTGAGGTGGTTCGACGCCCCGGCCCGGAAGGTTCGAACGACCGAGGCCACTGAACTCGCTGGGCGGCGCAGGGGCCCGAAAAGCGGCATCGACCCAAACCCCCGGCTTGCGTTCCTGCCCCCTTCGTATACTGCGAGAGGCTATGGATATTCTCTTGATGCACTGCTCGGTCTACGACATTCCCACGTCGCATCGGGTCGGTGCCATCGTTCACGGAGGGTCGGCCGACATGCGCCTTCTCCGGGGGCCAGGCCCTGACCGCGAACTGGACCAGCAATGGGGGGGCCGCCTGCAGCGAGCCCTCGATACCGAACGCAAGGAGTTGGGAGGGGGGCCGCTTCCGTTGGGTTCCGTGGCCCGGGTACATCGGGGCAGCCTGCACTGCAATTTCCTGCTTTGGGCGGTGACATCCCCCGCCGCCGGTGGGTCCGAGGCGCCGACGGCACCGTCCCTGTCGGCGAACCATGATGCGGTCATCGCGGCCCTCGAGTTCGCCGCTGAGCGCTCCATCGCGCGCATCGCGTTCCCTGCCCTCGGCCATGGGGCAGAAGCCCTCGAGGCCGATGAGCGTCTCGCCACCATCGCCCGGGCGGCCCATGCCTATGCAAAGCAGCGCGGAGCGGCAGGGCGGTCGACCGGCGTGGAAGAGCTATTCCTCTGCGAGTCCAGCACCGTCGTGAT
>QMMC01000150.1 GCA_003647065.1 Deltaproteobacteria bacterium | reverse complement strand
CAGCTAGCTACTCGAGGTCCCGAAGGTGGGGTGGCTGCGGAGGCCTGTGCGTCCCCGCGCCCGACATGCCGAGCTGTCACCGCAGCCGTCCCCGCGACCGTCCTCCGGGAACACCGAACGCTAGGAGCGGAGCAGACGCCCCCCGCCGGGACCGGGAGCATCCCCGTCTAATACCCACAGCAACCACGATCCTCGGAGACCACCATATCAGCCGAAGTTCGCCCGGCTTAGGTCCATTGGGTGGGGGCGGGGGTGCCTCCAGCGACAGGCAAAGCGTCCGGCAGCCGAGCGAGCCCCGGTACCCGCGACATCATCCCCGCCCCCCACAGCACCAACTCCGGTCGTCGCGTAACGAGCGCCCTGGAGCTGGAGGCACCCCCGCCCACGCCGTCTTCGCGCTCAACCGTGATCAACCATCACGCAGTCATCGCCCTCACCCGCGCTCAGTCGCCAGCCTCTTCCTCAGACGCCGACGTCTCGTCCGCCCCCTCGAGGGGCGCGTCGTCGCCGGTGGTCCAGGTCGCGGTGACCTCGTCTGGGTCCTCGTCTGGTGTGGCCGCCGCTCCTCCGCAGGCGCCCGCGAAGAGCGCTCCAGCGAGGGCCGAGGCTGCGAGGAGCGTGCGAATACATCGCATCGTTGGTCTGATTCGTCTCATTCGTCTCGTGCGTCCCGTGCGTCAACGCTGAATACCCGGCGCGGGGTCGTCGATACGCGCCATGGCGCCGCCGCATCATAGCTCGCGAGGTCGAGGCCGGTGGTCTGGCCGCGTGCAATCCACAGGAGCGGCAGAGCAAAGCGACGCTCTTCTTGTACGCGCATGCTCTCGAGCACGATGCGAAGCACCCCGGCGCCGTCCAAGCCGGCGACGTGATGCACGCCCGGCGCCGATTCGATCATGCGCTTTGCTTCGTCGTCGAAGCGCCCCGCCCCAGGCAGGACCACTTCGATGACCGGGCGCCGGAGCGGCTCCCCGGCGGTGTTCTTCACGACGACCTCGAAGCCGGCGCGCTCTCCGTAGGCACCCGGAGCGCCCTCGATACTGGCCCGGAGCACGCCGGCGTCACGGACCTCGGCGGGCACGAGGTATCGCGTCTCGGCACGAACCCAAATGTTGCCGCCACCGCGGACGACGACCGCCGCCCCAGGCCGGACGTCGAGGGTGCGAACCCCGGTATCGCCGAGGTCGACCTGCTGCGGGGCGCCATCGATCTCGACCTGCACCACGTCCGGTGCCCCCATGCCGAATGCGCCGAGAACGCTCGCGGCCACGGGCCAGAAGGCCCCCTCGGCGCCGAGGCGCGGGACCTGGTGCAGGCGGCGAAGGGCGCTCGTGCGAAGCTCGTCGGCCAACGCGTCGTCGCCCACCTGCCGCGCCGCGAGGGCCAGGGCGAGGGTGCCGACGACGGCATCCCCGGGGTGCGTGGGGTCTCCGGGGACCGTGCGCCGCCCCTGGCCGTCGGCCTCGAGGCTGGCCCGGGCACGGCGATAGAGGGCGCGGCCAGGGCCGTCCCGGGCGTCGATGATCAAGAGCGCAGCGGCCATGCGCGCCATCACCGCCGGCTCACCGGATGCCGCCGCGAGGGCGCGCCAGCCATCCTCGCGAAGCTTGTTGATGAGTCCCGCGACCGGGTCATAAATCCCCCCCGTCGGGACCGGCGGCGCGGCCGTCGCCAGCGCCGTGAGGATAGCGGCTCGAGTGCGCAGGTCGCCCGAGACCGATGCCCCAAAGTTGCGCGCGAGGTGGTTGAAGCGCCCGACCCCGCTGGCCCCGTCCGGCCGGCCTTGCCGGGCCGCCCAGGCGACCAACGCGCAGGCTCGGTCGATGTCCGAAGGCAAGGACTCCCCCGCGGCCCCGGCGCTGCCATCGAGGTGGGCTTCGAGGGACGGGGCCACGGCCCCCGGCGACAGCGTCGCGGCCCAGGAGGCGATGGCGGGGTGATTCTCGAGGGCGGCCGCCACGGCGGGGTCCGCCGCGAGAGCCTGGGGCGCCCCGATCACCAACTGCCCGCGCCAAGGGGTCGCTCCCTCGGGGACGGTGAGGTCGAGGTGCGCTTCGGGGGCCGCGACGGCCGCTCCGTGGCGCGCCCGGAGATTGCCATCGGGGACGACGCGCAGGCGATGAGTCTCGGTCGTGACCCTGCCGTCGGCCATGGTGGTGCGAAGAACGACCCGCGCGAGTCCTGGGCGCAGCGCTTCGAGGAGTACTTCGGCCCCTTCTCGCGTCCGCTCTCGGGTTGTCTCTCGGGCGACGATCGAGGCGCGCACGATGCCGCCGCGAGCGAAGACCTCGACCCTCGGCTCTCCGCCATCGGCGTATTGAACGAGATCTACCGGAAACGCGAGGCGCTCTCCGGCCCGGAGGGCGACGGGCCACGGGACCCGTGCAGAGAACGGCACGCCCGCGTCGAAGGATGCCGTGCCCAGGTCGATGCCCCCGTCGCGGCGGAAGGCAACGGCGACGGCCGCGTAGGGCCGGTGGGCGCTTGGGAGTCGATACTCCTGATGATCGCCGACGCCACCGAAAACCTCGCCGAGGTGGGGCTGCGCTGGGCGCAAGAGAGCGCGTTGGCTCAGTGAGGAGCTCGGCCCCGGGAGCTCTCGGAAGGCGCCCTGGACCGGGGCCGCGCCGCCGGCGCCGACCTCCGGCACGTCGATCTCGAAGACCTCCGCAAGGGATGCAACGGTCGCGCGACCGAGGGCGACCCCCCGGAGCCGCGCGAGCAATACGTCTTCGCCCACGGCCTCCGCATAGAGTCCCCCGGACGGCAGGACCCGGGCGAAGGGGTCGACCAGGTCGTCACCCGTACCGGCGCGACCGTCGGGGCCCGCGCTGATGAGCTCCCAGCCCGAGACCGGCTCGAGGAAGGTGAACCGGGAACCGCCGCGGGCAGGCCGCAATACGAAGGGGCGCCCCCAACCGTCGTAGAGGTGACCCGATTCGGGCCAATCGCCGGAGAACGACGTGCCGCCGTCGAGGAGCGTGGTGAGGTATTCGGCGGGGTCCCCGCGCCGGGCCCAGGGGCGGTCGAGGCCCCGGGCGTGCATGTGCTCGCGCAGCAAGACCAAGAGCCGAAAGAGCCGCTCCCGGGTGATGCGCCGGGCCACGTTATCGAAGGTGAACGCGGCGTCGAGGGTGGTGAGGGACGCTATTTCGAGGGGCTCGCCGCCGAGGCTCGCCATCGCTTCGTCCCCGAGGCCCGCCGACATGGCCGTCGCGTCGAGGATTGAGGCGTTGAACTGAGCACGACGGCCGTGGAAGGTCGCGACGTCCTCCATCGCCCCGGGCTCTTGCCCCGCGACATAGCTTTCGACGCCGCGCATGAGCCGACCCACGCGGCCGCGAATGAAGCGCGCCCGGGTCCGCCACGGATCGCGCAGCAAACCATGAGCGACGGGAGTCTGGGGAAGAGGCTGGGTCGTCACCACGCCCTCCCGGAGGACGGCGCTCGCGGTCTCGTCGCGGGGCGTCTCTGCCCCGGCGATGGCCGCGAGGAAGGCCGAGCCGCGCCCTTCGCGCAACGCCATCGCGAGGGGCCCGCGTTGGGCTCCGAGGGATTCGCCGAGGGCGCTGGCGGCGCGCACATCGACCGCGAAGAGCAGCGTCGTGCTGGCCTGGCGGTCACCCTCGGTGCCGACGACCCGCGCCCCCTCGCCATCGGCCTCGACCTCGAGAGACGAGGGTGCGTCCCCGAGGTAGACGAAGGTCCCGCCCCCTCGCCCCGGCACGCCGTCTTCGAGGAGCGGTCGGCCCCGGAGCCAGACTTCGCCGCGAACCCAAGAAGGCACGTCGATGTTCGACCGAGTCGTCCGCGCCCCGAGCAAGGTGCGGGCGACGGGCAGCCAGCGTCCCGCCCGCTGCACGAGGGCGACCACCTCGACCGGGCGCCGACCGACCCGGGGCCGGCGCGCCACGGTGACGGCGAGAGGCTCCCCGGGACCCGTGACCGTCGATGCGCTGACGGTGAGGGTGCCATCGAGATCGACGGGCAGACAGAGAAGTTGCCGGTGGGCGCCGACGACGAGGGTCGCCGCCGCCGCAGTCGCCCCGCCGCAGGCGTCGTCCCGGGAGTCGCCGATCCCTGACGCCACGCGCGCCGTGAACGAGGCCACGCCGTCCGCATCGGTCGTCGCGGCGAGGGTCCCCCCGAGGCGTGGCGCTTCGAGATGAACTTCGCCGTCCCGAAATGGAACGCCGTCGGGAGTGACGACGCGAACGAAGACGCGCCCTTCGAGCTCGGGGACGAGGGCCCCCCCCTGCACCGAGGCGGCCGCGAGGACCGGCGCCGCCTCGACGCGCACCCGGAGGTCGGCCGCCGTCGCACCGTAGCCGGGGTGGATCAACTCGAAGCGCTCGACCCACTCTCCCCCCGCGACGCGCGTCGGCACACGCACCTCGAGGGTCACCTCGCCGTCGCTGTTGGTTTGCAGCGCACCGCCGTCGCCGGTAGGGCTCGTCCCCCAATCGCCGTGGACCCGGACCCGGGCGCCGACCAGGGGGCGTCCCTGGGGCGCAAATCCGCGCACCACGACCGGGATCACTTCCCCTGGCGTCGCAAAGGGGCGCTCGGTGGTGGCCGTCGCCCAGAGGCCGCCGACGGGCACCTCCTGCACACGCAGGGTCGCCGTCACCGAGACGGCGCGGACGAGCGGAGAGGCGGCCGAAGGACCGCTGCCGGATGCGTTCGCCGATGTGATCGAAGCTGTCGCCAGGAGCCGGGCGACCCCGCGGACGGGGCCGAGGTCGACGGTCGTGGCGAAGACGCCGCTGCCGTCGGTGGTCACGTCGGGGGGCGGGTCCGTCACGGCCCCGTGGACCGCCTGGTCGATGACCCGGGTCGTCACGGTCGCACCTTCGACGGGCCGACCGGTCGCTCGGTCGAGGAGCCGACCGAAGGCCATGACCCGCCCGCGAGGGGCCGAGAGTGCCCGGTCGGTCAAGAGGATCAGCTCGTACCGGGGCCCTCGTTCGAGGGAGACGGAGAAGACCCGACTGACGTTCCTGGGGCTGGTCGCCTCGACGCGCAGCTCCACCGAGGACTCGAGGTCGTCAGGGATGGGCAGCTCGAGGGCCGCGCGGCCAAGGGCGTCCGTGACCACCGTCGCGATGGCCTCGGCCGGGGCGAAGGACGCCGTCGCGGTGAGGGTCGCGCCGGCCGCGGGGCGGAGGTTTCGCTGGCCCACGACCTCATAGAGCGTCACGAACCAACGCACCCGGCCGCCGGGGATGGCTTCGAGGGAGCCGTCGATGGCCATGTCGAGGCCCGTGACCTCCCCCGCCGGGACCCTCCGCCGTGCGTGGATCTGAGCGCTGACATCCTCGGGGATCACCACCGCCAACAACGACAACATGCAGAACGTGAGCACCGCCCTAGTCATGGCGCCTCCCTTCGCAAAACCATCCGCCGAGGTCGGACGACGGTCACCCGAGCCGGTCGGTCCTCGGCCCAGGCCGCCACGCCAAACCCGCGGAACGTGCCCTCGACGCTGAAGCGCAGAGACAACGGCAGGCGGCGCTCCTGCCCCGGGGACAGCGGGGGCAAGACGAGGCGGAGAACACCGCCGCCCTGGTCCGCCGAAAGACCACGCCGCGCGAGACGGCGAAGGTCCGCCGCGAGGACCTCGGCCCCGGTTGGCAGCTCGACCTCGACGACGGTCCGGGGGACCACCCGGGGCGTCCGGTTTCGCACCACGAGTTGGAGGACCGTGACCTCGTCGACGAGCCCCGAAGTGCCTTCGATGGCGACCGCGACGGGCCCGGTGCGCCTCGGGCTTTGGCGCCACGACACGCCGTAGCGAGCGGACGCCTCGACCCAGACCGGCGCTCCGCGGGGCACCTCGACGGTCACCGTGTGACGTCCTGGGCTCGCCAACTCCGGAGCGTCGATGTCGGCGACGCCCATGACGAGGCGGTGGCGCCGCTCCTCGCCATCAATGCGCACCGTGACCTGTCGGGGGGTGCCGCCACGACGCAGCCGACTGAGGAGCGCCCGGACGAGGGCCCTTTCGTCTTCGGGCAAGGAGTGCCCCGGACGACCCGAGAGGGACCAACGGCCCACGGTGGCGAGGTAGTCGAGGGCCACCTGGCGGTTCCCGAGGGAGAGCTCGGCCATCGCCAGGAGCAGCGTGCTGCGCATGGGCCGGGCCCCTTCGGCGGCGAGCCACCGGTCCTCGCCGACGACGATGACGTGGCGCCGGATTCGGCGAACGAGCTCGCCGACGAGGCCGGGGCCTTCGCCGTCGTCAGACCAGCCGAGGGCCCCCGCCGCCACGACCCAGAGGGCCGGGTCATCGGATGTGCCGATGGCCCTGCCGGCGAGGTCCTCACGCAGTCTCTCGAGCAACGGACCGACCCCCGCCCCTCGCGGGCGCTGGTCGAGATGCCGAGCGACCGGGGCCAAGCCGAGAACCACGGACGCGAGTAGACGGGTCCGGCGACCCTCGGCCTCGGCGCTTTGGGCGCCGCCCAAGAGCTGGCCTTGGACGAAGGACGACAACGACGACGCCTCCTGGGCCACATGTTCGCTATCGACCCGGCTGTCGAGATAGTGAGCAGCCAGGTTCATCGCCCGGAGGAGCGCCTGCTGGACGCTGCCGTGAGCGTTCGACGGCCCCCCCGGCTCCGTGCGAATCGAACGAGTGGGCGCCCACCGAGCCCACGGGCTCAGGGCGTCGAGGGGCGCGAAGAGGGCGTCGCCGGCCACGACCCGAAGCCCGCCCCCGAGCCCGTGAGCGCCGGGGGGGATTACGAGCGACACGCTCCCACGACCGTCCCCGAGCATGTCGGCTCTAGCCTCGGCGCGCCGGGAGAGCGGGAGGACGTGGAGGGGCCGGCGCACGGCATCGATGGCTTCTCCCTCGGGGGAGGTCGCGACGACCGTCAGGGTGCCCTCTCCCACCCGTTCGAGGGAAACGTCGATGGGCACCTGAGCGCTTCCCCCGGGATCCAGGCGGAGGCTGTGCACCTCCGAGTCGGCGATGCCGAGACCGCGGTCCCCGAGCAGCATCAGGTTGATGCGGCGAGGCGTGGTGCCACGATTCGAGACGCGCAGCGGCAACCGGAGCCTGTCGCCCCGGTGGGCGGTCCCGGGGATGGGCGCCGCGACGACGATGTCCCGGTCAACTTCGATCTCCGTCCGGTCGGACCAGACCCAGCCGTCTTCGCGCCAGACGATGGCCTCGACGAGGTAGGTCGTCACCGTGTCGGCGAGGGCGATGGGCACCTCGGTCGTGCCCGATGCGTCGAGCTCGAGGCTCGGAACGAAGAGCAGAGTCGGGGGAAAACGCTCCCGGAGAACGCCGGAGAGCCCGTTGATGGACGCCCGGCCCATGCGCACCTGCGGTGCCCGGGAACGCCGGCCGCTCATGCCCCCGCGGCCGCTGCCGTAGCCGCTGCCGCCGCCGCCGCCGCTACCGATCCCGCTGAGGCCGAGGCCCCCGACGCCGTAGCGACCTTCCGAGGCCGCACCGAAGACCGCGTCGCCGATCTCCTCTTCGGTCATCTCCACCGTGACCCGTTGGTAGGATTCCCGGAGCGCCTGGAGGGTCGCGGTGAGGGGAGAGAGCACGGCGAGGCGCCGCATCAGTTCGTCCTCGCCGGAGGCGACGGCGTAGGGCGTCGCGAGGGGCACGGCCCGTGCGAAGGGGTCCCGGACGTCGTCCCGGGTGCCGACCCGACCGTCGGGCCCGGGGGAGACCAGCTCGAGGTTCGTCGCCCGCGCCGAGACGACGAGGACCGGAGACGTCGTCCTGTGAAGAACGAAGTGCCCACCCCAGGGGTCGGCGAGCTGGTGCTGCTCGATCAACCCCGCCGCGACCATGCGCGGCAGCCAGCGCTCGGAGGGCTCCTCGGCCGCCCTGCGTTGTCTGGGGGTCGCCTCGTCGCCGGGGTCGAGGTATTGCGCGAGGGCCACCCACAAGCGGACCAGGCGGGCCCGGGCGACGCGACGGGCGACGGTCTCGAACCGGAAGCTGGGGTCGGCGGCCTCGAGGAGGGCGGGGGTGATGGGCTCGCCGCCGAGGGTGATGAACTGAGCGTTGCCTGAAGCGTTCGCCGCGTCGGGTTGGTCCGGGTCGTCCGGGTCTTGCCCGCCGAGGAGGCCCGGGCGGAAGCGACGGGAGGCTCCCCGGCCGACGGTCACCTCGTCGATCGCGTCATCATCGAGGGCCACCACGAGGCTCTCCTCGACGGCGCGCATGGCCTCGGCCACGCCCCGCCGGGAGAGCTCCCGGGACATCGGATAGGGGTCCCGGAGATCCCCACGAGGAAAGGCTGAACCTTCGCCGCCACTCTCATCGGGCATCGCCAATGCGTCGACGAGGGGCGCCACGACGAAGGGCGCGGGGTCGAGGAGGGGGTCCGCGGCGAGGACCGCCCGGGCCAGGACATCGGCGCCCTCGCTGGCCGGGTCGAGGATCGCGCGGCTAAACGCTCCGGCGAGGAAGTTTCGCTGAAACGCTCGTTCGCCGGAGTGAGCGCTCAGGTCGCGGACGAGGACCGCGGCGAAGCTCTGGGGCCCGTTGGGCCCGGTCGGAAGGGTGCGCAGGCGAACCTGTGCCGTCTCGCCGACGACCCAGCGGCGGCGCTCCGGCTCGAGGGCGACGAAGTCGGGTCGCGCCGGGCGGACGATGAGGCGCTCGATCACGCCGATGGAGGTGAGGCTCTCGTCTTCGTCGACGGGCCTCACGCGAACGGCCAGGACCCCGAGGAGGTCGGTTGGCATGGTCATGCGGACCCGCGACGTACCGGCGCGCACGCGCTGAGACGTAATCGACCTGCCCGCCGGATCGAGCAACTCGACGATCGCGGCCCGGCGCCGTGCCCCGGGGCGTCGCCCGAGGCGCACCGTGACGACCTCCCCGGGCTCTGCCACGACGCGATCCAAGGAAAGAGAAATCGCCGCATCGCGCAACACCGGCACGCTCATTCGAGCGACCCGCTCGACGGGGCCCAATGCGGTCACAACGACGCTCGCCAGGGGCCGATCGCTGTAAGCCGCGCTGGCGGCCCCCATCGGAGCCCGGGCGGTGACGACCGCGAGGCCGTTTTCGTCGGTCGTCGCCGTCGCGACCCCGCGAGGGATCACGGGCCCCTCGACCCGCACCTCGGTGCCCGCCGGGGGCGGGTTCCCGGCCCCGTCCCGGAGGCGCACGTAGAGGGGCTCGTCGACCTCGGGGACCAAGCCCCCATGGGGCGGGAAGACTTCGATCTGGAGGGCGAGGGGAACCGCGAGGCGCAGCTGTGCCACCGCCGACGCCGAGCCGTGAGCCCCATGGCGGGCCTCGATCCGCAGCGAGAGAACGCCCGTCTCGTGGCTCAGGAAGGCCGGCGCCCGGACCTCGAAGACCAGACGTCCGTCCGCACCGGTTTGGCCCGTATATGGCGTCTCTCGGCCCTCGAGGTGCCCCGTCACCTCGGCATCGGCCACCGGCGCACCGCTCGGCGTCGTCACCCGGACCTCGGCCCTCGCGGTCCCGGAGGGCGCGACCTGGTCCGGCGAGATCGAGACGGTCGCCATCATGCGTTCCCAGGTGCGTGTCCCGACGCGGAACGTGAGGGTGCGCCGGGTCTGCCCCGGCACCTCGAGGCGGACCTGCACGGTCCCCTCGCGCATGCCCTCCGGGATCGGCACCTCGAGATGCGCAACGCCGGCGGCGCTCGTCACCATCGCGTCGGTGCGGGGGGAGAAGGGGTCGTCGCCGCCGCCCCCGATAGCAAAGCGCATGCGTTCCCCCGCCAGAGGCCGGTGGCTCTGGGCGTCGGTCAAGAGCGCCCACACGTGGGCCGTCTCCCCGGCCTCGTAGAGCACCCGGTCCGTGCGCAGCAGCACCTCGACGGCAGCGCGTTCGCTGACGGGGATCTCGAACTCCCGAGCGGAATCGACGGGGCCTACTTGGACGACCAGGCGCGGTTGGCCGTGTCGAATCACTCGCGAGGGGACGGGCACATCCACGACGAAGTCCCCGTCGGCCCCCACGATCGCGGTCACCCAGTCGTTCGCATCGACCTCAGGTGCTGGGATTTCATCGTTCTCATCGACGACGACCCGGGTGAACCGAACGCGCACCGGCCCCTCATAGGGAACCAGCTCGGCGAGGCCTCGAACGCGATAGGCGGTGCCGCGAAAGCGGTTTTCGCGCCCGACCCGGACCTCTTGGCTGCCCCGGAGGGCGAGCTCGTAGCCGGTGAAGGGCTGGGCCGCCGGGCCCCTTTGAGCCGCAGCCGGGCCAGCGACGCTGACGAAGGCAGCGCCTAGAACGAGCAATGCGTAGGGGGGCCTCTGTCTCACAGAACCGACCGACACCTTACCGGACCGGAAGTTCCCCCGGCCAGCTCAAGTTACGGCGCGAAGTCGACGCTCCGGCGCGGCATGATCCGACGATTGTCGTAGCGATAGCTCGCGACGCCGGTGATGCGTAGGTCACCGACGTGCGAAAGCCAGTCGGCGTCTTCGTAGAGGTAGTCGTGCACAAGGACGTTCGCTGCCGTCGACGAGACGCGCCAGACGTCGGTATCCGTGCAAGCCGGATTGTCGGCGGTGCAGTCGTAGAATGAGAGGTATGAACTCGCGTCGGTGAGGCGCACCAGCACGCCCTCGTAAGGCTCAGACACCGCTTGGGCCACGGTGACGTTGACCGGGGCGAGGGGGGTGCCGGGGCCCCGGCGGGTGAAGGTAGTGGCCTCGATCTCGGTGTCGCCGTAGTACTCGAGGATAGAGCCCGTGAAATCGACGCGATCACCGATACTCACCGTGGGCCGGAGGCCTACGTAGACCCGCACGCCCGAGTAGGCAGGACCGAGGGCCGGGTCCTGGACCCAGGCGCCGAGCTCGTAGATGCCGGTGACGCTCATGTCGGAGAGGGTGACCGTGGTGCCCTCGGGCACCGTGCCCCGCTGAATGTCGGCGATGGTGGTCGGCGCGGGTCCCGTATCGGGGGTGCCGGTGTCGGGGGTGCCGGTATCGCGCACGCCTGAGTCGCGCACGCCAGTATCGGGCGTCCCGCTGTCTACGCGTCCGCCCGAGTCGGTCGGGGCGCCGTCGAAGGGGGCGGCTGAGTCCAGGGGAATGGCCGAGTCGAGGTCGGCGTCCCCCGCCGGGCCCGAGTCTCCCGGTCCTGAACCGTCGAGAGCCACGGAGCTGTCGACCAAGCTGCGCCGGCGGTCCGTTCCGCATCCCATTCCGAGAACGAGGCTCAGAACGAGGCTCAGGGCGATCAAGAGGGCGAGCGTGAAGGAAGAAAGGCGAACCATGACGGACAGGATACGCGATCCTCGAGGGCGCCCTTCCCTTACGAGGGACGGAACGAAAAAGGCCCGATCTTCATAGAGAAGACCGGGCCCATCGCCGTGGCGAAGGAGGTCGCCCTAGAGCTCCATGCCGAAGTAGATATTGGCGCGGAAGAGCCCGTCGCCGCCGAAGTTATTGGAGCCCCAGTAGCCGCCGCCGTTGAAGATCAGCCCGGCGTAGAAGTCCTCGAGAAAGTTGGTCTCGACGCCTGCGTTGAGCCAGACGCCGCCGTCGTAACCGGTGAACCGGTTCGGGTCACTTCCGACCGAGGCGAAGCCGGTCCGAAGCTCCGGGCCGATGATGATCTTGAAGAGCTTGGGGAGGGGGATATCAATCAGGAACGCTACGTCGCCGCCAAAGCTGAAGGCTGGGCTGCCGTCGCCGATCATGAAGTATGGCGAGATTCGCAACCCGAGGGCGACCTTATCGAGGGTCGCGATGGTCCAGCGGAGGGGCACGTGCACGTCGAGACCGAAGCGCTGGCGCTTGCCGCCGAGGCTCGAGTCCCCGTAGTTCATACCGAGGAGGACCCCGATGTCGAAGGACTCATGCAGTCCGAAGAACATCGCGAAGCTCGTCGTCGGATAACCCGTGGCGAGACCGATGATGAAATCGCCTTCATCGACGCGCTGGGCGCCGAAGAGGGTCGGAGTCTCCGCGGTCGGCTCAGGCATCTGGGCGGAGGCGGTGTCCGCGAAGCCGAGGGCGGCGAGGAGCAATAGGCCCGTGATGATTTTCGTCGTCATGATCTTCTCGCGAATCTTGAAGTTGGGCGGTCCCTACGGTGAACCGCGAACGTAAAAGTCACACTCTGACGGGACGCGCCAGCAACTTTTCATCCAGGCCCCGATGTGGTCCCCGAATGGAAGCAGGCAAGTATTTGAAAAGCAAAACTGCGGACCATGCTCCGGCCTGAGGCCTAGAACGGGGAGCCCTGAAGTGCCCCGCGAACGACGTGGGACCACTGCACGAGGGGGACAAGGGGTCTGTCGTCGTACTACGCTATGATTCGTCTTCTATGGCGCTGTCGACTCTTGTATTGCCGCGCACATCGCGCGGCATTCTTGCATTGCTGGGTGCCCTCCTGGCAGCTGAGCTCAGCGCCTGCGCACCGCCGGACGCCGGTCAGTGCGACGAGGACGTCGGCCGGTTCGTCGTCTATACCGACGACGACCAGGGGCTGCCCGCCTACGCCGGGCAGGCATTGGTCAATCGGTCCTGCGGCACCGGCGCCTTCTGCCATAGCGAGAGCGCCAGCGACCGTTTCGGTGCGCCCCACGGCATGGACTTCGACCTGTCCTTGGCTGGTGACGCAGAGAGCACAGAGCGACTGCGTCGGGACCAGGCCGAGGTCTTCCGCTTGCAGCGCCACATCCTCCGCGCGGTCGATGCGGAGACCATGCCCCCCGGCGCCATCGGGGCGGAGGTCGAATCGGCAGGCCCGATCTACCGAGACCTGCCCGACCTGCACACCCCCGAGGGACGGGAGACCCTGCGCAACTGGCTGGCCTGCGGGGCACCGGTGGTCGAGCGCACGTCGGGGGATCGACCGGCCGGCAGCGAGCCGGTCGGGGCGGTCGTGCCGGCTCGGCCCAGCGCGCCCCCGGGGGGCTGTGACCCGTGGCTCAGCGAGTGCGGCGGTGCTTGCATCGACACCAGTTCGGACCCCGCCCACTGCGGAAGCTGTGACAACGCGTGTGACACGAGCGCGTTTTGTGCCTCGGGCGCCTGCACCTCGGAGTGCCCGGCGGGAACCACCGAGTGCAATCGGGCGTGCGTCAATACCGACAGCGACTCGGCCAACTGCGGCGGCTGCGGCGTCGTCTGCGATTCAGGAAGCGCGTGCTCCGGCGGCGTCTGCGCCTGCGACGCGGGCTTGGTCGACTGCGACGGTCAGTGCGTCGATACCCAGACATCGGGCTCCCACTGCGGGGGCTGCGGAAACGCCTGCGGCGCGGGCTCCGGGTGCGAAGCCGGAACCTGCGTCACCTGCGGTGAAAGTGTGAGCTTCGCCGGGGATGTGCAGCCGATCTTCGAGGCGTCGTGCAACGGCTCGATGTGCCACTCGGGGGCGCGGCCGGCCGCGAACCTCGACCTCGCCGCCGGCCGCTCCCATGGCGCATTGGTCGGAGTTGCTTCGAGCTGCGGCCCGACCAGCCTGCTCGTCTCCGCCGGCCAGGCCGATCAGAGCTACCTGGTGAACAAGATCCGCGGTGTCGGCATGT
This sequence comes from Deltaproteobacteria bacterium, assembly GCA_003647065.1. GTDB lineage: Bacteria > Myxococcota_A > Polyangia > Polyangiales > B10-G4 > B10-G4. The sequence continues at coordinate 958 of QMMC01000150.1, read as the reverse complement.
GCAGAGGCCAGCAGATGCCGATCCGCGCCAGCGCCCTACCCGAGGCGACCATCGCCACCATCGAAGACTGGATCTGCGGCGGCGCCCGGAACGACTGACGCGTCAGGGTCATGCGCGCTATGTTCAGATTCGCAATGACCCGATCCGTTCTAGTCTCGCAGCGCACAGTCCGCGGGTCCTTGGCGTTGCTGGCTGCCCTCCTTTTCGCGCATGTCGGCGCATGCGCTCCGCCGGAGCTGGGAATGTGCGACGAAGAAGCGAGCCGCTTGGTGGTCTATACCGACGATGACCAAGGGCTGCCCGCCTACGCCGGGCAGGCGTTGATTACTGGGACCTGCAGCGGCTGCCATGACGGCTCGGACCTGTCCCTCGCGAGCGACGGGCCGAGCACCGAGCGCCTGCGTCGGCTCCAGGACGGGTTCACCAACTCGCCGCGCAACCTCCTCGGCACCGTCTACTCGGGGAGCATGCCGCCCACTAGGAACGCACCGACGGAACCGAGCTACCGGAGCTTGCCCGCGCTGCAGACCCCGGAGGGCCGAGAGATCTTGCGCAACTGGCTGGCCTGCGGAGCGCCCGTGGTCGAGCGTATCACGGAGAACCGACCAGCCGGTGTCGTGCCCGTCGGGGCCGTCGTGCCGGCTCACCCCCGGGTGCCTCCGGAGGGCTGCGGCACGGGCCTGACCGACTGCAGTGGCACTTGCGTCGATTCGGGGGAGTGTACCGTCGCTTGCGTCGACACGAATTCGAACGCCGGCTATTGCGGCGCCTGCGGAAATGCGTGCGACGCGAACGCCTTCTGCGTGGCGGGCACCTGCGCCCCCGAGTGCCCGGCGGGAACCACGGGGTGCAATCGGGTGTGCATCACTACGGACAGCGACTCGGCCAACTGCGGCGGCTGCGCCATCGAATGTGGAGCCTACAGCATGTGCGCCGGTGGCACCTGCGCCTGCGAGGT
>QMMC01000149.1 GCA_003647065.1 Deltaproteobacteria bacterium | reverse complement strand
GCCCTCCGCCACGACCCAATGCACCAGCCCCATAGGCGAAGCCTACGCGGCATTCAGCCGATCCTTCCACCTATCTAGTACCGAGTGGCCGTCGTAGTTCTGGTCGTCTGAATAAAGAATCCGCCTATTGGTCAATGCCTGATGCGAATGCCTGCACGATGAGAAATGGGAAAATGAGGAAACCGGCACTACTCATCGTTCTCGGCAGCGCGGTCTTGGTGCTCTTGTCATGCGCTTCGCAGCCACCGCCACAGCCACAGCCGCAACCTTCGTCAACTTCAGGCGTGCCACCGAGCGATGTTCCACAGGACTGGACTCACTGCGAGGCGCACCGAGATTGTGCGATGGTCGGACTCGGCTGTTGCAGCTGTAGTCCCGTGTTCTTCGTGAACTCGAGGTTCCTCGAACAAGCGCAGGAACGCTACAGCCCTGACTGCAGCGAAGATGTGGTTTGCACCGCGGAGGCGTGCGCACATTACCCTATCTGTTTCAACGGAACGTGCGCAGGCTGGGACTGGAATGGCCCGCGACCCGATGAGTAGCAGGAGTACAACGCCAAGCGGAAGTCCAGTGCAGCGACTGCGGCGACTACCGCGTACGCGATGACGGCCGGGCGTACGGCGACGTCGAGGAACCAACAGGCGAGGGCGGCCACCAAGCTGAGCAGCTGTAGCCAGGCGAGCCAGCGGGACCAGCGCGCGTACGGGTTGGGCGATGCGGGCGGCGCATGAACTGGCACCAGGGCGCCCGAAGAGCCCCGGGTCGCAGAGAGCACGCACCGGTGCACCCCAGAGCACCGGTCGGCGCGCTCCCCTAGGCCACGTCGAAGAGGTCATCCGGCCACGTAGGCGGGGCCCGGGCCGGGGTCGCCTCGATGGGCTCTGCCGGCAGACCGAGGCAGCGAAGGAGTGGCCTTCGTCGTGGGCATTGTCGGAGCCGCCATGGATGCTCAATCCACGACGGGCGAGCAGTCGCTCGATTTGTTCGATCGCTGCACCGAGCGCTGCCGCGACCTCGCGGTCTGCTGGCGAAACCATGGGCGAGGACGCCGCATTCGAGGAAACTGCGCATCTCGGATTCCACGAAGGCGCAAGGGCGACCCCAGTCGACCGGAGCCGGGATTGGGACCGAAGGCGAATGGCGTAACTGGGCGCCATTGGGTCACACGTACTCTCCGCCGACGCGCACCAGCGTATGATGCTCGTGCGTACGGCCGAGGACGATGTCCACGGTGTCTGCCGGGCAGCCGACTTCCCAGAGCAGCATCTTGCCGACGAGTTTCACCAGGTCCGCGTCCGAGACGCCCGGGGCCCGGTCCTGAACGCGCACCCCCCACTGGTCCGATCCCGGAAAAACCTCAGCCCACGCGAATACACCGCCGCCTACGGCCACCAACTCCCACATCTGCCCCCGAGAACCGCCCGCCCCCGGGCCGGTCGCCGAGGACTTCCGGAAGGTGACCTGTTCGAGTTCCGGGGTCACGAGGAGTAGCGCTCCCGGACGAGCTCCCCGAGAGCCTCCCGGAGGCTCTCCGTGACATACCCGTACTCTTCCTCGAGGACCTTCTGGGCCGCCTCGGCGGAAGACCGTCGCTCGTCGTCGAGGCCATTGCCACCGTCGAGGAGCGCGAGCACGTCGTGGGCGATGACCCCGACCTGCTTCTTGTGATCCCCATAATAAGCATCCCGGAGCTTCTCGATGAAGCGCGGGAAGAGGCGCGTATACTCGACCTTCTCCCCCGGGTGATCGATCGCGTGGCCCGCGACGGTGGTGATGAGATTGCGTCGAAACGCTTCGTGTTCCGAGTCGACGCCAATCTTCTTTTCGAGGGACCTCATCAAATCCTCGTCCGGGTCCTCGTACTTGCCGGTGACGGTGTTGAAGACCTTCTCCTTTTTGACCCAGTACGACACGTTGCTGACGTAGCGGTCGAAGAGCTCGTGATACTGCGTCTCTTCGATCAGGCCCGTCGAGCTCCGGAGCTCGTCGTCGACGAGGTCGAGCCAACAACCGTGGACCTGGCCCACGAAGGCCTCGTGGTCCTGGTAGCCGCGTTCGGCACTCTGCTTGAGGAAGTCGTGGTCGGCCCGCTCGACGAAGGCGGTGAGGCGCCCGATCACGTCGAGGGGTGACATGAACGTGCGCGCCGGGTCGTTCGCCGCCTCGAGGAGGACCGCACGAATCTCTCGCGGCGAGGCCCCCGTGAGGCCCTCGTAGACGTCGACCGAATTCCACTCCTCGGCAACCAGGCGCACGCCGCTCGCGAGCTCCCGGGCCTCTTCCGCCGAGAGCCGCCGGGGCACCTGCCCGTGCGCGTAGAGGCTGGCCTTCTCGAGGGGGGTGAGATCGGCCGCGACACGGCCGAGGGTCGAACTCTCGAAGTGGTCGGGCACCGACCGGCACAGACGCGTCAAGACGGCCCAAAGCGCCGCGACGTAGGTCGTGTGGGGGGCGACGTGGCGACGCACCTGCGGGGTGATCTGCGAGTCGTAGATGGACCGCTCGTCTTCGTGACTCAGCAAGTAGGGCACCCGCACCTGGGATAGCCGACCGCGGAACGAGTTGTACTCGTGATGCTCCCGGAACGCCTGCAGGTGGACTTCGTTCGAGCTCGCGACGAGAACCGCGTTGATCGGAAGATTGCTGAGCGGGAGGGCGACCTCGCCGGTCTCGATGGCGAGGAGCAGGTACTTCCACGCATCGAGGGGGCGCTTGAGCAGGTCACTGAACTCGACGATGCCCCCGGAGGCATCGACGAGCTCACCGTAGGGCTCGTAGAGCGTCAACGAGCTCAGGCTCGCAGGCAGCGAGTTGAGGGTGCGGTCCGCGGTGATTTGCCGCTCGGATGCATCGACGGCCATCTGGGGACCGATGGTCACGGCGCCCACACGGTAGCGCCGGGAGACGTAGTAGCGCTCGACCTGCACGTGGGAGAGCACCTTGGCGAGATCCCCGCGGTAGGCCGTCAGGAGCGCCTCTTGAATCTGCTGGTTCTTGTGGCCGAGCTGGCCGTTCCAGATCCAATCCGGCACCGACCCCTCGATACCGGCCGCGTCGTAGGCCCGACGCAGGAGGGTCCGACGCTCATCGAGGGGCAGCAGCAAGACCGGATGCTCGCGGAGCTCCGACGGGAGCTTCACGTCGATGTTTGCGTCCGGGAGATGGGCCAAGGAACGGCCAGACACGGTCCCGTCGTCGGTGGAGCCGAAGCCGATGGTCTTGCCGTCGCGGCCCCGCGGGAAGATCCAGCTGAAGCGGTAGAGGGCTCCCTCGTCCAGGGTCGAGTAGTGTTCGAGGGCGCGCATCAGCGATTGGACGAAGGTCGTCTTGGCGCTCCCGTTGGGGCCGTGAAGCAGCACCAAGCGGTTCGCCCTGCCCTCCTGTACGAAGTTCGAGAGCACCCCGTAGAACGCCTCCTGGAGCACCTCGTGGCCAACCAACTTCTCGGATCGGGTCTCCTCGAAGGACTCGGCGAAGGGCTGGTCGAAGAGACGAAAGCGCCGAGCCGGGCCCCAGGGCCGGTCGACCTCGTACTCGCCGTAATGGTCGAAGGCCCCGCGCAGGTAGCGGGCCGCATCACGGGTATGGCGGGCCGGGTGCTCGAGAGCCAGACCGAGGTACTCCTCGAAGCTGAGCACCCGCTTCTGCGCTTCGAAGCGCCCCTGAACGGCGTCGGCGATCCGGCCGAGATCTTCTTTGACCCCCACGGCGCGTTACTCGACCGGGAGGACAACCGCGAGGGTGCGGTTTTCCGGGATGCAGTTGGAAGCCGTGCAAACGGCGAAGGAGACGTCGCACACCACGCGGTGCTCACCGGCGGCGGACGCGGTGAAGGGGACGTCGAAGCGCGCGAGGGCCGCGCCGAACTCGGCGGCGTCCCCGGCTTCGAGCTCGGAATTCGGGAAGGCGACGCCGTCGACGGAGTGCACCGTGATGGTCGTCGGGAACTCTTCGTTCATGTGGTACTCGCCCTTCGGCGTGATGCGGATGTCGAACTGCGCGAGCTCTCCGTTCGCGTAGGTGTCCGACGCGGTGGCGCGCAGCTCGAAGGTCGGGTCGTCGACGAGGGGACCGGCTTCGGAGTCATCGCCCGACGGGGCCTCCGGCTGGGCTTCGGCCCCGGCGCCCGGGTCCGCGGCTTCGACGTTCCCGGCCCCCTCGGTGCTCTCTGGGGGGGCCGTCTCGCTGGGGGCTTCGTCCTCGCAGGCCCCGAGGGCGAAGGCGAGCAGGAAAATGGTCATGAGTCGAAAGGTCGTCATGGTGGTCCTCTGGGAGTCCGCGGGCTGTCTTGGGCCTATCTTGCGGGAGTCTTGGGGGAGTTTGGGGTGCAGTCTCGAGAGCAGCAGTCGTTGTCGTTATCGCAGGCGGCGGCCGTGGCGAAAAGCCCCGAGCCGAGTATGTTCTCCCCCGTGCCGTGTTTCGGCAAAGGGCGTTTCTTTTTGATCGCGGCGGCGGCGTGGGCCTTGGGAATCTGGGGGTCCTGGGCCGCCGGGTGCGGCGCCCCGCCGCCGTGCTCCTCGAGCTCCTTCTGCCCCGAAGGCACCGTCTGCGCCGCGACGGGGGCCTGCACGCCCCTCGATCCCGCCGCGGGGCGCTTCACCCGGGCCGTCTGGGTCGTGGCCCAGGACTGGGGCGGTATCGGCGCCGCGGGTACCTCGCGCGATACCGACCTACTCCCAATCGGGGGCGATGACGGTCAGATCGCATACCTGACGTTCGGACCCATCCCCGATACCGGCCGAGTCGAAAAGGCGGTCCTCGTGCTCTGGCCCCACGTCACCTGGGACCCCCCAGGGGTCCCGGCCCGCCTCGCTGCCTACCGCACCGAGAGTTTCGAGGGCCCGATCCTCGGCCGGCGAAATGCCCCCCGGCGAAGCCGCCTCCCGGTGAGCGAGGCCGGAATTGCCCCGGGAGCGACCCGATTACTACACTTCGACGTCACCGAACCTGTGATCGAGGCCCAAAGGACGGGCTCGACGGAGATCTCGCTGGCGATCGTTTCGCGGGGTGACGAGGCCGCCGCCCTTCGCTTCGCGTCTCCCCGATCCCTCGCCTTCGGGCGGCGTCCGCGCCTCGAGCTCACCGTCCGGTGATACTCGGTTGAATTGAGGGGCCCAATTGGCCCACTCTGGCCGTGCCTCATGCGTCGAACGAAGCGGCTCGGGCGATACCAGCTCACGGAACGTATCGCCTACGGGGGGATGGCGGAGATATTCCGGGCCTTCACCTTTGACGACGACGATTTTCGCCGCGACGTCGCCATCAAGAAGCTTCTTCCGCATTACGTCGAGGATAAGAACTTCATCGACATGCTGACCGACGAGTTCAAACTCGTCAGTCATCTCCGGCACCCAAACATCGCCGAGGTCTACGAACTCACCGAGCTCGAGGACACCCTGCTCATCGCCATGGAGTTCGTCGACGGCAAGGATCTCCGGTCCGCAGTCGAGAAGGCCCGACAGCGGGGCGACAGCCTCCAGTTCGACGACATCGCCTACATCTTGGCCCGAGCCCTCGACGGGATGCACCACGCTCACATCGCCCGGGACGAGAACGGGGACCCCTTGCGCATCGTGCACCGGGACTTCAGCCCTTCGAACATCCTCGTCGCCTACGACGGCACGGTGAAGATCTGCGACTTCGGGATCGCGAAAGCGACCCACAATCGGGTGCAGACCAAGACCGGCATCATCAAGGGCAAAGTGAAGTACATGTCGCCGGAGCAAGCCTTCGGTCGCAAGCTCGACTGGCGGAGCGACATCTTCAGCGCCGGGAGCGTGCTCTACGAACTGGCGACGGGGGCGGCCCCCTTCTCTGCCCCGAACGAAATCGACCTCATCTTCGCGGTCCGGGACGCCGAACCCAAACCCGCGGGGCAGGTGAACCCCCACATCCCCGAAGAGCTCCAGCGCATCATCGAAAAGTCGATGACCCGCTCACGTTCCGGTCGATACCAGACATCGATGGAATTCCGCGACGCGCTCCTCGGCTTCCTGCGTCGATACAACCCGAAATACCGCCGGACGAAGCTCGCCCGCTTCTTGAAACGGCTCTGGTCCGAAGAGATCGAAAAGGAGCTGCGTGCGATGGAGGAGTTCGTCGTCGACGCCTCCCCAGTCGAGAACCTCGGCAAGAACCTCATCGCCGACTCCCTCGGACCCGACGCGGCGTTCTCGACGTTCAGCCCCAACCCCACCAGGACCATCAATCCCGAGGCGGTAGACGGCCTCGGCAACCTCGCCGAAGAAAAGACCGTCGACGACCCGGTCCACGACGCCAAGACCGAGATGATCGGGGCGCCCCCCCATCGGGCGACGGCGCCGGTCCGAAAGCCCCAAAGGCCCCGGGGAGGCCGCACCCTGAACCCGATCCATACGGACAAGACCGCTCTGACCGACGCGAGCGGAGCGGGCGATTTCGACGATCTGCCGGGCGACAAGACGATGGTCGAGACGCCGCCTGACGGTCACTCGACCGAAGAAGAGTAGCGAAAGCGACGGTCTCCCCAGGATCTCCTCAGCCTTTCCTCGGGTTCATGAGGCCCGTGTGCTCAATTGACCATATCGAACGCGCCCCGAAACGGGGTGTATTCGTACACATGGGGAATATTCGTTCTGTGGTCTGGGCCTCGGCCCTCGTCGCCGCACTGTCCGGCTGCAGCTTGGTGCGCAGCACCAACGACTTCACGTTCGCGGATGCTGGCAGCGACGCGGCAGACGCATCGGACGCCTCAGACGCGGCCGATACGCGGGAAGACGCCCCCCTCGACGTGGGAGTGTGCGCCGTGGCGACGGACTGCCCAGCGCCGCCGCGGACCGTGATGGACTGCGTCGCCGGTGCGTGCGAGCGGGTCGGCTGCGAAGAGGGCTGGGGGGACTGCGACGGCGCGACGGCGAACGGCTGCGAAGCCGACCTCTCTTCGTCGGTCGACGACTGCGGCGCCTGCGGTGCGGCCTGCAGCTTCCCGGGGGCCATTCCCCGGTGCGCGGCCGGCGAGTGCGTCCTGGACGCCTGCCGGGGCGGCTTCGCCGACTGCAATTCGGCTCCTTCGGACGGCTGCGAGGCCAACCTCGCCACGCTCAGCACCTGCGGGAGCTGCCTCGTTACCTGCGCCGCGGACGAGCTCTGTGACACGAGCGCAACGCCGCCGGCCTGCGCCCTCGACTGCGCCGCGACGATTTGCGGCGAGAGCTGTGTCAACCCGACCAACGACCCGATGAACTGCGGGGCCTGCGCCACCGTGTGCCCGCTGCCGGCCGACGCCGGCGTCGCCGACACCACCTGCGCGGCGTCTGTCTGCGGGATCACGTGCCTCCCCGACCGGGCCGACTGTGACACCGACCCCTCGACCGGCTGCGAAATCAACACGTCGAACGACGCCGTCAACTGCGGGGCCTGCGGAGTGACCTGCGACGCCACCCGCGGCGCCGTCTACTGCGAGAGCGCCACGTGCATGGTCTCGATGTGCGACGCCGGATACGGCGACTGCAACGCGGACGGCCTCGACGGTTGCGAGGCGGACCTCGGCGTGAGCACGACGCACTGCGGGGCCTGTGGCAACACGTGCGCGGCGGGGACCGAATGCATCGCCGGGGTATGCGACCCCGTCGTGGACGCCAGCCCGGGTTCGCAGCACACCTGCGTGGTCCGCCGCAGCGGCCAGGTGGCCTGCTGGGGCCGCAACGAGCGCGGCCAGAGCAACCCAAGCGCCGCCCCGACCCCGGCGGAGGCACCGGCGATCATCCGGACCGGCCCCCTGGTCACCGACCCCGAGCTCGCCGCGCGGTTCGTCGCCGTCGGGCGCGACTCGACCTGCGTCATCGCGATGGACCGCACCCTCCAGTGCTGGGGAGTTAACAACGTAGGCCAGCTCGGCGACGGCACACTGGTTTCGAGAAACACCCCAGGTCCCGTCGTCTCTTCAGACGCCACCTTCGGGGCCCGCACCTTCTTCGACCTCGACGTAGGCGGCTACTTCGCCTGTGCCCTCGACGACCTCGGAGACGTCTGGTGCTGGGGTCGCGGAGGCGCGGGGCAGACCGGGACCGGGTCCCAGACCCTCGAGGCCACCCGCGTCCTCGGCATCAGCGGCCCTGCCACTGCGATCGCCGTGGGGGACAACGTGAGCTGCGCCCTCCTGGTCGCCGGCACGGTCGAATGCTGGGGCGGGAACGGCAAGGGCCAGCTCGGCCGCGGCCCCGGGGGGCCAGCCACCACCCCGACCCCCGGGCCCGTACTCGGAATCTCCGGCGTCGCCGCCCTCGACGTGACGTTTCAGACCGCGTGCGCGATCGACGACACGGAAAGGCTCTTCTGCTGGGGAGCTCGAGGGGCCGATGCCTTCCCCGCCCCGGGAGACCCGTCGGCCACGCCGACAGCGCAGCTCGTCGCGACGGGCGTGACGGACGTGTGGATGAATGGGCAATCCGTTAGCTGGAATGATGCCGGGGGAGCGACCTGCGCCGGGCGCAACCTTGTCGGGAACCTCGGGGACGGGACTTTGACCAACCGACCCTTCCCAGGCGCTGCAGTCCCCGCCCTCGACCATCTCGATACCTATTTCTCCGGCGACGCGACCGCGTGCGCTCTGGACGGTTCGAGCCTGCTCTGCTGGGGAATCAACAGCACGGGACAGGTGCAGCGGGATACGCTCAATCACGAGACCCCGACGGCGCTCGTAGACGCCGCCGGGGCACCGAGCACCGGACTCCGCGCGGCGGCGATCTCCTATCGTACGGCGTGCCGCATCGAGAGCGACGGAACGGCATCCTGCTCGGGTATCGGGCCCCGGGGCGACGGCACGTATTCTACGGGGTCACGACCCGTCGCGGTATCGAACCTCACTGACATCCAGGACATCGACAGCGGCGTGGGATTCAGCTGTGCCATCGAGGACCTCGGTGGGACCGACGGGACGCAAGCCTTCTGCTGGGGGAACAACGGCGGGGATATGCCGATGGGCCGGTCCGGCGGGGTGGCCTTGGTCCCGGAGCAGGTCCCCTTGGCGGGTGAGGAGACCGACCTCGCAGCCGGCTATGGACACATCTGCGCCATCCAGCCCCCCGGCCAGGTCTATTGCTGGGGCCGCAACGACTCGGGGCAGCTCGGCCGCGACACCAGCGGCGCCCCAGCCCTCCCGGGCCCCGCGGTACCCGGCATCACCGACGCGGTGTCCATCGCCGCGGGGCGACACCACACCTGCGTCGTCCGGGCGACGGGCGCGATCGCGTGCTGGGGCAAGAACACCGGCAGCCAGCTCGGCGATGGAACGGTCACCAACCGCACGGCCCCGGTCGAGGTGCTGGGTATCAGCGCTGCCATCGCCGTCGAGGCCGGGCACGGCCACACCTGCGCCATCGTCACGGGCGGGGAGGTTCTCTGCTGGGGCTATGGGAGCGACGGACGCCTCGGTGATGGCCTCAGCTCCGGGAGCAACTCCCCCGTGACGGCGGTGTCGCCGGGCTCACCGGCGGTCGATATCGCCCTTGGAGAAGGTCACACCTGCGCAGTCTACGCCGACGGAACCGCGGCGTGCTGGGGCGCCGGAGGCTATTACCAGACCGGCTTCGGCAGCACGGCACAGGTCGACGTACCGACATTGGTTCCAGGGATCGGCTCCGCGGCCTCCGTGGACGCCGCCTTCGACCCGAGCTTCGCCACCGTCATCCGCAACACGGACGGCTCCGCGACGTGCTTCGGCTACGACGTCATGGGCGCCTGCGGCACGGGCAGCGAAGTCTACGTCCTCTCCCCTCGCATCCAGGAGCTTCCATGAACCGGATCCCTTACGCCGCGGCGGCCCTCGTCGCGCTGTCTCTCTCGGCTCCCCCGGCCCTTGCCCAGGACGCCGCCCATGAAAGCGAGGGCCCGACGGAGCCAGGGGCAGATGTCACGGACTCCCCGGAGGCGGGCGGCGAAGACGCGCAGCCGGGAGACGCGGAGGCCCGCGGTCTCTTCGAGGCCGGCCAGGTAGCCTTCGAGGACGGCCGCTTCGAAGAGGCCTTCGACCGCTTCCTCCGCAGCTACGAGCTCAGCGGCCGGGGCGTCCTGCTCTACAACCTCGCGACCTGCCTCGACCGCCTCGGCCGTTACGGCGAGGCCAAGGAGTACTACGAACGATACCTCACTGACACCGAGGGAGCCCCCAACCGAAGCTACGTCGAGCGACGCCTCGAGATCCTCTCGGAGCACGAGACCGGCGAGGCCATCGAAGAATCGGCCCCCCCCGAAGACCAGGCCGTCCCTCAGCCCGAAGGGTCCGACGTCAGCACATCTGCGGCCCCGGAAGGGGGCACCCCGATAGGACCCATCGTGCTCTTTTCGGTCGCCGGGGCGTCTCTCATCGGCGCCGTCACGACGGCCCTCCTCGCCAACGCGAAGTATGGCGACCTCGAGGCGTCCTGCCCCGGGGGCATCTGCGACGAAACCGCCCGCAGCGACTACGACACCCTCGGGACCCTAACCCTCACCGCCGATGTGCTCTTTGCGGTGTCCGCGGCTTCCGCGATCGGAGGCCTGCTCTGGTGGCTCCTGACCGGGGACGACGAGGCGCCACCCGCCACCGCGGGCTGTGGTGCGGCGGGTTGCCGCTTGGAGGTTCAGGCGAGCTTCTGAGCCGACGCCTCGGCGGAGTAGAGCTTCGATGCGAGCTCGTTGCGAGAGTTGACCCCGAACTTCGCGAAGATGCGCGCGATATGGTTCGTGACCGTGCTGGCGCTCGAGCCCCGTTCGGCGGCGATGGCCTCGGTGGTGGCACCCCGGAGGAGCGCGAGGGCGACGCCCGCCTCGGCCTCGCTCAGGCAGTCGAGTTCGACCGGGGGCAGCGCACCTGCGGCAAACTCGTCGCCGGCCAGGCCGGGCACGGAGAGCCGAGAGAGTCGTGAACGGAGGCCGCCGGGCGCAAAGAACGCGGCGAGCTCGGTCGTCGTCGCCAGACCGAGTTTCTTCCGAGCGCGACCCGTGGTGTTGACGACCGCAGAGGTCGAGACCCCGAGCTCGTAGGCGACCTCCTTGGCAGAGCGCCCGCGCCCGAGGCGCTCCACCACCGACAACTCGCGGGAGGTCAGGCCGCGGGGGTCGGCGTGGTGGTCGTGGTTTCGGTGAGCGACGATGAAGCGACGCCCGTCGGTATCGAAGCGGTCGATGAGCGACCATCGACCATCGACGAGACCCGTCCACAGCTCGAGGGCTTCGTCGGGCGCCCGCCGCCGGAGGGGCCCCCGGGCCTTCTCGGTGGCGAGGACCGCCCGGCGCAGGCTCTCGGCCGCATGTCGGGCGTCGCCCTCGGCGTGGTGGATCTTGCCGTCGGCACCGAGGACCGCGTCGCCATCGGGGTCAGCCCCGGCCGAAAGCCGCCGAAGGAGCCGACACCCGGCCCCGATGTGCGCAGCCACCCGTGTCCACCGGGCGGTGGAGCTCCGTGACGGGGTAGCCCGGTGGGAGCGCCCGCCCCCGAGGGCGATGCCGCGGCCCTCTCCGTCGCTCGCCACGACCCCCACCTGATCCCTCATGGCCCCGCCGCTGGTCTCCGAGATCAACCGCTGGAATGGGATCGCGAGGCCGTGGGGTTCGAGGGCGTCGACCGCGGATCCGGCGACGACTCCGGCATCAAACATGATTCGCACAGCATCGATGGGGGCGCTCTCACTCGCCTGCCGGATCATCGGCTCCATGCCCTCGAGGATGCCGCCCCCGGCGACCGAATCGACGGAAATGCCGCGCTCTTGCACACGGAAAACGTGCGCAAAACAGCCGAGGCCAACGTCGAACCACGGCGCCGACGTTTCGACGAGCCCGCGGAGCCATTCGTCGAGGGAGCCGTCGAGGCGATACGCAGCTTCCACCACCTTCACGTAATCCATCGGCGCAATAATAACGCGAAAAGAACGCTCTCGGTAAGGTGCGTTCCTGAGCGTCGACGGATCCCGACGTCCGGCGACCCGTGCCTCGTCCCGACTTACTCGGCTTCGTGGATGACGGTCGTCGTCCGCCCGCGCTCGCGTCGCACGTCGCGACGGCTCTCGGCGAGGTACTCGACCCGACTCACGATCGGAGTCGTCGCCGGAGACAGGTGCCAGCGCGGGACGATCTCGCCGGCATCGGTTTGATGCCACCGAACGAAGCCGATGAAGGGCTGGTCGAGGATCTGGCGCTCGTTTCCGTCGACCGTGTCGAACCCCGGAGCGCCCTCCCTCACAATGAGTTCGATCTCGTCCGAGAAACCTTCGTCGTCTTCGCCGATGATCACGCGGTCGACTCGAGCGATCAGGCGGAAGGTACGTTCGCGGTCGAGGTCGCTGTCGGTGCGGATCGTGCCGATGGTCAAAATCATGACGCCGTCGGACCAGGTGACTCGGCGGTCGAGGTCCCGGGACCAATCCTCCCGCCAGCGCCCCTCGAGGGCGTCAGGGTCCGCCACGAAGTCGACGCCGTCCTCGAAGACTTCGGCGTGATCGCCGGTGAACGGCTCGATCGTCCGGGCTTCGGTCCCCGCCCCACCGCAGGCAGCGAGGGCCCACAGGAGGAAGAGGACAATGGACGAAGGGTGGTTCGGCAGGCGTCGCTTCATGGGGGCGGCGAATGCTAGCAGCCCGCCGGGGGCGCCGCGACCGAAGATCAGCGAGACCTCACGGCCTCACGGACCTGCGCTGCCGCGTAGCCGCATCCACAGTTTCACCAGATCTGGGCTCAGGGGGGCCAGGATGTCCAAGGTCTCGTCGCGGATCGGATGCTGGACCGAAACCGAATGCGCATGCAGCGCTTGGCGGTCGTGGCCAAGGCGGGCTTCGAGGTCCGGAGTCATGCCTGTATCGATGAAATCGAGGAAGGGCTGCTCACGCTCCGGCCCGTAGAGTTTGTCGCCGACGATGGGGTGGCCGATCTCCCGGAGGTGCACTCGGAGCTGATGCTGCCGCCCGGTCTCCGGGTGCAGGGTGACGAGCGTATGGGCGGGGCCGCGCTCCTCGACCACATAGGCCGTCCGAGAATCGTAGCCATCCTCCCGGACCTCCATCAGCACGTGGAGCCCTTCCCTCACGTGGGCGAGGGGCACCTCGATCCGTCCCTCGTCGTCCTCGATCACCCCGCGGACAATCGCCTGATAGGTCTTCTTGACCCGGCGGTCTTCGAAGGCGCGCTTGAGGCCGCGTTCGGCGTCGATGTGCTTGCCGCAGACCACGACCCCGCTGGTCTCACGGTCGAGGCGATGGGCAATGTGCGGCGTGGGGTCGCCGTACTTCTCGCGCAAGAGGTAGGTCAGCGTGTGGCGATGGTAGGTCGCCGTCGGGTGCATCGGCAGCCCCGAGGGCTTGTCGACGCCCAGCACGTCGTCGTCCTCGTAAACGACGCCGAAGTAGAGGGGCGTCTCAGGCTCCTCGAAGTGCGGACGGACGAGGAGGACAACCTCCCCGTCCTTGACCCGCTCCGCCGGACGACGTCGCCGCCCGTCCGCCATGAAGGCGCAGGACCGCACGATCGCGTTCGCTCGGGTACGGGAGAGACGCGGGATGCGGTTCTGGATGAACCGATCGAGGCGCAGTCCCGCGAGCTCCCGGGGCACCAAGAACGTGAGAACGATCCCCTCGGGATCACTGCCCGGGGGATGATCGGCCACTCGATGATCGATCCGCAGCAACGAGGAGCGGCGCGCTCCTCGTACTGCGCTGAGGCCTTAGGCCGCGCTGACGGCCTTGGCGGCCTGGACGGCCTTGGCGGCCTGGACGGTCTGGGCGGCCTGGGCAGCCTCGGTGGCCTTGTCGATTTTGACGACCTTGACGACCTTGCCAGACCGGATGCACCGGGTGCAGACCCGGATCCGCTTCGTCTGACCGTCCACGGAGGCGCGGACGCTCTGCAAGTTGGGCTCTTGCCACTTGCGGGTCTTGATATTGGAGTGGCTCACCTTATGAGCCTTCTGTCGGCTCTTGCCACACAGGTCGCAACGATATGCCATGATCTTCCTTGCCCAGCTCGGGGGCCGAGCGTGTAGCACCCACGGAAGCGGACCGCAAGACACGCATGGCTGAAGAACAGAGCACGAAGAGCGAAGCCCAGGCCCCGTCGACAAGGGACCAAAGGCCTGGTTCCGCCGCGAAGAACGGCAAGAACAAGAACAAGAACAACAAAAAGAACGCCCTTCTCGTCCTTTTGCCGGTGTTTTTAGTGCTGGCAGCCGGTCTCGGCTATCTGTTCAGAGCTTCTGGGCCCCTCGAGGAAGCCACCCTCCCGTTGGATCTGGACGACGGAGGCGTTGACAGGGCTACCAGCCGCGGCGCCACAGGCACGGCTTCCCTCAACGTCGAGGTCCTCGACACCACGGGCGCGCCAATCGCTGGGGCTCGATTGGCGCTCAGCATTCGCCCTGCGGCACGCCCCGGAGAAGCTCCTCGCCAAAGCACCACCGACGCCCGTGGGCGTGGGCGCTTCGATGCGCTGCCGCGAGGCGAGGGTACCTTGCTGGTTCATTCAGAGGGCCATGCTCGAGGGCACGTTCACGTTGCCCTCGAG
>QMMC01000148.1 GCA_003647065.1 Deltaproteobacteria bacterium | reverse complement strand
GTCCCGCCAAAAAGGCTGCGAAGAAGCGCACCGCTAAGAAGGCCGCTAAAAAGCGTCCTGCTAAGAAGGCTGCGAAGAAGCGTACTGCCAAGAAGGCCGCTAAGAAGCGTCCCGCCAAGAAGGCCGCTAAGAAGCGCACCGCCAAGAAGGCGACCAAGCGCCCGGCCAAGAGGGCTGCGAAGCGCCCGGCCAAGAAGGCCGCCCGCAAAAAGAAGTAGTCAGGGCGCTGGTCCTTTTCGGAGCGCCCATTTGGCGTGCCCCGAAATCATCAGGGTGGATACGCCATCCCGATGAACGACGGTAAGAGCAGCCTACACACTAGGGGGGCGCTCGAGCGAAAAGGTAACTAGCGTATCCTCCCCTCACGGGGAGGAGCACAGTCGAAAGAGCCACTTGGTTTCATTACCAGGTGGCTTTTTTGCGTCCGTAACAAGAAGGCGCCGAGGGAGCGGCGCCGTAGGCGGCAGCGCGACGCAGTCGTGCCGAGCCAAAGCGCCCCCGACTCGGCGCTGGATTGATGCATCTGCCGATCCGCTTCAGAGGCTGCAAACAGTGTCGCCTGGAGCGTGAGACACAAGCGAGGTGGTCTCGGCTTCGAGCAGCCCGCGGAGGCTACCTTTTGTAGCTGAGCCGGCAGCGCAGAAGGCGAGGCCAGATCGCGCCGTGGATCGCGCTCCAGACGATGCTGTTTAGCGTTCTTCGGTCTCGAGCAGCCTTGCGATGCGCGCCGGTTCGTGGCGGAGCAGGGTGACGCGCTCGCGATCGACCATGACCGCGCCCGGGGCGGCGCCGCGGGGTTTGCGCACGTGACGCCGCGGGGTGTGTTGGACTTCGATGCGGTCTTCACCGGCGGCGGCGCTGAAATGGGCTGCGAGGATCGCGGCGTCGATGAGCAGCTCGGGGGGGCAGGACTCGCCGCGGCCGAGGGGCACGATCACATGCGCGCCGCGCAGTCCCCGGGCGTGCAACCAGAGGTCGCTGGGCTTCGAGTGGCGAAGGGTGAGCGCGTCGTTGTCGGCGACGCCGCGGCCGACGAGGATCGGCCGTTGGCCATGACCTGTGAAGCGCCTGTAGGGGAGCCGGCCGTGCGTTGGCTTTCGTCTCTTCGTCGTGCCCGCACCGCGCGCGCCGCGGACTCCCGAGGCCGCGGCCTCGTCGGCGAGCGCCGCGACGGCTGTCGCATCTTCTGCATCCTCGAGGCGTCGCCTGAGGTCCACGATCTTCGCGCACTCGCCTTCGGTCAGGCGACGCCGTTCGGCGGCCATCTTGCCTCCTCGTTCGGCTCGACGTGCACGTTTGAACAGAGCGTCCGCGTAGCCCTTGGCCCCGAGGGCGGGGTCGATGGGCATCGTTCGCCGCGTCGGCGGTGAGCTCCCGTAGTCTTGCACTTCGAGGGAGTCCGCACCGTCGCGGTAGGCGTGCAAGTGGGAGAGGATGAGGGCGGCGTCGGCTCGGAGCGGGTCGGCCTCGTCGGCCCTCGCCTCTTCTGCTGCGATCTTATCGGCGCGCCGAGCGAGGCGCTTCGCGGTGCGGGCGAGGAGCTTGCCGAGGGCCCCCTTCTCTGCATCGAGGGTGTTTGCGTCGACGCCTTCGGCCAAGCTCGGGCCCCGCGCCTCGAGGGCGTCGTCGTCCAACGGATCGCATGCGGCCTGCACATCCTCGGCAACGACGGTGCCCGCCTTGATCGGGCTTCTCCCCCCAGGCCCGGCGGCGAGCAAGCGCAGCTCTTCGTCGAGAACCCAGACACCGCCGTCTCGGGCCGGGCGCAGGAGGAGCGTCTTCGCGCCATCGCCCCGGCGAAGTGTCAGCACTACGCGATGCCCCGGGCCGGTCTTCGCATCGGTGATCACAGCTCCGCCGACCAGCTTTCTGAGCCGCTGGGTAAACGCGTTGGCCGGGTCCCCGCGTGGACGATCGTCGACCACGCCGGCGCCCCGGGGGGAGCCATCGAGGCGATAGACGAGAACCGATTGTCCCCCTGCTCCGCCGATGGTGAGAGCCAGAAGATCGCGATGGGGGAGGTCGATGCGACGGAGGCGACGGCCGATGAGCACGGTCACCGCCGTGGCCTCTCAGAGGGCCACGAGCTGGCGGAGTCGGGTGGCTGCACGGACTGAGCGCGGCGAGATGAGCGAGACGTAGACGGTCTCGGGTTCGCCGAGGGCCTCGATTGCGTCGACCACGGCCGTGAGCGTGCCTTCGCCGAGGCGGGACCGTGCGCCGATGCCACGAACCCGAAAGTAAGCGGCCTGGGCCGGCGTGGCCTGCACCTCGAGGGGATCGAAGGCGTAGATCAGCCCGAGTTCATCCGCGAAGGGGCGGGCGTCTTCGGCTTCCCACAGGCCGCCGGGCTCCCAGGCGAGCTGCACCCCGGGGGCGGCTTCCTGGAGGGCTTCGAAGTACGCGGTCAGGCGGTCGCGATCGCGAGGCCCGGTCCGCACATCGCTGGCGGTCGGTACCACGATCGCCCGAGCGCCGAGGGCCTGGGCGGCGCCTCCGAGCCACTCGATCGACTTACGCAGCTCGTCGTTCATGCGCAGCGACCCGGCCTTCGAGGTCGTGCACGAGGGAGGAGCCGTGAGGTTGAGCACGAAGTCGTCCGGAAGGGTCCGGGGCACCTTCGCCAGAGTTTTGGGCCGTGGCAAGGGCGCGCGGGGGGCGAGCTCGGCGTAGGCGAGGGCCTCCGCATACTTCGGTCCGGGCGGCCGCTCGACGACGGCTCCGATGTGGAGCGTGGTCATGGGGCCGGGAGGTTAGTGCCTCGCGGCAAATTACGGAAGCTCGCTTCCGGGGCTTATTGGGCTTCTGGGCGTGGCGGTGACGTGACCTCTGCCCTGGTGCTAGAGTGTGCCTCCCGTGAGATCTTCCCTTTTCTTGTTCTTGGTCGCGCTGACCGCGTTGCTCTCTCCTGCCTGCAGCAGCGATCCGCCCGTCTTCCCCCCCCTCGAATACGATTCGGGCCTCGAGTGCTCGTCCGGTTCCACTGGACTGGACGCCGGCGGCGACGCCTCCGGGACCACGACGGCGGATCTCGGACCGTGTCCCACGGGCGAAGTCTGCCTGCAGGGACGGGGCTACGCCGCGTGCATGGGGGACGCCCAATGCTCGTCCACGGAGATGTGCATCGACGGGACCTGCGTTCCGCGAACGGGGCCGCGTCCCGATAGCGGTCCCATGGACAGCGGGCCGACCGACCCCTGCGCAGAGCTTGCTTGCGAGGCCCCCGAGGTCTGCCATCCGCGGGGCGTGGTGTGCGTGCAGTGCCTCGATGGAACCACCTGCTCCGCCGGTGCGCCGGTCTGCGATATCGCATACGGCAGTTGCTCTACTTTCCAACCCCGCGACTGCTCGCCCTGCAACGTGGACGGGGATTGCACGGCGACGGATTCAACGGACTACGGTGACTGCATCACGCGTGACGGAGAGTCCGAGCGGGTTTGCGTGAGGGCGTGCTCCGCTACGTCGGATTGCGAGCCGGGCCTCGATTGCGGCTCGGACGGCCGGTGCGCGCCGCGGGTCGGCTCTTGCACCGGGTTCATCGCGGCCGTGGATGGCAAGCGCTGCCTCGAAGATGCGGAGTGCGTGCCCCTCGGCTCGACGCCCGCCGTGGGCCAGTGCGCAGGGATTGGCGAGGCGGCCGACGGAGGCATGCCCATCCCCGGAACCTGCCGCCAGCCCTGTGGTATCCCCAGCGATTGTCCCACCGCAACGAGTTGTATCGGTGGGTTCTGCGTGCCGAGCTGAGCCGGCCCCGTCCGTACTTACAGAGAGGTCTAGTTGATGCGTCGCCAAAATTGGATTGCCGTAGCCCTCGTGGCATTTTTCGCCGCGTGGGTCGCGCCAGAGGTCAACGCCGAGAACCCAAACTGGCCGCCGACCGGCGCTGTGACACCCGAGGACCTCCGGAACCCGGCCACCTGGCCCGACGACCCCGGTTTCGGCTACGACATCGAAGGTGACGGCGAGTCATGCACCGGCGGGTCCGTCTGCTGGGGCAACGGCTCCGGGGGCGACTGGAACTATTGGTCGTGGACCCCAGCGGAGGCCGCCTCCCGCGACTCTTTCCGCGCCGAAGAGGTCGCCATGGGCTCGGGCACCTGGACCGATATGGCCTGGCAGCACTCGATCGGCGACCAGAGCGTGATCCTCGCTGTCCTCGACAGCGGTATCAAGTGGGACGAGCTCGACCTCATCAACCAGTACTATATCAACCAGACCGAGCTCGAGGCGGCGGGCCTCGACGTGAACTGTCTACCGGTCGCCCCGGCCGGCCACACCGGTGACCCGATCGACATCGACGGTGACGGTTACCTCACCATGCGCGACTGGTTCTCGGGCAAGAACGCAGCCGAGTCGGCGGCGATCACCACGGCCCTCGATAGCGCGGGCAACATGAACGGCATCGCCGACCCGGGCGACCTGATCACCGTGTGCAGCGACGGCACCGACGACGACTCGAACGGCTACGTCGACGACATCTCGGGTTGGGATACCTACGCCGACGACAACGACCCCCAGGACGACAACCGCTTCGGCCACGGCACCGGCGAGGCGCGGTGGAGCGCCGCCGAAGGCAATGACGGCCGCGGCTCGATCGGCCAGTGTCCCGGCTGCCGGGTCTTGATGGTGCGCACCGGAGACAGCTTCATCGTCGACGCCCAGGACTACGCCCAGAGCGTCGTCTTCTCCGTCGATTCGGGGGCGCGCGTCATCCAGGAGGCCCTCGGCGCCCTGAACAACACCACGTTCATGCGCCGCGCCAACGACTACGCGTACGCCAACGATGTGCTGGTGGTCGCCAGCGCCGCGGACGAGAACAGCTACCACCACAACTACCCGGGCACGGCGAATCACACCCTCTACGTGCACGCCATCACCTATGCCGGGGGCAACCCGCAAAACTCCGACAGTTACCTCGCGTACAACAACTGCACGAACTACGGCGGTCAGCTGGTCCTCAGCGCCCCGGGCACCGGCTGCTCTTCGGAGGCGACGGGCGTCACTTCGGGCATCGCTGGCGTCGTGTATTCGGCCGCCATCGCGGCGGACCGTCCCGGTGGGCCCCTCGACCCGACCCTGTCGGCCGAGGAGATGCGACAGCTCCTCCTGATGACCGCCCAGGACATCGACGTCGCGGAGAGTCGCCCCGACAACGTGCCCTTCGACCGCCGCTGGTATCCGAGCCGCGAGGGTTGGGACCAGCGCTTCGGCTATGGTCGCGTCAATACCTACAACGCGACCACGGCGGTGCGTTCGGGCGCGATCCCTCCCGAGGTGGACATCATTTATCCGGACTGGTTCCGGGTGGTCTACCCCGATCAGGAGCCCACCGTGTCGATTCGCGGGCACATCGATGCGCGACGGGCACCGGCCTTCGACTACGTCGTCGAGTGGGCCCGGGGTATCGAGCCGGAAGAAGGCGATTGGGAAACCCTCGCCATGGGCGTCGGCGAGACCGCGCCCATCGACGGCGAGCTCGCGACCTGGGACGTCTCGAGCCTCACCATCGACAACGGGGACACCGGGGGCATCCACAACCGATACACGGTCACCGTTCGCATCCGCGCCACGGCGAAGTACGCGGATGCTCGCGGCGACGTCGTCGCCGAGGGGCGCCGGGTCTTCAACATCGTCCGCGACACGAGCCTCGTGCCCGGTTTCCCGATGGCCCTCGGCGTGCGGAACGCCGCGGACCCTTACCCCGCGGCGAGCGGCGAGTCTTCGCCGAAGCTCGCTGATGTCGACGGTGACGGCATGCTGGAGATCATCTATGTCGACTCCGATGGCCTCCTGCACGCCATCAACGGCAACGACGCCACCGAGGTTTCCGGATACCCACTGTCTCTCGGACTTCTGCGAGGCCACGACCCAGCCGACCCGAACAACGTCTTGGGCTCGGCGGCATATACCTCCGGCGCGATTCCGACCGCCGACCTTCATCCCTCGGTCATTCTCAACGCGCCCGCGGTCGGCGACCTCGACGGTGACGGAACGCTCGAAATCATCGTCGTGACCACCGAGGGTGACGTGCACGCCTTCCACGGTCCGGACGGCACCCTCGTTACCGGTTTTCCCGTTGGTCTGCCCGAGGTGCTCAGTGGGGACCCCCTGCGCATGGGACCGATGAACCCGGACTCGCCCATCGAGCGGGGCACGGTCGCGGCGCCGACCCTCATCGACTTCGACGGGGACGACAAGCTCGAGATCGTCATCCCCGCGTTTGACGGGAACGTCTACGTATTCAGAGCGGATGGGTCGCAGCAGCCGGGCTTCCCGGTGGAGATCGTCGCGCCGCAGCTTTGGGTGATGGCCGCCGACGCCCAGCCCAGTCGCATCGTCACGACCGCCGCGGTCGGTGACGCCGATGGCGACGGCATCCCGGATATCGCCATCGGCTCCAACGAGGTCGGCGACGACCGCAACAGCGGGGCCGTGCACCTCATCCACGGTGATGGGAACAACCACGCCGGCGGCGCCTACCACGCCAACTGGCCCATCACGATTTCGAGCGTGAACTTCTATCCCTTCATCGGCGAGGGAATCACCTCGCCGGTCGCCATGGCCGACGTGAACGATGACGGCCGTCCGGACATTGCCGCCGCCGGCCAGGCGGGGCAGGTCTACATCTGGGACGGCATCCAGCCGCCGCGCGACAGCGGCTTCGATGGCGTGCCGATTCTGGTCCTCGATGCGGCGTCCCTCGGGGCTCTCAGCAACGTCACCAACGCATCGGACCGGCCGCTGCTCAATACCTTCGCGGCGGGTTCCTTCGGGGACCTCGACCAGGACGGGCGACCGGATTTCATCACCGGCGGCGCGGGTCTCGCGCTTGGTCTCAACCTCGCTGGAGGTTTTGCCAACGTGCCCTTCGAGCATCAGCTCGGCGCCTGGGACACCACCACCGGGAAGCAACTCCCGGGGTACCCCCACACCATCGAAGATTACCTCTTCTTCGTGAACCCGACGGTGTTCGACGTCGACGGCGACGACTACCCGGAATTGGTCACCGGGTCCGCCGGCTACTCGGTGCGCGCCTGGGATGCCTGCGGGCGTGAGGCCGAGGGCTTCCCCAAGTTCACCGGTGGCTGGATCACCTCGGCTGTGGCCGGGGGAGACATCGACGGTGACGGCCTCCTCGAAATCGTGGTGACGACCCGCGCCGGCTACATGTTCGCGTGGAACACGACGGCACCCGTCGACACCACCCAGTCCTGGCCCGAGTACCGCCACGACAACCACAACACGGGCAACTACGAGATGCCTCTTTCGAACGGCGGCACGCCGACCAAGGCCCCGGCGGCCATCGAGTGTCCGATTCCTCCGAGGCCTGATGCGGGAGTGGACGGAGGAGCCGACGGCGGCGGCGACGGTGGAACTCCCGGTGAGGTCGGGGGCGGTGGATGCGGTTGCCGCGTCTCGGCGCCGCCGAGTGAAAGCGGGGGGGCCGGTGGGCCCCTGGGCGCCACGTTCGCGGTGGTCCTGGCTGCCGTGGCGCTTCGGCGCCGTCGGCGCTGAGCGCCCGCGGTAGGCGTTCGAGGGTCGGCGCTCTAGAGAAGGTCTAGAAGCGCTGGCGCCGAGTCGATCACGTGTTCGGCGCCGTGCTCCTCGAGCTCGGCGCGGTCGCGGAAGCCCCAGGTCACGCCGATGCCGCGCATGCCCGTCGCCCGGGCGGTGAGCATGTCGGTCTTCGTATCGCCGATCATCAGGACTCGCTCCGGCGGGAGGCCCAGGGCCCCGAGTAGCGGCGCCGCGGCCAAGGGATCGGGCTTCTTCACCTCGCCGTCGACCGCTCCCGCGACGGCGACGAAGGGAAACTCGTCGAGGAAGTGGTCGACGAGGGCGCACGTCATGTCGTGGGGCTTGTTGCTCAGGATCGCCATCGGCATCGGCCGGTCCCGGAGGGTTCGCAGAAGCTCGAGGATGCCCGGGTAGGGCGCTGTCTCGACGACGAGGTTCTGTCCGTAGCGGCGCTCGAATCGATCGAGGTACGCCTCGGTCTGGTCCCGCCGATTCTCGGGCAAAGCTTGCTGGGCGAGGTGCCGGGCTCCACCGCCGATGAAATAGCGATAGGCGTCGTGATCGTGGGTCGGCAGGCCGTCCTCGGCGAGGATCGCGTTCATCTCCCGGGCGATGTCGGCGAGGCTGTCGAGGAGGGTTCCGTCGAGGTCGAAAAGGATTCCGAGGGGCTTGTCTTGCGTCATCGTCTGCCTGATTGGTCGGGGCCGGAATGGGAACCGGCGCCCGAACGTAGGACCATCGGGATATAGGTACAAATGGGAACCCAACGGCAACTTCGGCCCCAGGGTCGGGTGTGAGCTATCATTAGCAGGTCCCTTTGAGAGTCCTCCCCCGACCACTGACGCTGGGTCTCGCCGTTGCCCTCGCATTGTCCCTCTTCGCGCCGGTTCCCGGTGCGGTGGCGCAGGACTGGGGCCTCACGCGGCCTAACCGGCCGTCGCGGCCGTCGCGGGAGACCCGGCCGTCGATGCGGCGTCGGCCTCCACGGACTGGGGCACGGACCGGGGCACCGCGCCCTCGGGCTGACGCCCGCCCCGCGACAGATGCGGCGAACCGGACCGAGGTGCTCATTCGGCGCTACCTCGCGGTCCTCGAGGCAGACCCCAGGGAGACCTTTGCGTTCCAGCGTCTCCTCGACCTCTACCGCGAGCGCGACGGAAACATCGACGACTTGGTGCGCGAGATCCAAGGACGACTCGCCACCGACGAGGCGGCCTACGCGCCGCGCATGATCCTCGGTCACGTGCTCAAGGCTCAGGGGCGCGCTGGCGATGCCGAGGCGGCGTATCAGCGCGCGAGCGAGTTGCGTCCCGACGAGGCGGCGCCCCTGGTCTCTCTGGCCCAGCTGGCCCTGACCGCGGGAGCCCACGCTCGCGTCCGCGAACTCTACGACCTCGCCCTCGAGCGCACGACGGAGGACACCGCCAAGCAAGAGATCCTGCGCCATCTCGGCGCCGCGGCCCTCGCGATGGAGGACTGGGATGGGGCCCGGGGGTACTACCAGCGCCTGGTCCGCGGTGCCCGGGGGAGCGTCTACTTGCTCACGGAGTACGCCCGAGCGCTGGTGACGCGGGACCAGTACGGGCGGGCGGTCGCCGAGTACGAGCGAGTCATCACCAGGCTGCGTGGGGACAATCGGGTTCTCCCGCCGATCCTCCGCGAGATGGGAGAGGCCCAGCTCGCCGCCGGCGATCCGAACGCTGCCATCCAGACCCTCGAGCGGGCTCTGCGCCTCGCCGGCCCGACCTCGGGGGTGCGGGTCGAAATCTACGACGTTCTGGTCGAAGCGTACCGCCGCGGTGACCGCCTCCCTGAGCTCGCGGCCCAACTCGCGCGTCGCGGTCAGGGTTTCGAGGTGCAGGAGCTGCTTGGGCGCATCCACGACGAGCTGGGCAACGAGGACGAGGCCCTTTCGGCCTACCGGCGCGCCCTGGCCCGGTCGCCGCGCCACATTGATACGCGGGTGCGGGTCATCCAGCTCCTGAGCCGCTCCGGTCGCATCGAAGACGTGATCCGCGAGTACGAGTCCCTGATTCGCGGTGCCCCCCGGGAGCCACGATTCGTCGTCGAGCTCGCCAACCTGCTGATGCAAGTCGGACGTCGCGACGAAGCCCTACGGCGCGCGGCTCAGACGAGCCGACGCTACCCCCGGGAGCCGGCCGTGCATCAGGCGATAGCAGAGCTCTACTCTCGTTGGGGGGAGGAGGAGCTCGCGTCTCGGGAGATCGCCCACCTCGCGCGCATCGAGCCGAACGACCCGGCTCATCTCGTGGCCCTCGGAGCCCAGCAGCTCGAAGCGGGGAACCAACGGGGGGCCATCGCGACCTGGCGTCGAATCCTCAGTACCGTGAACAACCGCGCCGAGGGGCACGCGGCCCTCGGTGCGGTCTATGCGGATCATGACATGCTCGAAGAGGCGATTCGCGAATACGGCGAAGCCGTGCGCCTCGCCCCCGACGAACTGCCTTACGTCCGGGGCCTCGCGAACTCGCTCGAGCGCATGCGTCGCAACGACGACGCGGTCACCGAGTGGCAGCGGGTGCTGGTCCTCGCCGGGGACGACCGTGCCGCCAAGCGGGAGGCGCGGCAGCGCATCGTCGGTATCTGGGCGCGATCCCGGAGGCTCGCGGAGCGCATTGCGGAGCTGCGCTTGCGATTTCGCGCTGCGCCACCGGATGTCGAGGCGGGGCGCTTTTTGGCAGAGGCGTATCGGCGTTCGGGGCCGGCCCGGGCTGCCGACGCCGAGCGGGTCCTCTCTCGCATCATCACTCTCGAGCCAGGGGACGTGGAGAGCATGCTGGTCCTCGAGAGGGTCCGGACCAGTCGGGGTGACCTCGCGGGCGCCATCGAGGTCCTCGGACGCCTCGTCGAGGCCGACCCTCGCCGGGCCCCGCGTTACCTCACCCGCATGGCCGAGCATTCCTTGGCGCTCTACCGCGACGAAGACGCCGTGCGGTATGCGGCGGAGGCCGTGGCCCGGACCCCCGACGACGCCACCGCTCATCGACGCCTCGGTGACCTCTACCGGGCCCGCCAAGACAATGCTCGGGCGATGGCGAGTTACCGGCGAGCGATCGAGCTGAACGAGCGCCTCTTTCCAACGTATTTCGATTTGGCGGAGATTCACCTCTCCCGGGCGGAGTTGCCAGAAGCCGACCAGCTCTTCCGCCGAGTCGTCCGCGCCTCCCCGGATGACGACCTCGTCGCGAGGGCCGCCCGGGCCTCGATTCAGATCCACCTCGGCGACGGGACCCTCGAGGCCCTCGAGGGGGACCTGCTCCCTCTCGCCCTGGGGCATCCCCGGCGGCCCGTCTACCGGAAGCTCGTCGTGGAGCTTTACGACGGACTCACCTCGCCCTGGATCGAAGCTCTGCGCGGCGGTCTGGGCGTCGAGAACGCCGAGGCGGCGGCGAACCTTCGCCGCCTCGGTACTCGCGCCCTGAAGCCCCTCCTCGAAGCCCTCGCCGATGACGACCCCGCTCAGCGGCGCGTCGCGGTCTCCATCCTCGGGCACCTCGGCAACGACAACGCGGCGGCGCCTCTCCTAGCCGTGGCGGAGGGCGACGGAGACATGGCGACGCGCAGCGCGGCTCTCATCGCCGCCGGCGCGATCGCTCCCCCGGACCTCGCACAGCGCTTCTTGGCCATCGCCGAGGGGCCCGAACGTCGCCTCCGCGCCGTCGCCGGGTGGGGGTTGGCCCAGATGGGGGGGCGCGGAGCCGTGACCGCCATGCGCGGCCTGCTCTCTCGGGGCGATCCGAGCGTGCGCGCATTTGCGGCCCTGGGCCTAGGTCGCGCCGGCGACCGCGCGTCGGCGGAGGCTTTGGGAGGCCTCCTGCGATCCGACCGCAGCGTTTACGTCCAGGCGGCGGCCGCCTGGGCCCTCGGCGAGCTCCGCGATCCGGCCTATGCGCAGCCACTGGTGGTGATGCTTCGAACCCGGACCGGCATCGTCGCCGTTGCTGCCGCAGGGGCTCTCGGCAAGCTCGGGGACGAGGTGGCCCGGGATGCCCTCGCGGAGGCCCTCTTCGATGAAGACCCACGGCAGCGCCGCGCTGCTGCCCACGGGCTGCACGACCTCGCGGGGGAAGGTGAGGGGGCAGCGACGCCTTTCGCCGTGCTCCCACAGGGGCGCAGCGCCGCGGGATACGTGCGCTCGATCGTCCTCGAGACGGGGCCCGCGGCGCTCGGCCCGACCGACCTTTCGGTCTCCCGGGACGCACTCACCGAGGCCGCATCGAATGCCCTTCGGGGGCCGGTCGAGCGCGTGGGCGCCGCCCTCGACGTGCTCCGCGGGAACGGAGACGATGGGGAGGGCGCAGCGCTCATCTCCCTCGGCCCCCTCACCCACGACCTCGCGCACTGGCCGAACGCCGAACGAAACGCGGCCGAAGAGGAGCTCTCCGCGATCGCCCTCGGCCTAGTCCCCGAGTTCCTGAGAGCAGCGAGTCACCCGGACCCCCGGATTCGCGGCGGCGTCGTGGCCCTCCTCGCCCGCTTCGATCAACCCGACGCGAGGGCTGCGGTCTCCCGCGCCCTCGAAGACGACGAAGCGGCGGTCCAGCGAACCGCCCTCGCTTCCCTCGGTACCCAGCATGCCGGGGCTGTTCCCCGGGTCGCGGCGATCCTGTCGGGTCACGGGGATTGGGCCGTGCGCACCATGGCGGCCCGAACCCTCGGGCGCATGGGCGTCGAAGCCGGACGCCAGGCCCTCGAGGCGGCGCTCCGAGACGACGAATATGCCTTCGTTCGTGAAGCGGCAGCGAGGGCCCTGGTCTCCCTCGGGGGAGCGGCTTCCCGGGCGGCGCTGGCCCGCGCGGCGCGGGAGGATGGAGAGCCCTCGGTCCGCGCCGCGGCACGAGCAGGATCCGTCCCCCAGTGACCTTCGCCATCGTCCGACCACCCCGAGAAGTCGCAATTGTCGCGCGATCTCGGCCGACGTGGACCGAACCTACCGGGATTCGTTGACGTAGGGGCCGAGGTTCGCCTACAAATCCTGAAGATTGTTCGGGTAAAAGGGGTGATTCGGGAGCGATGGGACAAGGCATCGGGATTGCGTGTGGCGTGTGCGACACGTTCAGCCCGATGGGCACGGGCGCTTGCCCTGCCTGTGGCGGTGACCTGTCTCTCGATCCCCGACCCCAAGCTGCGGCACCTGCCGTGGCCGCGGTCGTCGCCCCCGAGGCCCCGGAGGTTGCCGCAGCAAGTGCGGCAACGCTGACCAAAGAGGAACTGATGGAGCAAGCGCGCAATTACGTCTGTAAGCAGTGCTCGAGCCCTGTGCCGTCGGGCCACAAATTCTGTGGTGCGTGCGGCGCGACCGTCCCGAAGGAGGTTCGTGATCTCCAGGTCGACTTCTTCGGCGGGATGCAGGCGCCGGGGAAGGCTCGCTTGATCCTCATCCGCGGCGACCAGGGCGTCGATGGGTTGAGTTATCTGCTCCAAGGGCAGGAGCACGTCGCGGGACGGCAGGACGCACAGATCCTCTTTCCCGACGACGCGTGGCTCAGCCCGCGTCACGCAAACTTCATCTACCGCGGCGAGAAGCTCGTCGTCCGTGATGAGGGCTCGAAGAACGGCGTGTACGTTCGCGTCCGGCAGTCGGTCCCGATCAAGCCCGGCGACCTCTTCCTCTGCGGCGACGAGGTGTTTCGTCTCGACGCGACCCCGAAGGACACCTCGGGGCCCGAAGCCGACCAGACTTACTATTACAGCTCGCCCAAGAGGCCGAGCCCCTTCCGGATCATCCAGGTGCTCAAGGGCGGCGCGGACGGGATGGTCTTCTGCGCTCGCGAGAAAACCGGATCTGTCGGCCGGGAAGAGTGCGACCTGAACTTCCCCGAAGACATCTACATGTCCGGGAACCACGCCAAGATCGAGATGGCCGGAGACGGCTCGTTCACGTTGACCGATCAGGGCAGCAAGAACGGCACCTACTACCGCATCGACACCGAGCAAGAGCTCACCCACGGGGATTACTTGTTCCTGGGCAAGCAGCTCCTCCGCGTCGAAATGACCACCTAGAAGCCTGCCGGCTATTGGCCGAGGCCGATTTGGCGCTCGATGATGGCGCGGTCGGGGGCGTTCGGGTTGAGTTCGAGGTAGCGGCGGTAGGCGTCTCTGCCTCGTGAGACCTCGCCGATGCGCGTGTAGGTTCGGCCCAGTTCTTTCTGAACCTGGGAGTTCCTCGGCATGAGCCGGGCGGCGGTCTCGTAGCGACTGACCGCCCCGCGAAGGTCGTTGGCGAGGAAGAGCTCGCGTCCCTCGCGGTAGGCGACCTGTCCAGGACTTTCGCTGGGGTCTCGGGGCGGGTCCGCGTCCATGGTGGGGCGGCGCACCCGGTCGGGGCGTCGCACGCGAATGGGCGCGGAGTCCCTGACGTCACTCCCTCCACCATCGGCCGCCGCCGCGGCGCCGTCCGCAACCGCCGTGGCCGCGGCGTCTCCGGCCCGGTCGGCATCGGGGGCAGCGGCATCGTCGGGTAGGGTGCCGCCGTCGTCGCTTCCTGCTCCGCCCAGCAATCCGGCCGTGGCGTCCCCGGCGAGCGGCGGAGTGGCGCCCCGGGGGACGTTCCCCGTCGTGGATTGTCCGTCGGCGCTGTAGAGCGCGAGCCCTATCGCCGCGGCACCCAGCAGGACCAAGAGAGCCGCCCAGACGAATCCGCGGTCCGGAAGCTCCTCGTCGTCCCCATCCTCGTCTTCGTCGCGGGCGTGCTCTTCTTCTCCTTGGGCCTCGAACGAGCCGAGGGGAAGGTCCGCGTCGTCCCCGAGGCTGCGTACGGCCAGCTTGAGCGCTTCGCTCATCGACGGTGCATCGGGGTAGCGCTCGTCCCGGTCCTTGCGCATGGCGTGCAGGCAGACCCGCTCGAGGGCGCGGGGGATTTTCCACTCGGGCTTTCGTTCCCGCGGCGGTATGGGCACGGCGGTGAGGTGTTTGGTGATGATCCCGAGCGCCGATTCCGCCGTGAACGGCAACGACGCCGTCAGCATTTGGTAGAGCATGCACCCCGCCGCGTAGAGGTCGGCGCGCTGGTCGAGCTCTTCTCCCCGGGCTTGCTCCGGGGCCATGTACTCTGGCGTCCCGCAGACGAATCCCGTG
>QMMC01000147.1 GCA_003647065.1 Deltaproteobacteria bacterium | reverse complement strand
GGGCGCACGGGCCTCCGCATCCACCCCACCTTCGGGACCTCGTGACGCTCGCTGAGTGAGACGCCTTTCCATTCGCGAGGCGGGCTCACTGGGTAGGTTTCTCGATGGGCACAACTGGCCTGTTGTGAAGCGAATTTTCGTCCAGGTGCGCCAGGCCCTCCAAACCCGTTTCTCTTCATATCGGCAATCAGCGCCCTCCATCCCGTTGCCAACAGCTGGGCCGCCTCGCCCATCCCCAAATCAAAGGCGGTACGCCCTGTGCGAGTGGGAGGTTCCGGCGGTGGGGTGGCGGCGGAGGCCCGTGCGCAACCACGTACACCATGCGGTACGGAATGATCCCAGCGCCGTCATGACCATCCTCCGGCGACTGCGAATGTTAGGAGCGGAGCAGACGACCCCTGCCGGGACCGGAATCATCCCCGGTTAGTACCCCCACCAACAAGGTCACCGGAGACCACCATTTCATCGACAGTTGGCTCTGCTCAGGAATATCAGGCGTGCTTGGGGGTGCCTCCCGCGACAGTCAAAGCGTCCGGCAACCGAGCATCCTCCGCCATCCGCGACACTATCCCCGCCAACCACAGCGCCAACTCCGCTTACCGCGCAACAAAGCCCCTGGAGCTGGAGGCACCCCCAAGCGCGCCGTCAATCCAGATCACACCCCTACCATTCATGCAAAGCGTCGCGCGGACCACCGCGTCCAAAGCCCCTGGAGCTGGAGGCACCCCCACCCCCGCCGTCATCGCGCTCAACCGCGTTCAACATCCACGCCGTCATCGCGCTCAACCGCGTCCAACAACGACGCCGTCATCGCGCTCACCCGCGTCCAATCACGACGCCGTCATCGCGACCGACCCCCGCGATTTAAAAAAAGAGAACCGACACGTGAAGCGCCGGCTCTCGAATTGTCCTTACCGCTGTGGTCGAAGAGTTGAGCAGTTGAAACCCTGCCTCGTGGCAGGTGGGCGACGGTATCGATCGCTTTAGGCGTCCCGGTGATGCTTGCCGGGCCTGCACACCACGACCGAGAAGTGTCTCCCGGTTTCTTAGAGTCAGGGATTCTTTGTGCTCTACCTCTCGATTCCCAACAGAGGGACTAAACTGAGCTTAGGGATGCCCTTCTAGGTGGTCAACCGCGATCTCGAATACGGTTCAAGATGGAGCGCGTTCACGACCCTTCCACGGTGTGTCAGCAACGTTGGCACGATGATTGACCAGACGCGCCAGGGTGAAAAAAAGATCGCTCAGGCGATTGAGATAGCGAACCACGTCCCCGCGCACTTCTTCGCCGCCACGTAGGGTGACCACGCGCCGTTCGGCGCGGCGACAGACCGTTCGCGCCTGGTGCATCAAGCTCGCCGCCCGAGTGCCCCCCGGCAAGACGAACGTCGACAGGGGGGGGAGCTCGCTGTCCGCACGATCGATGGCGCGTTCGAGCTCGCCGATCTCGGCCTCGCCAATCAATGGGACGGTGAGCTTGTTTTGCTTGTCCGGCATGCTCGCCAGCTCGCCGCCGACGTCGAAGAGCTCGGACTGAATCGCCTCGAGGAGGGCATCGAGGTCGTCGTCGAGGCCCTCGCTGCGCACGAGGCCCACGACCGCGTTGAGCTCGTCGACAGCGCCGTAGGCTTCCACCCGCGCAGCGTCCTTGGAAACCCGGGCCCCACCAAAGAGCCCGGTCTCCCCCGAATCTCCGGTCTTCGTGTAGATCTTCATGGTCATCCGCCGAAGAGAGTCCCCGGCTCGAGGGGATTGCCCGCGAGGAATGCCTGGGTGTCGACGCGACGCTTGCCATCGAGCTGGAGCTCTCGGAAGGACACGATCCCGGAAGCACATGCGATGCCAATGCCCCCCTTGTCGGCCACGACGACGGTGCCCGGCGCGCCGTGGCTGCCTCCCTCGGCGGTGACCTCCGTGCGGTGCACCTTCACGCGACGCCCCGCGAGGGATGTATGTGCACCGGGCCAGGGATTCATGGCCCGCGCCCGGTCGTGGACCTGCCTCGCGCTCATATCGAAGTCCAGGAGCCCATCGGTCTTCTTCAGGAGCGGCGCCATGGTGGCCGCGGCGCCGTCCTGGCCGACCGGCGAGAGCTCACCGGCGAGGAAGCGGGGCAGCTCCCGGCGCAGGAGAGCCCCCGAGATCTGGGCGAGGCGCACCGAGAGCTCACCGGCGGTCTCGTCAGCGTCGATCGGGGTCTCGTCCCGAGCGAGGACCGGCCCCGTATCCATGCCTACGTCCATCTGCATGAGGCATACGCCGGTCATCGCATCGCCGTGGGCAATCGCCCATTGGATCGGCGCCGCACCACGCCACCGAGGCAGGAGCGACGCATGGAGGTTCACGCACCCGAGGCGAGGAGCGTCGAGGACCGCACGAGGAAGGATGCGCCCGTAGGCGATCACCACCGCCACGTCGACACCCTCGTCGCGCACGCGAGCGGCGAGGTTCCCGTCACGCACCTTCGTCGGCTGGAGCACGGGCACTCCACGTGCGGTGGCGAGCTCCTTCACCGGGGGGGCCTTCTGCTTCATGCCCCGACCCGAGCGGCGGTCGGGTTGGGTGACGACGAGGGGGACGTCGGCCACCTCGAGGAGCGCCTCGAGGGAAGGCACGGCGAACTCGGGGGTGCCGAAGAATATGGCGCGGGGTCGGGACACGGCCAGGCTCTCCGCTATTCGGCGGCTCGGTCTGAGGCAGCGCGCTTGGCCATGGCTCGGTGAACGAGGCGGCGCTTGAGCAGACTCAGGTGATCGATCATCAGCTTACCGTCGAGATGATCGTTCTCGTGCTGAATGGCTATCGCCAGGAGGCCATCGGCTTCGAGCTCGAACTCCTGGCCGTCTTTGTCGAAGGCGCGAACCTTCACCCACTCGGCACGGTCGACGTCCTCGTGCACACTCGGAAAGGAGAGGCACCCTTCTTCCCAGACGACCGAGCCCTGGGTCTCGACGATCTCGGGGTTGATGAAGACGCGCAACTCGCTCGCCTCGTCCTCGCCGGTCGCGATGTCGATGATGAAGATGCGCTGGGCAACGCCGAGCTGAGGAGCAGCGAGGCCAACCCCCGGGGCGGCATACATGGTCTCCGCCATGTCATCGAGGAGCTGGTGAAGCTCCGGACCGAACTCCTTCACTGGCTTTCCAGTGATGCGAAGGCGCTTATCGGGGTAGTGCAGGATGGTGCGAATGGACATGACCGCGAATCTCGAGAGTCTGGATCCTCTTCATAATGACCCCGGGCGCCGCCGGCAAGGAGCCTCGTCGACCGTTAGGGGCGGGGCCTAGGATGAACGAGGGCTAGAAAA
The DNA here is from genome assembly GCA_003647065.1 of Deltaproteobacteria bacterium. Classification (GTDB taxonomy): domain Bacteria; phylum Myxococcota_A; class Polyangia; order Polyangiales; family B10-G4; genus B10-G4. The sequence continues at coordinate 11,309 of QMMC01000147.1, read as the reverse complement.
CCAGGGATTTCGGCGCTCAGAGCCCCAAAGCGCGGCGATATGCAGCCCGGACCCCATCGTCCCGGAGAACCTCCCAGGCCTCCTCGACGACCTCGAGGGCATCCCGACGCTCCGGGCCGAGACGGGTCAGGGCGTGGGCATCGAGGTCGATTTGGCGCAGCTCTCGACGCCGATCGACGTAGGCGGCGCGGAGTTCACGGAGCATGGCGTCGGGAGTTACCCCGAGCACGTCGAAGTAGGAGCCGTCCTCGGCCAGGGCGTACGCCGCTTCGATGACCGCCCGGACGGCGCCTGCGGGGTCCCGGGCCGCCGTGCGATCCGCAGCACCAGCAGAAACACCAACGGCGCCGACCGCCCACAATGCGTAAAGCACTCCGGCGAGGCCCTCCTCCGCGGGAGCGGCTCCCAGCAACTCATCGAGGTCTGCTCCGTCGTGACGCTCGACGACGTGAGCGACCTCTGGCTCGAGACCGAGGCGCGCCGCAGACGCACCGAAGCCTTTGCGCACGTCGATGACCAGCGCCCCGCCGCCCATGAGCTGGCGAAAGCGAGCAGCGCTGATCCGACGTCGTGCCCCTTCGGCGATCACCACAGCGAGGGGCATCGAGAGCAGCCCCGGGTCCCCGCCTCGGAGCGCGCTCGCGGCCGTGACGTCGTAGCTGAGGGTCGCCTCAGCCATGAGATCGTGAATCTCTGCTTCACGAACGCGCCGGAGAAGCCGGTCCGCTTCGAAGCGCCCGAGCATGCCTGCCGCTACGCGTCCGTCGAGGACGACGGAGGCCCGGCCTTCCTCCACGGGGACCTCGTCGATGCGCCCTTGCCGAGACAGCTCTTCGACGGCCCGCGCGTGAATGCGCCCGGAGATCCGCGTCAAGCGTCCCCCGGCGACGCTCAACTCCACGACCGAGCCATCGGGTCGCTCGAAGCGAGCATCGACCGGCGCGTTCGCGCCGGCCACAGACAAGAGGATGCGCAGGACCTCTTCTTCAGAGGCCACGCCGACCTGCTCGAGATCGTCTTCGACGAAGTGGTCGTGGGTCTGCTCGCCGGTACGCGCCTGGGGATCGCTCGGGGCGACGGCACCATGCTGGGTGGGCTCGGGCTGCAGACAGGTCGGCGCCGGCCGGGACGGCTCTCCGAAGTCGCCGGCTTCGGTACGCCCCGGCCCGAATGAATCGCCAAGGCTCCCGGCCTCGGTGCGGACCGGACGGGGCGGCGACGGCGCCTCGTCCGCGGTGTATTCACTGCGCTGGTAGCGTTGCGCGGCTTCAGGCATGGGGAGAGGTGCGTCCACGTGCTCGGGTGGCACACCGACGTAGGTGAATGCCTCGAGGGGGTCTTCTTCGCGGGCTTCCGTGGGCAACGACACGACCTCGAGAAGATCATCGGGCACCAATTCCCGGGCTGACTCCTGATGGTCCGGAAGGTCCAGGTCGAGGGCCGGTGAATCGGGGAAGATGCGACGGTCGGCCTCGCTGAAGATCTTCGCGAGGCGAGGCGAGAGCACGGCCGCGCTCTCGGTCGTGGACCGGACCGAATCGCGGCGAGGCTCGTCCCGCCGCGCAATTTGAGAGACCGGATCGTCCGAATCGTGAATCGCGGCGGCGTCCTCGATCGAAAGGATGTCCTCCTTGAACGTGACTCCCGTCACTTCAGAGGCCTCGCTGAGGTCGTCGGCGTCGAAGCCGTCGTCGAAGATCCCGTCCATCGAGCCGTCCGACGCGGTTCCCTCGCCGAGGGTGACGGTGCGCTCCCGGGGACTCCATCCGGCGCCCCGCGGCCCAGTGACGAGGTCCGGGTCCTCGTCGGCATCGGGTTCCTCGGCAGCATCGGGAGGGCTCCCCTCGACGTCCGTGAGTCGAGGCTCCCGAGGGGCTTCCGCCTCGTCTTCGTATTGGTCTTGGTCGGTCGACGACACCGGAGCGAGGTGAGTCTCGGGGGGCGAAAGATAGGTCTCGATCTTGCGCACCACCCGGTCGATGGGCACCGGACGCGGGTAGTAAGCATCCGCGTCGAAGTGGCGAATCGATGTCACTTCGGGGCCCTCGTCCTCTTCGGGGCGGCCGAGAAGGATGACCGGGATCTTCAGCTCGCGCGCACGCAGTTCCTCGAGCGCGTCCATGGCACCATCCGCATCCCCGGCGAGGAGAAGGAGGGACGCATCGCAGCCGTCCCCGAGGGACGCCATGGTACGGGCCACCACCTCGAAGCCGCGAGCGCGGAGGACCTCGACGAGGGCCTGGGATTCGGCGCTCGGGTCGACGATATCGATACGGGGGACGGCCATCGGTGGACGAAGAGTAAACGACCGCTCCTGAATCTGGAACGGCCCATCCAACGACGCTGAAACGGTCTTCAGAGCATCGAGACCGGGTCGACGTCCACGCTTGCCCGGGCGGGGGATACGCCCTCGTCGATACGGGCCGCAACGGACGCCGCGACCTGGCGCAGGGCGCGGCGGTCGGCCCCGCGAAGGAGAAAACGGTGACGGTAACGACCACGGAGCCGCTCTATCGGCGCCGGGGCGGGACCGAGGAGACGCACCGCACCGCCTTCGACCGCGGGGTGCCCGCCGGCCCGGTCCGCGAGCATGCGGACGACCTCCCGGGCTCGGGCGTCGTCCCCGGCGTCGACGCGCACGGCGACCAGACGCGAAAAGGGGGAGTAGCCGAGCTCCCGGCGAGCCTCGAGCTCGAACCGGTAAAACGCGTCGTAGTCGTGCTGAGCCGCGAAGACCACCGCCGGGTGGTCGGGCTGAAAGGTTTGGAATACGACCCGCCCCGGGAGGTCGCCGCGCCCGGCCCGGCCCGCGACCTGAGAGAGCAGCTGAAAGGTGCGCTCGGACGCGCGGAAGTCCGGGAAGGCGAGGGATTGATCCGCGAGGACGACCCCGACGAGGGTGACGTTCGGGATATCGTGCCCCTTGGTGACCATCTGAGTGCCGACGAGGATGTCGATCTCGCCTTTGCGCAGCTGCGCGAGGACCTCCTCGACGCCGCCCCCGGATGCCGTGTCCCGATCGAGGCGGCCGACACGAGCCGGGCTGAACACGGCGGCGAGGGTCTCCTCGAGTTTCTCGGTCCCGAGCCCCATGCGCTCGAGGGCGAGGGCGCCGCACGACGGGCACGCCTCTCCGGGGGGCGAGGCGAAATCACAGTAGTGGCAGCGAAGGACCCCGGCGCGCTTGTGCTCGGTGAGAGCCACGCTGCACGCCGGACATTCCACGACCTCACCGCAGCTGGTGCAGCGCACGCTCGGCGCGAAGCCCCGGCGGTTCAAGAAGAGAATGGCCTGGCTCTCCTCGGCGAGAGACCGCTCGAGGCCCCGATGCAGAGGGGCCGAAATGAGCGCCTGCCCCGAGGGCCCCTTCCGATGCCGCGAGAGGTCGACGACCTCGACCGTGGGGAGCGAATGGGCCGTGGCGCGTTCAGGGAGCGAGAGGTAACCGAGGCGTCCGTCCTCGGCGAGGAAACGCGACTCGATCGAAGGCGTGGCGCTCCCCAGGATGCAGACCGCGTTGGCCCGCTGCGCTCGGAGGAGCGCCATGTCCCGGGCGTGGTAGCGGAAGTTGTCTTCCTGCTTGAAAGACGAGTCGTGCTCCTCATCCACGACGAGGACGCCGAGGTTCGGCACGGGGGCAAAGAGCGCCGAGCGCGCCCCGATGGCCAGGGTGACCACCCCGGCCCGGAGCGCCCGCCAGGCGTCATCGCGTTGACGCACGGTCAGGCCGCTGTGGAGCACGGCGAGGTCGTCCCCGAAGCGGGCCCGGAAGCGCGCGACGAGCTGCGGGGTGAGCGCGATCTCCGGGACGAGGAGCAGGGCCCCCCGGCCGAGGCGCCGGGCTTCGGCTATCGCATGGAGATAGACCTCGGTCTTGCCCGACCCGGTAACCCCGTGGAGGAGGAAGCTCCGGGTCGTGTCCCCCGGCACAGGAGGTTCGCTCCCGTCGGCGGCGCGAAGGGTGAGGGCATCGACGATGGCGGCGGTGGCCCGCAGTTGGGCTTCGTTGAGCTCCGGCGGCGCGTCCCGGGGAGCCAAGGTTCGAAAGAAGGGGTCGGCTACGACCTCGCGCTCTTCGGTGACGACGAGGCCCTTCTTTTCGAGGGCCCGGAGGACCCCCCGGGGGTCGTTGACCTCCGCGCGCAGCGCATCGAGGTCGACCTCGTCCGCACCGCCTACGAGGTCGAGGGCGGCCTGTTGCCGCTTTCCGAGGCGCAGGTCGTCGGTCGCCCGTGCCGTGCGACGCGCGAAGAGCATCGAGCGGGTGGTGAGTGCCAACCCCGGGAGCGAATCCCCGGGGCCGAGGAACCCATCACGGGCGAGGCGTTTCAGCGCGTCCTTCGGGACCGCCGGGGCTGCCGCTTTGAGCACCTCTCCGACGGGGTGCAGATAGTACCCCGCGGCCGCTCGCAAGAACGAAAGCAGCTCTTCCGGGAACACGGGCTCTCGCTCGAGGAGCCCGGCGACCGCCTTGACCCGCTTCACCCCTTCCGGTAGCTCGTCCCGGAATCCCAGTACGATCGCGGGGAGCTTCCGCCCCGAGAACGGCACGGCCACTCGACACCCGGGGGTGAGACTGGCCGCGAGGTCCCCCTTGACCGAATAGGTAAAAACCCGGCGCAGGGGTACCGGCACGGCGACCTCGACGTAACGCCGACTCGAGTCGTCTGCGTCCTGCGCGTCCTGTGCGTCCTGCGCTCGGCGCGCCTGCTCCATCTCTGGGAAGAGAGTTCCGCTCATGGACTCCCGACTTCCTCACCACGCTCGTCCCACGCCGTGCGCAGGACGATGGCCACGGCATCATAGAGGCGCTCGGGAATCTCGACGCCAACCTCGAGCTCGAAGAGGGCACGGGCCAGGGGCATGTCGCGCATCACCGGGACCCCCGCCTCTTCGGCGGCGCGGATCATGCGCTGGGCGAGTTCGTCCCTGCCCTTGGCGCTCACCTCGGGGGCGTCGAGTTCTCCGTCCCCATCGTAGTGGAGCGCAACCGCGAGGTGGGTCGGGTTCACGACCAGGACATCCGCGTCTCGCACCGCCTCGAGGACCCCGTGGGCCACGACCTCCCGGTGCACCCGCTCACGCTCACGCTTCTGTTGAGGGTCACCCTCGGCCTCCTTGTACTCACGCTTGACCTCGTGCTTGCTCATCATCTGGTCCTGGCGATAGCGCCAGCGCTGATAAAAGACGTCCAGCACCGCGATGCCCGCCATCGCCAGCCCGACCCGGACGAGGAGGCGGACGACGAGGGTGCCTCCCGCCGAAAGCGCCACGCCGGCATCCTGACGAGCGAGGCCGACGATCCCCCGAAGCGACTCCCGGAGCGTCATGTAGACGACGATCGTCACGACCAGGACGATGAGCAGCGACTTGGCGAGCTCGACGAAGTTCTTCTGGGAGAAGATGCGCCCGATCCCCGCTATCGGGTCGAGGCGGGACAGCTTCGGAGACATGGGCTCGAGGGTGAGCAGAGGGCCGACCTGGAGCACCTGGATGAAGGCTCCCATGATGACCGCAACCGCGAGGATGGGGGCGATGATGGACAGGGTCACGCTGGCGCTGGCCTCGAGGGCGGGGAGCAGGGCACCTCGGCCGCCGCCGAAAGCAGCCGCGGCGATGGACCAGGCGCTTTCGAGTTTGGCGAAGGCGCTCTCGCCGGTCCACGAGAGCACCTCGGCTGTGACGAGCAGAATACCGGCTGACGTCGCCTGACGGCTCTTCCAGACCTCCCCCCGCTTGCGCGCTTCGCGCAGCTTCTTGGCGGTGGGCTCTTCGGTTTTTTCCTGGTCAGCCATGGGCGCGCCGGGGGCAGCTTAGTGCGGGATCCAAAGCCACGGAAGGTTTCTCGCTCGTTCCACGGCTCCCTCGCGGCGTCGGGAAACCTCGAAAATGCGGTGCATTTCCTTCGGCCTCCTTCCTTGCGAGGAAACCGCGGTCCGTCGCGATACTCCCTCCCGTGACTCTGCATCCCACACTAGCTCCTTATCGGAGCCGCCCCCCACCGGTTGTGTCCGAAGGCATAATTCCCAACCACCGCCCGCTGAATGGGGCCACAGTGGGGCCATGCGATGGTCGCGGCGCAGCGCCTTTGCCGGCGAAGACAACCCGCTGACCGCTGCGGTCAGAGAGGCGCGGCGGTCCGGGCGATCCCCGACCGACCTCACGGTGAGCAACCCGACTCGGGCCGGCCTGCCCTATGACCAGGACGCCGTGCTCGGACCCCTCCGTTCGGCCGACGGGCTCCGGTACGCGCCAGAGAGCCTCGGCACTCGCGGGGCGCGACACGCCGTCGCAGAGACCTTCGGTGTTCCCCCAGGGCGCGTGGTCATCACCGCCTCGACCAGCGAGGCCTACGGCTTTCTCTTGAAGGTCCTCTGCGATCCCGGCGACCGGGTCCTGGCTCCTCAGCCGAGTTACCCGCTCCTGGCCCACCTCACGAAGCTCGAAGGGGTCGCCCTGTCGCCGTACTACTTGCGCTTCGACGGCCGCTTCTACGTCGACCCGGCGTCCGTTCGGCAGGCGATGAGCTTCGGCGCCCGGGCCGTGCTGGCGGTAAGCCCCAACAACCCCACGGGGTCGTACCTGGACGCCGACGACCTCCGCGCCCTCGACGCCACCAACGTGCCCATCGTGGTCGACGAGGTCTTTCACACCTACCCCCTCGAGGGTGGGGCAGCGACTGCCCGGGAGACGGCGTTCTCGATGGAGCGGCCCCGAGTCGTGGTCGGTGGGCTGTCCAAGCTCGCCGGACTCCCGCAGATGAAGGCCGGATGGATCCTCGTCGGCGGAGACGAGGCCTTCGCGCAGCCACTCCTCCAGCGCCTCGAGGTCGTGGCCGACGCCTACCTCTCGGTGAGCACTCCAGCGCAGCTCGCCCTCCCCCATTGGCTCGCGCGACGAGAACACACGGCGTCCGCCATCCGCACCCGGACCCGCACCAACCTCGAGACCCTCCGGGCGCTGATCCCCGAGGGTTCCGCTATCACCGTGCCCAAGGTCGAGGGCGGTTGGTACGCCTGCCTCCGGGTACCGCGCACTCGCAACGACGAGAGCTGGGCCCTCCGGATCCTCGAAGCCGATGACGTCCTGGTACAGCCCGGCTACTTCTACGACTTCGAAGACGGCTGGCTGGTGGTCAGCCTCCTGACCCCAGCCGACGATTTCCGGACGGGGGCGACGAAACTCATCGCCCGCATCGATCAGGAAGCGTGATCGCCCACGATTTCTAGAGACGCATGCCGGTGAACGTGCCGCCCACGTCCCCCGACTCGCCGGAAGCCTCGCCCCAGCCGCCCATCCAGATGCCGCTGGTCAGGGTCGTCGCGGTGCCGTCCGGAAGTGGGTTGCCCGCGGTGGCCGTGCCCTGAAGCGTCAGGACGCCCTCGGCGCCGATCAACCCATCGACGCCGACATCGAGGAACGTGCCCGCCGTCGTGAGGCCCGTGCGACAGGCGTCCGCGTACTGCATCGCCGACAAGATCCCGACGCTGCTGGCAAGCGAAGCACCGACCGAGTCGCAGTCGATCCAATCGGCGAGCATGTCGGCGCTCGACGTGTAGCCGAGGAGCGGAAGGATCTCGTTGACGTAGATGTAGCGAACGAGCACGCCGAAATCGAGGTCGAAGCCGTGCATCGGCAGCTCGACGCGGTTGCCGTCGACGATGATCATGATCTCGGAGCTCCGCGGGCGAGAGCCGAGGCCGGCGGCGAGCACGTCGAAGGACCGCTCGTGGGCGACGCCGTCGAGGTCGTGGATGGTGACCTTCATGTCCAGGAGTTCGTGGATGAAGGTCGCCGCGCCGTCCGAAGGCTGGTCGACGGTCAGCCGTGAGCTGAAGCGCGCCTGGTTGATCGCCCGGGCGAGGTCGCCGGCGATCACGCTCCAGGTGGTGACCGAATCCGGGAGGACCATCGCCACCTGGTTGTTGATGAGGTTCTGAGCGGGGATCGCCGCGGTTTCCCACGCCGCACAACCACTGAAGAAGCGCGACTCGGCGCCGTCCCAAGAGCTGAAGTTCTGCAGATAGAGAGCGCTGATGTCGCCCTGACGGTGGTTGTCCTCGGAGCAGGTGTCGTAGTCCTCCCCCGACCGGCACTCCCAAGCGCAGGTCTCACGCATCGCGAAGTCCACGAGGAAGGCGCCCGGGTCCTGCCCGTAGTCCATCGTCGCTTCGTTCCCGTCGATGTTCGCGTCGTCGGTGAGCTCATCGATGAGATCAACCCCCTTGCGCACACTACCGGGGAGCCCCTCGGCAAAATCGAAGGAGTTTTCGAGCTCGTAGATGCCTTCCACGATGAGCTGAATCTCGATGTCCTCGATGGCCACACCGACACGGGTCTCGGCTGCGTTGGTGACCGCGATGCCCGCGGTGCAGCCAAAGCCGGTGACCGTACCGGCCTCCTTGGCCTGGACGGCGACGGTGTAGTTGCTGCCCACCGCGACGGGCACGAAGCCGGGGCTCTGGCTCAGGCGCGTGACGGGAGTCGCCGCGATGAGGGCGGTCGGCAAGGACGCGGGGTCGAAGCTCGAGCAGGGCGTGCCGTCGAAGAGGAAGGCCTCGTAGGTGTCGAAGGGCGCCGCGCCGGAGCCGGTGTAGCCGATGTCGACTCGGATGGAGCCGGAGTCTTCGTCGGTGACCGCGATCTGGAACTCGAGGGCATCGCCGACGGGCGGGGTCACCCGGACCGTGAAGCTTACCGGGGCGGCGCCCGCGGTGAGTCCGATGGTCGACATGCCCGCGCCGTCGGTCTGTGTTTGCCGGGCCTCGATCATCGAGTCCCCGGCGAAGCCGTCGATCTCCCAGTCGAGGGAGGCACCGCTCACGACCGTCCCGTCCGCTTGTTCGTAGCGGACCGTCAGGTCGGTCCGGTCATCGAAGCGGAGCGCCTGGGTGAGGTCGGAGACTGCGACCAGGCGGGCGCCATCCGTCGGCATGGTCGTGGTACCGGGGTCGTCGCTGCAGCCCGCCAAGAGGAGTGAGGCGAGGAGGGACGTGGCAAGAAGAAGGGGAATATAAGATCGCATGAAGGGAAGCATAGCTCCCTCGCCGCGAGAGGTCCCGATCTCCGCTCTAATATTCCCCCCCCGGGAGCCTCACGGGAGCCTCACCGGTCGCGAATTTTGCCGCGTTTGCGCCCAGGGGCCCGAGAAAACGGCGCAATGTCGAGGCCGTCGCGCTCTCCCCGGGCGAGGCGCCGGGCCCCCGCGTAGGCGATCATCGCGGCGTTGTCGGTGCACGAAGCAAAGGGAGGCACGTGCACCGTCACCCCAACCTTCACGGCCGCGTCCCGGGCATGTTGCCGGAGCCCGCTGTTCGCCGCGACCCCGCCGGTCAGGACCAGGTGCCGGACGCCGGTCATCTCACACGCCGCGAGGGCCTTGGTCACCAGAGACTCGACGATCGCGTGCTGAAACGAGGCACACACATCGGCGAGGGCCGCGTCGTCCTCCGGGACCCCGTGCGCCTTGACGTGATAGGCGACCGCCGTCTTCAGCCCCGAAAACGAGAAGTCGATGTTCCCCTTCTTCGCCATCGGCCGGGGGAAATCGAAGGCGAGGCCGTCGCCCTCGCGGGCGAGGCGGTCGATGACCGGGCCGCCGGGGTAGCCGAGGCCGAGGAGCTTGGCGGCCTTGTCGAAGGCCTCGCCGGCGGCGTCGTCACGGGTCTGACCAAGAAGGAGGATCTCCTCTTCACTGCGAACTTCGTAGAGGGCGGTGTGACCGCCGCTGGCGAGGAGCGCGACGTAAGGCATCGGCGGCGGCGGCGGGTCATCGTCGCCCCTACGCAGATACACGGCGAGGAGGTGTCCATCGAGGTGGTTGACGCCAACGATGGGCAGGCCCCGGGACCAGGCGATGGCCTTCGCCGCCGACAACCCCACGAGCAGCGCCCCGACCAGTCCAGGACCGTTGGTGACGGCTACCGCGTCGATGTCGTCGAGGCCTCGCGGCAACTCGGCTACCGCCTCTTCGATGACCGGCAGGATGGCCCGGAGATGCGCCCGCGAAGCGAGCTCCGGCACCACGCCCCCGTAGGGCGCGTGTTCGGCGATCTGGCTGGCGATCACATCGGAGATGACCTCGCCATCGGGGCGAACGACGGCAGCAGCGGTTTCGTCACAGGACGACTCGATTCCGAGCACGTTCATGGGGTCATCCAGGCGGTCGATTGGGCGGTCGATTGGGCGGTCGATGGGTGGGTCACTGGCGTCCGAGATACCACAGCCCGAAATGGCCGCCGGTCGTTTCGTCGCCGCTGCCGACGATGACGCGCACCTCGAGGGAATCGTCGTCGATGAGGGAGATGAAGACCATGGGATCTCGACCGACGAGGGGGCCCGTCGTCGGCCTAGTCGCGTAGATGTAGTTTCGTACGCGGCCCATGCCCGGGAAGTCGTACTGGCTGAGCAGGTCGTGCTCGAGGGGCGCGATGATCTCGAGGGGCGTGTCGTCGAAGGCGTCGTAGCCGCGGGTCGTGATGAACCCCGGCGGTCCGGCAGCGGGGTGTGCAGCAAAGTCGCGGATCTCGAGTTCGGTCCCCTCCGGGAAACCGCTGAGAATGAAGTCGGGGGTGTTGTCTCCGATGACCTTGCCGGACCAGGCCCCATCGTAGTCGCGAAGGTCGTTGCACCCGGCGAGCCCGAAGACGACCAGAGCGGTCCCCGCCAAGATCGGTAGGGCCCGGGAGAGCGGGGAGTTCTCTAGGAGCTGGGAGGTCTGGAGTGGACGGCGCACCATGCCCCCGAAGGTTACCTCAAGGAGGGCTCAGAGGCGCCGACGACGAAGCAATGCCGAAAGGAATGCGAAACCGAAGAGCGTAAAACCGAGGAGCGTGCCCCGGCGACGTCCTACCGGGGAAACGGCGCAGCCTCCGCCGTCCCTGGGCGCGGGCGCCGGTGCAACGCATACATTGGTGACCCCATCGGCGGTCCGGATGCATTCGAATCCCGCGGCGCACGCCCGATCACGACTGCAGACTTCAGAGCAGACGGGCCCCGCCCCGGCATCGACGCAGAGGCCGCTGATGCAGTCAGCGGAGACCGCGCAGGGTTCGCCGACGAGGCCATTGTCCGGCGCGCAGACACTCGTGGACCCGACATCCAAACAGCTAAAGCCGGGGGTTTCACAGCTTCCGGTGCAGGTCCCGGTGCACCAGCTGACGTCCCCTCGGGCCGCACAGATGGGCGCGTCGGTGGAGCAGTCGTCATTGGCCACACAGCCTGAGCCGAGGTCGCCTCGGAGCCCACGCACGCAGGCCCCGGTGCGGCAGTGAAAGGCGTCACCGCAATCAGCATCGGCCGCGCAGGTG
>QMMC01000146.1 GCA_003647065.1 Deltaproteobacteria bacterium | reverse complement strand
TGGAAGACCACGCGCATACCGAAGGACTCGGCGATGATGCCGATCTGGTGCCCGATGTGGCCGTAGCCGATGATGCCGAGGGTCTTGCCGCGGACTTCGCGGGCGCCCTTGGCGGACTTGCGCCACTGGCCAACGTGCATCTCGCGGCTGCGGTCGGCGAGGCCGCGAGAGAGCATCACGATCTCCGAGAGCACCAGCTCGGCAACGGAGCGCGTATTGCTGAAAGGCGCGTTGAAGACCGCGACCCCGCGCTCGGTGGCCATGTCGAGATCGATCTGGTTGGTGCCGATGCAAAACGCACCGATGGCCATCAGATCGTCGGCCGCCTCGATGACCGCCGCCGTCATCTGCGTCTTGCTTCGAATGCCCACCGCGTGCACGCCTTTGAGGCGCGCAGCGAGCTCGGATTCGGTCAAAGCACCGTCCATGAGTTCCACCTCGATGCCGGCGGCGGCGAGGTTGATACGGGCCAGCTCGTGGATGCTCTCGAGGAGTAGAACGCGAAAGGTCATGGTGAAAGGGAAGTAGTCCAGCGGTTACGGGTGTCAATGGGGAAACGCCGTGAAGACGAGGTGAGGCGGGTCCGGGCTCGAGGTTGGGCCCGGCGGGCGGTGTTTTCGGGCAACTGAGCGGCGCCGGCGCCGGCGTCGGTCCCGCCATGCCGCGGCAAAGCGGCCGCCTATGAGGCCGCCCTGCCGGACCGCGTGACCCATACCTGCACCGGCTCGTCCGCGTCGAATTCGAACTCGGATTTGCACGCACGGTAGGTCTCGCCGGCGGTCGCAGCTGCGCGGCGACCGATACCGATGACCTCGACTTCGTCACCACTCTCCAATGCGCTCACTTCGGTGAAGGAGCCATCCGCAACGCGGGCTTCGATGCGACCGCGAACCGGCAGGAGGGCGGTTCCCCATTCGTCACCGACGCGGGCGAAGACCTCGTTCGTGGTGGCGTCGATCTGGATCCGACCCGCAACACGCACCGGCTCGTTGGCCATGTCGGGGAGCTCGGATGGGCTCATCTTCGTCAGAGCCAGCGCCGCTTTGCGAGCTGCCCGTACGGCACGACGGAACCCCCATCGACGGTTCAGCGAAGCCGTGACCATGGCGCCCATGGGAAGGGCAATCAGGGCCGCGGTGAAGAGGAAGATGATGACTAGGATGGGACCGGCAACTTGGCTCTTGGTGTATTCGACGGCCGGAATCCAGGCGAGGGCGGCCGCAGGAACGAGGACCCCGAGGATGTACATGGCGGGCGATCCGGACATGGACGAGGTACCAGACACGGAGCGGTAGGTGGGGATGGCAGCCGTGCGGTCGATCAGAGGTTGCTGGCACCGGGGACAGTCGTCGGCATACGGGAAGTATTGACGGCACTCGGCGCAGATGAATTGCGTCTTTTCGATCGGCGCCCGAGAGCCGGTCCGCTGAGGCGCGGAGCCCCCATAGCCTCGGGTCTCCCATCGCTTGGTCCCGTACTTCATCAGTGTGGTGTAAGTGCCCATGGCCCAGACAAATGCAGCAAGCGTGCCGCGGGAACGCGCGGCCGGAACGTAGGCAAAGAAGCTGCGAGCGCGCGGAGTTGGATCCGGTGGCGGCACATCTTGCAGGGGCAGAAAGCCCGCCTAGGCTCGAACCTCCGCGTGTATCGGTTCGGGTCCGCAACGGCATTGCGGCTCCATCCCGGAAGCCAATTTCGGAAGCTTAGCTCAGGTTCCCCAAAGAGGTTTCAGCACAGGTTCGTGCAGAACGCTGAAAATCGACAGGACGAAGCGCGGGGAGTTGCCGGATGAATGACCCGAGTGCGCCACCCAACGGGCCTGACGTCGACCCGATTTCCCTCGCCTTGAGCCACGCCCCAATCCGCGCCACCTTCCCGCCCTCCATGCCCTACCGCACTGCCTTCATCACCGGCGCCTCGAGCGGCATCGGACGCGCCCTCGCCCTCCGCCTCGCCAGAGACGGCGTGCACGTCGCCCTCTCGGCGCGACGCCGCGACGCTCTCGAAGACCTGGCCCGCGACATCGAGCGCCGCTGCGGCAAGGCCGACATCTACCCCCTCGACGTGAGCGACCCGGCCCGCGTCGAAGCGACGTTGCGGGGCGCCGATGACGACCTCGGGGGCATCGACCTGGTCGTCGCCAACGCCGGGGTCAGCGGCGGTCAGCGCTGGAGCGGCGAGCTCGACTACGAGGCCACCGCCGAGGTGATCTCGGTCAACGTTCAGGGGGCCGTCGCAACCCTCCTCGCGCTCATGGATCGCATGGTCGAACGACGACGCGGGCACCTGGTGGGCGTCTCCTCCCTGGCCCAGTACCGGGGCCTTCCGCGGAGCGCCACGTACAGCGCCTCGAAGGCCTTTCTGAGCACATTCCTCGAGGGACTCCGGGTTGATCTCCGACAAGCCGGCCTCGCGGTCACCGACGTGCGCCCCGGCTTCGTAGAAACCGCCATGACGGCGGGCAATACCCACCGCATGCCCTTCATGGTCCAGGCCCCGGACGCGGCGGAAATCATCGTCCGGGGCATCGAAAAGCGCAGCCCCGTCGTCGCGTTTCCCTGGCAACTGGCGACGGTGGTACGCTCTGCAGCCTTGCTGCCCCCGTCATTGTACGATCGCGCTGTAACCCGCGCGAAGGGCTGAAACGCCCGGCGACCTGAGAGTTCATGTCATACCACCCCCCGAAGCCTGACGAAAACGGCTCCCCCTCGCGTCGCCCCCCCGCCCCGGAGGTCACGTCCTCGCCCGACCCGGAGGACCTGCGCTTCATCAACGAGCTGTCCGCGGCGGGCCTCCTCGGCGACCTCGACGGCGACGAGCTCCAACGCTTGCTCGGGTCGAGGGCCGCCCAGTCCGAAGCGAGTCGGCACCTGGATATCCTGGCCACCTATTATGGCGGCGCCGGTGACCGCACCCGGGCCGATCGGCGCTGCGCCTCGGACCGCTTCTTCCTCCTGACGGACCAGGACGAGACCAGCGGCAAAGGCATCGCCGCCGCGCTAGCGACGCTCTCGCCGGAGGTCGACGAGATCTCCATGGAGCGAATCGGAAGCGACGACGGCCCCCTCATCCTGCGCTGCGGCGACCACGTGGCGGCCATCGTCGACGAGTACGAGGAGTCCCTCGACACCGACGAGATCGATCTCCGCGACCTCGATGACCGCGCGTCGGTCACCGCCCAGAGCATCGTTCAGGCGGTCAATACCCTCCTCGACCGCCACGGCGCAGACCGCCGCTTCGTGCCACTCCTCGGCGACATCTCGCGCGAGGCCTACGTAGCGGTCACCGAGGCCGGGGCCGTCGACCTCTGCCGCGCCGGATTCCTCGAGCTCGATACAAAAGAAGAGCTCTTCGAACACTGCGTGTTCGAAAACTAAGCCGCTTCAAATCCCCGCGTCCGGCTCGGCGACGAGCTCGACGGATCGCGGGGCGACGGTGCCGAGGATCCCTCGGCCTTGGCGGCTCGAGACCTGCCGGGGCCCGTGCAGGTACATGAGGGTCGTGCGCAGATCGAGTTGAATGGGCGCTGGGTCGCGGCGGTCTTCATCGCCGACGACGGGGATTTCATAACGCTCGAAGGTCATTCCGTCGGTGGACCCGCTCATCATCAGCAAGCGCGTCCCATCGGCGCGACGGGACTCGAAGTAGAGCCGTATGAGCTGGCGGCCGACACCAGTGTCGACGCGGATCGCTCCGGGCCCGCCGAGGGCCACCTCGGCCGGGTCGTCGTCATCGCGGGGGACGAACGCCCCGGGATCGAGGGGGTCGGCGAAGGTCGTGAAGGAGAGCCCGTCGGTCGAGGTCGCGCCGACGAGGTGCCCGCCGATTTCGTAGTAGAGCAGGAACGAATCACCGCCCGGTACCTGGACCACGGTCGGCCGCCGAGGCATCTCATCGCCCACCGTCGCCACGATGGGCCCGCCGCCAACCCGCACCAGGGTGCCCTCGACGCTGGGCGCCTCGGCGACGCCGATGCCCCCCGGCGACGCGTAATAGAGCCTGAGGCGGCCGTCCGAGAGCAAGACCGGCCAGGGGGAGAAGACCTCGCCCATCTCCCAGGCTTCAGTCGCGGCGAGGACCTCTACGCCGGGAAAGATGAAGCCTAGGTCTTCGCCCTCGCGGGAGGCGGCCCGACGAATGATCCGCGGCTCGTACCCCATCCAGTCCACGTCGCCCTCGGGCGTGGCCGGGTCTTCGTCCGGCGGCTCTTCGAGGAGCACCCCCAACCCATAGAAGAGTGGGCCATCAGGGAGCGCTGCCGCAGACTCGATGGCGACTTTGCGCGCCGCGAGGGCGAGACCGGCAGTGCCAGAGATCCCGGTCTCGGTATTGGTCAGGGCCCGGAACTCCCCGGTGCCACCGTGAGGCTGGTCTCCCGGCGGGTTGGGGTCCGGCGCGGTCGTGCCGCAGGCAGCCAAGAAGAAGACCAAGGAAACCACGGAGACCAAGGCGCCCCACGAGATTGCGGTCGTGAACGAGCGCGTCATTCGAACCCCACATTCACCGTAGCGCCCAGATTGAAGATGTCGCCGCCGGCCCGGTAGTCGCCAGTGGGGTCAGCCGGGGACTGCTTGACGTGGTCCCGGTCCGGGAGGTGCGACCACTGAAAATGCATGTCGACGTCGACCCACCCGGGGAGCAGCGGCCGGAACATGCCGAGGCGGGTCCCGAGGCCGAGGCTGAAGACGTGGCGGTCGGAGTCGATGAGGTTGGTGAACCCGGTCTGCGGCGGCGCCGGGCTATTTTCGTACACGTAGCCGAAGCGCCCCGACAGGGAGAAGGTCTCGCTGAACTTCTCGGTGTACTCGCCGCCGAAGCGCGGCACCCAGCGGTCCGAGAACTCGGCCGCGACCGGGACGCCGGGGGTGATCGAGTCGGGCACGCTGATGAGGTCTTCGAGGGACGGCGGCACGTCGATGGTGAGGATCACGGACGAAGCCCCGACGGCGCTCTGATAGGAACCCCAGTTCACCCAGGTCACCTCGGCGGAGAGCATGAGGCCCTCGAGGGGTTTGACCGTGGTCCCCATGGAGAGCTGCTGCGGGACGAAGGCGTTGATCGAGGCGGTCTCGATCAATACGTAGGCTGCGAAGGGGTCGACCCCCGGAGTGAGGAGGTCCACCGCGACCTCTCCGATGAGCTCGTTCGAGAGCGCGTACTCCCCGCGGTAGTTGAGCCCGAAGCTCAGCCAGTCGGTGGGGTCGGCCTGAACGCCAGCAGTCGGGAAACGAATCGTCCTGATGGCGAAATCCACCTCTTGAACGAGGTCGGTGTCCATCTCGAGGCCGAGGAGCCCAATCTCGCCACCGATGTGGATATCGTTTTCACTAAATGCCTGGAAGGAGATACCGCCTCCGATGCGCAGCCAGGGCACTGGCTCGACGGCCACGTTCGTCGAGAGCAGGGTGCGGTGCGGGCGGTTGTCGTAGAGTTCCCACCGGGGCTGGCGCCGGGGCAAAGAACGGCTGCGGCTCACGCGTCCGTCGGGCAGATGCCCCCCAAGACCGAAGGCGAAGTTGACCGGCCCGATGGAGCCGGGGACCGTGAGACCGAAGACTATCCCACTGATGTCGTCGACGTTGCTGTCGTTGCCGTCGACGAAGAGGTTTGGCATCGAATAAAAGTAGCCGGCCATGAGCTGGACGCCGTCGAAGCCGGCGATGCCCGCGGGGTTGTAGTAGTTGGCGCTCGGATCACTGACGTGGGCGGAGACGGCGCCGCCCATGGCAGTCGACCGGGAGCCGAGGCCAAAGCTGTCCATCGCCTGGGCACTGACGTCACTCGGAGTGGCGACCAAGGCGAAAGCCGCCGCGGTCGCCCAGAGAGCGATGCGCAGAGCAGAGGCCGTCGTGAGGTGAATACGCATCAGTATTCGAGCCCCATGACCCAGCCGCCGGCGAGTAGATTGCCGGTGGTCTCCAGCGGCGGCGCCCCGTCGGTCGCGCCGATGTCATGGGTGCGCGCCATGAGCACGTGGAGCTGACCAAACACGTCGAAGGTGAGCCGGGCCTCGTCGGTGAGGTCGAAAACCAAGCCCACGCCGAGGGTCGCGACGTGGCGGTGGTTGTCGAGGTACCGGAGGGCGACCTGGTCGCCATTGGGCATTCCCATCGAGTCGAGGGCAGGCACCATGCCCGCGGGGTTGGCCGGGGTCGGCTCGAAGGCATAGCCGAGGCGAAGCTCTCCGGCGAGGCCGCGGCGGTTCACGAACTCCCACTCGGCGGCGACCCGAGGCGACACGGTGACCGAGTAGTCCGGGTCCGGTGGATGGCTACTCGTCTCCGACACCTGGCGCTGGGGCCCCGGGTAGTTGTTCCAAAAGCGCGTCTGGACCTGGAGCACCAGCATCAGGGGGTCGATGGGTTTCCAGAACCCCTCGACGGCGAGGGCCGCGGGGTCGTAGTGCACCGAGCCCCCGACGAAGAACTCGGGGATCTCGATGGGCAGATCCTCGGCGACGATGGCGAGGTCCATCTTGCCGTCGAGCTCGAAGCGATAGGTCGCCCCGACGCCCCAGGTCTCCTGGTCGTAGGACGCGCCGAGGATCGGCGCGAAGGCGGTGACCAACTGGGTCTCGACGACCGAGCTGAAGGCGTTCGTCTCGTCGAGGCGCACGATGATGTCGCCGATGACGTCGGCGGCGACGCTCACCGAGACGCCGATGCGCAGGCCGTCGACCCAATCGTGGAAGTCCATGCCGAGGCCCACCTGAATAGCCGCAGCCTGGGAGCGCTCGAGGACGTTGAACTGGGGCGTCTCGACCAGGTGGATGGTGCCGTTGAGCAGCACCGACGAGGGCGTGAAGAAGCCGCCGCCGAGGACCAGGCGGTCTTCGAGCACATCGCCGAAGGGCAAAGGCAGGACGAAACCGATGGTCATCCCCCGGGACGCCTCGGCGGGGTAGCGCTCACCATCGAGGCTCAGCTGATAGGTCCCCGCCGAGAGCCCGACGTTGATGGACCGACGACGCGCCCGGGCAAAACCCGCGGGGTTGAGGAACGCCGCCTCGTAGTCGTCGGCGTAGGAGACGCCGGTGAACGCGAGGCCCGGGGACCGTGCGCCAAAGCCGAAGATGTCTTGGGGGGTCGCCCGGGCGACGGCCCCGTCACCGAGGATCGCGAAGGCGACGAGGGCGGCGAGCAGAATGGGTCCGTAGCGGCGCACGGAGGGGACCATACATGAGCGAGGCGCCCGCGGGGGAGGGAGTTTGAGGGCAGGCCGGTCAGCGCCGGGTGATCACTCGACGAGGCCGCGGTAGTGACGCACGTGGTCGCTGAAGAACGGGCCGAGGGAGGCGCGGGCAAGTGAATTGGCCAGGGGCACGCCCAGAGCGCTCAACTTGTGAGCCGAATGGAAAACGACCAGGGTCTCGTCCACGCCGTGACGGATGAACGACACGGAGCCGACGTCGGTCTCGGTCGAGAGGTTGTCCGAGTACATCACCCGCCAATAGACGGTCACCGCGTCATCGCCGTACACGATGTGCTCGACCTTGGTCATGTCCGCGTTGGCTGGCGTGTGGATGTCGATGGGCAGAGGACTGAGCACCATGCGCTCGACCTGACGCACGACGCGCCCCTCGGCATCGGTCTCGTGAACCTGCACCTCGCCGCCGAGGTAGTGGTCGAGCTCGACGCCCCAGCGGTCTGCAGGGACCCGGGCCAAAAAGTCCTCGAGGGAAACCGCGACGATGCCCTGCGTATGCTCGACGGCGAGGAGGTGGGGGCCGCCGTGCAACCCGTCATCGACACTCTGCTCGTAGGTGACGGAGTAGACATCGAGCACGTCGTCCCGGGTCAGACCGTCGAACTCGGCGGCGATGTCGAGGGGGAGGTCATCTTGAAACGCGTCGACGATGTCGATGATCTGCCAATCCGCGTCACCGGTCGGCTCCCAGTTGATGCCGTGGTCGCAGCAGAAGAGGAACCCGCACTGGTGTTCGTTCACGCCGCAGCCGCCGAACGAAAAGACGTCGGCCTTGCCCGCCGCGTCGATGCTCTCGCAGCTCATCGCGTCGAAGTCCTCGGCCTGGTAGCGGTCGATGATCTCGGGGGTGCAGGCGGCGTCGGCGGGGAGCTCCGGGTAGCAAGAGCGGATCGAAGCGGTCAGCTCCGCGCACTGCTCGTCGGCCGTGGGCTCAGCGGCAGCGCAGGCCCCCACGAGGGAGAGCACAACGACGGCGAAGAAGGGTATGACGCGGAACATGCGCGAAAGCGTAGCAGCTCGCCGGTGCTTTGCGTTGCGTTTGGCCAACCGTGAAGACGCAAAAACAGCGCCGCTACCTACAGGACACCTGCATCGGCACGCTGGCCGACATGGCCCGGAACTCGTGCTGGGCGATGAGTTTGTAGCGCCAGCCGCCGCTGATCCGCTGAGTGTGGGGATCACGAAACTGAAAGTGACCGGTCACGCGGAGCGGGACGTGCATGGTCACCTGGTGATTCCACGTGGAGCGCCCAGCCGCCGCGGCGGCCCGAGCGCAGGCGTCGTGGCCTCGCCGGAAGTCCTCGTCTTCCGGGGTGAGCTCCTGGTCCAACGCCCACCCACATCGGGCGGGCGTCTGCCCGCGCAACGCGGCCAGGGATCCGCTGCGATAATAGGTGCGGTATTCGAGGCGCGAGCAGGTGCGCCGGCAGGCGTTCGCCACGTCGATCATGCTCGCGTTGCAGTCGGAGTTCGGCGGCGGGTTCGGTGGCTGGCGTGCCTCGATGGTGTAGCGCCCCGGGTTCACCGCGACAGCGCGGCCGAAGCGGCTCTTTCGGACGGTGAAGCTAGGCCTCTCGACCATGCGCATGCTCGCCGGTGCCGCGTTTTCGATGTTGCAGCGCTGCGGGTACCCATCGACCGTTCCCGAATAGTTGGAGCAAGGGCCCGGGAACTCCCGAATGGTGCCCTGGGCAACCGCGGCGACCACGGCTTCGGTCGTGCCCCGGGTCGGCAGGAGCCAGGCCTGGAACCCGCCGATGTAGGTGCTCGGCTGGGACGGCCCGGGACCAGAGTGAAAGAGGCGCCCGAGTTTGCGCACCGGAAGGGAGAAGTCGATGGCGGCGATCCCGGCAGCATCGGTCCTGGTGATGGCGAGGAGCTCGCCGTTGGCGTTGAACTGAACTCGGCGACCAACGACGGGCGCCCCCCCTTGGGCGTGGGCGACGAACACCCGGATTCGCGTGGGGGACCCGACGGAGCCTTGGAAGTTCGAGAACTGCATGGACGGCGTCCCGGGGAAAGAGAGCCCACCGCGGTGAGCTGGCTGCGCGATGGTCAGGGTCCCGGAACCCGTCGCCGGGGCGAGGCTGCCCGCGCCCTCGTAGGTAGCCGTGATCGCATAGGTGAGGTCCGCCATGTTCGGGATGGCGAAGTCGCAGGAGACGCGCCCGTAGCCATCGGTCTCACCGGTGCAGAGGCCCTGTCCACCGACCGAGAGCCGAACCGTCGCGCCGGTCACCGGCCGACGCAGGGCGCTGCGCAGCACCGCGAAGACATTGACCGTCTGCCCCCGAGCCCAGTGAAGGTTCGCGACGCTGAGGACCGTATGGACCGTCAACGGCGCTCGGGTCCTGGTCGTCGGCGTGAGGTCTCGAGTGACCGGCCGCCGAATGACCTGGGCGCCAGTCCCGCTCGCCAGAAAGAGGCCGAGTACGATGCAGAACGCGAGGAGTGTCGGTGAGACGAGCCTTCGCATGTTCGCATCTCCTGGTTGCCAGGACTAGCCCCGCAGACCCAGGTACACCCGTCATCACTTAACGCCAGTCCGCACCATTGCGGGGAGCAGCACGCCCTGCCCCGTGCTAACCACGCCTCGATGCGAATCCGTTGCGTCATGGGCCCAGGCACCCTCGCGGTGGCGCTCCTTCTGATGGGAGGCGCCGGGGTCGCCCGCGCCCAGACCATCAATGAGCGCGAGGGGCCGTTGTCCTTTCAGAACCAGGTGCGTCCCGGCGACGATCCGGTCTGGAGCGGCCGGGGGGAGATGAGCCTGTGGACGGCGGTCTTCGTCAGCAAACCCGCCGGGGGCAACTTGGTCAGCCTCTCGCCGGTCGGCCGGGGCCACTACGACATCGCCGACGGCTGGGGTGGGCACTTCGTGATTCCCCTCAGCTACGTGGACGTCTCGGCACCGATGGACCCCGGCACGACGCTCATCCGATTCGCGAACCTCACCCTCGGGGCCCACAAACGCCTACGCCACGAGGCCACCTCTGGGACCGTCGCCTTCGACATCGCCCTGCCGACGGGTTGGGTGCCCAACGACGTCGACCCAGATCAACAGTCGGCGATGCGCCTCGCCTTCGCGACATCGGCGGCGACCCACGGCAACCGCCGGCTCTGGCTCTGGTCACCAGAGCGCCTCTCGTTGGTCCTTCGGGGGACCGTGAGCCACAGAGTAGCCGGGGCCTTCGATGTTTTCGGCGAGGCGGCAGTCGCCCCGATGATCCCCGTCGGCGACGAAGGCACGGATACACACCTCTTCGTCGAAGGGACCGTCGGCGGCGCGTGGGTAGTCCCGGAGCTCCTGCGCTTGGGCATCGGTCTGTCCGTCGCTTACCTGTCAAGCGGGATGCCCGCCGGGTCGGAGGACCCGGTGCAAACCTCCCTTCAGCTCTTCGGCCGCATCTGGCTCGACAACCTCTTCCTGGCCCTCGCCTTCACCATGAACCTCGACGAACCGGCGGGCTTCGCCTTCAGCGACGGCGGGGTCTGGGGTGTGCACTTCGGCGTCGGCAGTCGGTTCTGAGCTCAGCCAATCCGGCGCCGGCCTCGAGGGTGCGTCGCCTTCTCGTTGAGGAATTGCAAACGGCCGCCCACCCGTGAGGGAGAGCGGCCGCGGAATCCGTGGAGCGCGTCAGCCCGCGTCGACCGGGGCGCCGCCGTAGAGGGCGCCCGTGGCGCTGTCGAGCATGCCGCTATCGGCGGGGTCGCCAGCGTCCGCCCCGGAGTCCGCCGGAGGACCGCCGTAAAGCGCGACCATGCCCGAGTCGTCGGCGGCATCCGGCGAAGCGTCGCCCGGCGTGCCCGAGTCCGTCGCGGACCCGCTGTCGGTCACCGTGCCAGAGTCGGCCGGGGCCGAGTCGTCACCGCAACCGCTGACCGCCATGGCCCCGGCGACCGCCGCGCCAAAGGCGAACTTCGCTGCGCGACCGAGGCGCTTGGTGGGCAGGTTCGCAGCGCCGGCGCTCTGGTAGGCGAGGGGCAGCGCGTCACCGCAGAACGGGCAGAGGGACTCGGTCACCCGGACGTGTCGTTCGCAGGCAGGACAGGGAAGCAATCGCGGACTCATGAAGAAGCTCCTTGGTCGGTGGGGCCGCGGTATTCAGCGCGGCGTCATCGTCGAGAATCGTGAGGATACTCTCGAAAGCGTCCCGATGAAAAGTCACCCGTCCGGGAGGGCACCGTCGTCGGCGGACCCCGAGTCGGCCGTACCAGTGTCCGTGGCGGCGTCGGGGGCGGCGTCGGGGGCGGCGTCGGGGGCGGCATCGACGTCAGCGTCACCCGCCGTGCCCGTGTCCTCCATGCCGCTGTCGAGGGCCGGGGCGCCATAGGCCGACGTCGAGCAACCCGTCGCAGCAGACCCCGCGATGGCCGCTCCGAAGAGGAACGTCGCCGCCCGACCCAGGCGCCGCGGGGGAGATGAGACGGCGAGCTCGGCCCTCTCGACCGGCGCCACGGCGGGAAGCGCGCCATCGCAAAATGGGCAGACCGACTCGGTAACCCGGACGTGTCGTTCGCACCCAGGACAGGGAATCAATCGGAGACTCATGAAGAAGCTCCTTCGTTGGTCGATGCGGCACCGGCTGCCGCCGGATCGTCTTCGAGGATGAGATCGAACTCGCCGTGGTCGAAGGGCAGCCCCGGCGCCTCTTTCACGCGCACGACGCGCTCGCGCTTGCCGGCGCGCTGGTGTTCGAGAGCGCGGTGGTGGCAATAGGGGTTGTTGCCAGCCTTGTCGAAGAGCACCTGACTCGTCCAGGTGCACCCAGAACGGCATTCGTCGGCGTAGTAACAGTCGCGGCAGAAGCCCCAGAGGTCCTCGACGGTACGGTCGCGGGTGTAGCGAAGGGCTTCGCTGCGCTCCCAGATGTCTTTGAGGGAGTTGTCGCGGATGTTGCCGCCACCCCACTCGGTCGTCGTCAGGGACGGGCAACCCTTGATGGTGCCATCAGCTTCGATGCCGAGGGTGCCGCGGCCGGCACCGCAAGACGCCATGTGACCCCGGGGCATGGTGCCCTTGAGCGCCGCCTCGTAGGGCCCGAAGTAGCCGATGTTGTTGCCCGGCCAGAGGCGCACGCCCTTCTCGTCGCATCTCTCTTTGAGGTCGGCGAGCAACGGGAAGAGTTCGATGAGGTCGTAGGGCTGAAGCAAGACGTCGGGCTCGTCGGCGGCGCGGCCCATGGCGACGGTGAGCTGGATCTGCCAGCTGTGGCCGCCGTGCTCGGCGATGACGTCGAGGACATCGGGCAGCTCGGGCATGCTCAGGCGATTGATCTGCGTGTTGGTCGAGACCTTCACGCCGGCTTCGCGGAGGTTCTTCAGCGCGTCGATGGCCGACGCGTGGGAGCCGGCGACGCCGCGGAGGCGGTCGTGGGTCGCCTCGAGGCCATCGATCGAAATGCTCACGCTCGCCAGCCCCGCCTCGGCGCCGGCCCGGGCTCGCTCTTTGGTGAAGCCGCGACCGCCGCTGGTGATGAGCGGGATCATGCCGTGATCCTTGATGGCCCGAACGATCTCGACCCAGTCGTCCCGGAGGTACGCCTCGCCGCCGATCAGGCTCACCTCTTTGACCTCCATCTCGGCCATCTGGCGCACGAGGTCGAGGCACTCTTCGGTCGTCAGTTCGTCGGGCCGCGCCTTGCCGGCGCGGGAGCCGCAGTGACGGCAGGTGAGGTCGCAGGCGAGGGTGATCTCCCACACGGCGTAGATCGGCCGGTAGGCGCGGTCGATCGCCCGGACCTCGTCCGCCAGGGGCAGGTGGCGCCGAGCGGGGAGCGCTTCGGGGGCGATGGGCAGGCTCGTCCGAGGGCGCGCGTTGCCCATCATGGCATCGCGCTGCTCTTGGTCTAGGGGGTCGGGTCGTTCTTCAGTCACGGCGGTGCAGAGGGTAACCGAGAGCGAGGCACCCGGCACCCCCCGCGATTCACGACGAATGGCGTTGCGCCGCCACCACGGACGGCTACACCCTCTGTTCGATGGGGGAAAGGCCAATGGTGGAGCTGAACCCGGCGCGAACCCGCCTCGCGACGGTCATCTCCGAGGTGCAGTCGTGCACCCGATGCCCGACGATGGAAGGGCAACCCCGGGTGCTCTCGGCAGCCAACGGCGACGAGTCGGCGCGGTGCCTGGTCATCGCCGAAGCCCCCGGACCCCACGGCGCCGTATCGACCGGAGTGCCCCTCAAGGGCGACCGCACGGGGGACTCCTTCGACAAGCTGCTCGCCGTGAGCGGGATCGACAGGACAGAGCTCTTCATCTCCAACGCCGTGCTCTGCAGCCCGCGCACCGACGCGGGCAAGGGCAGGAAGCCCGCGAAGGCCGAAGTGAAGCGCTGCACCCACTTCGTCGCCGCCCTCATCGAGGCCCTCGACCCGGCCATCGTCGTACCCCTGGGGGCGACGGCGTTGTCGTCCCTCGGGGCGATCGAAGGCCACGACCTCACCCTCAAGTGGGACGTCGGCCACGTTCACCGGTGGAACGCGCGCTTCGTCGTTCCGCTCTTCCACCCGGGCGCACGATCGACCATTCAGCGCCCCTGGGCCGAGCAGATGAACGACTGGAAGCTGCTGCGCACGCTCCTCGACCCGAGCTGACCCGAGCTGCCAAAAAAAGGCCTGGGAGCGCTCAGTCTCCGAACGCTTTGGTCTCGAAGCGAGTCATCAAGAGCGCCCCAAAGCCCGCCAGGACGGCGACCACCGTCAGCAGCGAGCCCAGGGCCGGCACCAGCGACGCGAAGTAGAGCACCGCGACCCCCGCGCCGACTTGAAGGACGGGTTTGCCCTTCAGCTGCGTGACCGGGAGGGCGGCCCCGAGGACCGACGCGGTGGCGAGGAGGCCGACGTAGCCGCCGAGGACCGACATCACGGCGAGCACCACCGCCGCCGGAATGCCGAGCACCGTCACGAGGAGGACGAGGCAGGTAACCGCGGCCCCGAAGATGCCCATGAGGCCCGCGGCAACCGAGCGAAAGGGCGCTCGGACGAGGGTCCGGCGCAGGGCGTCGAGGCGCGCCGGGGCGAGGGTGAGCAGGAGCACGCCGAAGACGAAGAGCAGAGCGTGGCTCGCCGCGCCACGGAGCGCGCCCTCGAGCCACGCCCCGAAGCCCCTCGATTCTTCGTCTGCATCGATACGCACGTCGAAGTTGCCATCTTCGTCGATCGAGATGTCCGCGTCGTCGACGTTCACGCCGACCCGCCCGCCGCTGACGTATGCCCCGTCCTCGACCTCGATCTCGCCGCCCATGGTGACCATGCGACCGTGCACGGTCGCCCCGGAGTTCACCTCGATGTCGCCGCCCATGCTGACCATCTCGCCGTAGACGACGCCGCCGTCCTCGACTTCGATATCACCGCCCATGCTGGTGACGGTGCCCCAGACCGTGCCTTCGATGACGACGTCCCCGCCGGTCGA